>NZ_JBEOYO010000003.1:0-382031 GCF_040297125.1 Streptomyces sp. NPDC001868 | reverse complement strand
GCGCCCCTGAGAAGCACGGGGCGCAGCCCCGGCTTCTCAGGGGCGCGGGGAACTGCGCGAGAAGCCCCACCGGACCCGCACCCGCCCACGACGAAGGGGCACCCACGACGAGTAGGCGCCCCTCCAAACCGCCGCGCGCTACCGCCCCCGCCAGGGCAACTCCGCCGTAACGGTCGTGGGCCCACCCACCGGCGACTCGATCACGAACAACCCGTCCACCGCCCCGAGCCGCTCCGCGAGCCCCGCTATCCCGCTCCCCCCGTCGAGCCGCGCACCCCCACGCCCGTCGTCCCACACCTGGATCAGCAGTCGGTCGTCGGACCGCCAGACATCCACCGAGGCCGTCTTCGCCCCGCTGTGCTTGCTGATGTTCTGCAGCAGTTCGGAGACCGTGAAGTACGCGATCCCCTCGATCGCGGCGGCAGGCCGCTCCGCCAGATCGACGGTCACCTTCACCGGCGCGGTGCACCGCGTGGCCACCGAAGACAGCGCCGCGTCGAGCCCCCGGTCCGTCAGCACCGCCGGATGGATCCCCCGAGCCAGGTCCCGCAGCTCCTGAAGGGCCAGCTTCACCTCACCGTGCGCCTCGTCCACCATCGAGGCCGCCGCGTCGGGATCCTCCAGCAGCTTCTCCTTGGCGAGCCCGAGCCCCATCGCCAGATTCACCAGCCGGGCCTGCGCCCCGTCGTGCAGATCCCGCTCGATCCGCCGCAGATCGGCGGCGGCGGTGTCGACGACGACCCCGCGATCGGACTCCAGTTCGGCGATCCGCCGTTCCAGTTCATCGGACGGCGACAACAGCGACCGCACCATCACCCGGTCCACGTTCGTCAGCCCCCGCACGATGTACGGCAGCACCGGCCACGCCACGAACAGCCCCGTGAGAGTGATGACGAACGTCGCGATGCCCCACGGCATCCGGATCAGCTCGTACAGCATCGAACGCCAGCCGACGGGATCCTTCACGCTCATCCAGATCTGCGCGAAGAACCCCTCGTCGGCCCGCCGCCCGCTCCTGCGGAACGGCAGCGGACTCGGCTCGTCCACCCGCACCCGCAGCAGCGCCCGCGCCCGCATCCGCTCCAGCCGCCCCAGCAGCCGGGCCCCCATCAGCGCGGCGGCGAGCAGCGGGAAGCCGATCACCGTCAACGTCAGGAAGGCACTCGTGGACAGCACCGTCATCACGTACACGAACCCGAACAGCGCGAGCGGCAGATTCGCCAGCAGATACGCGATCTCCCGCCATGTCTGCGCCCCGAACGCGAACCGCGCGGGCGGCAGCGGTTCGGAGGGCGTCTGACTGGCGGGCAGGGGACGACCGTACGGCCGCCCGGAGCCGGTCGGAAAGGAGAGGGGTTCGGTCATGCCCACCAGCGTGCCCGCCCGCCCCCGCCCCGCGCCATGAGGCGGACCGCCCCGCCCGTCCTGGGGAAAACCCCACCCCGCCCCGTCCCGCCCCATCCCGACCCCTCTCCCCGAACCATGTCCTGTGCCGCGTCTCGGCCCGTCCCAGCCGGCACTCGGGAGTGCCGTCCTGTGACGGGCTGCTTACGGTCTCTTTAGCAGGGCCTAGACTCCCGTGCGTACAGATCGTCGAACAGCGAAGTACGTACGGCGTCTCCGCATCACGTACGTACGAATCGCCAGGCCAGGGAGCGAGGGACGGACGTGCCGGAACCGACCGTCGCCGTAGCGGCGGAGCCGACCGTCGTCGTAGCGGCGGACTACTTCCAGTCCTACTCGGTGGTCGGACTGCTCGCCGCCGTGGGCGTGCTCTTCGTCGCCGTCGCCTTCGGCGCGGGACGGCTGCTGCGACCCGAGGTTCCCACCCGCGAGAAGCTCCTGACGTACGAGTGCGGCGTCGACCCCGTCGGCGAGGGCTGGGCCCACACCCAGGTCCGCTACTACGTCTACGCCTTCCTCTACGTCATCTTCGCCATCGACTCGATCTTCCTCTTCCCCTGGGCGACGGTCTTCGCCGACCCCGGCTACGGCGCGACGACCCTGGTCGAGATGTTCGTCTTCCTCGGTTTCCTCGCCGTGGGCCTGCTCTACGCCTACAAGAAGGGCGTCCTGGCATGGACGTGACGCCAGAAACGAACGCACCGGAAACGAACGCACCGGAAGCGAACGCACCGGAAGCGAACGCGGCGGAGCCGGGCGCCGCGGGGGCAGGCACCCCGGGGCCCGTCCTCCTCCCGGAGCCGAAACGGCTGGGCGCCCTCGCCCGCCTCGCCCCCGAGCCGATGAAGGTGATCCTCAACTGGGGCCGCCGCTACTCCCTCTGGGTCTTCAACTTCGGCCTCGCCTGCTGCGCGATCGAGTTCATCGCCGCGTCCATGGCCCGCCACGACTTCATCCGCCTCGGCGTGATCCCCTTCGCCCCCGGCCCGCGCCAGGCGGACCTCATGGTCGTCTCGGGCACGGTCACGGACAAGATGGCCCCGGCGGTGAAGCGCCTCTACGAACAGATGCCCGAGCCGAAGTACGTCATCTCCTTCGGCGCGTGCAGCAACTGCGGCGGCCCCTACTGGGACTCCTACTCCGTCACCAAGGGCGTCGACCAGATCATCCCCGTCGACGTCTACGTCCCCGGCTGCCCGCCCCGCCCGGAGGCCCTCCTCCAGGGCATCCTGAAACTCCAGGAGAAGATCGCCCGCGAGTCCCTGGGGGAGCGCTACGGCAACGGCCCCGCCGGTACGGCAACGGCGGGCGCGCGCCCGTCCACGACGGCCCTGCGGAGCGACCTGGTGAAACCCCCGGCACCGGCGACCGGCGGCGGCACCGAAACCGACCAGACCGAGAAGACCGGGACGACGGAGAAGACCGGGACGACGGAGAAGGCTGAGAAGACCGAGAAGGGGGACAGGTGACCGGCTGGCTGCCCGCCCCCGCCGAGGAGCTCTTCGGCCCCGAGGCCACGGCCGAGGAGTCGTACGAGGTCCTCACCGTGGACGTCCCGTCCGCATCCTGGACCGAGGCGCTGCGCACGGCCCGCTCCACGCTGGGCTGCACCTATTTCGACTGGCTGAGCGCGGTCGACGAGCCGGGCACGGGTTTCCGGGTGTCGGCCCACGTGGTGGCCCTGGCCCCCGTCCGACGCCTCCTCGTCCGCACGACGGTCCCCCACGATTCCCCGGTCCTGCCCACCGCCGTCGACATCTACGCCGGCGCGGCCTGGCACGAACGCGAGACCCACGAAATGTTCGGCGTCCGCTTCGAGGGCCACCCCGCCCTGGACCACCTCCTCCTCCCCGAGAACTTCGAGGGCCACCCCCTCCGCAAGGACTTCGTCCTCGCCGCCCGCGTCGCCAAGGCCTGGCCCGGCGCGAAGGAACCCGGAGAGTCCGAGCACGGCGCCCCCAAACGCCGCCAGATGCTCCCGCCCGGCGTCCCCGACCCCAACGAATGGGGCCCCCTCAAGGGCCAACTCCCCCCGGCCCCCTCCCGCCCACCCCGAGCCACAGCGGCCCGCACCCCAGGCGACCGCCCGGCACGCCGACCACGCACACCCGCCGAAGGCCCAGCCACCCAGCCGCCGACCGCCGAAGCCCCGGCGTCCCCGCGCCGGGCCCGCACAGCGAGCGAGGGCTCGGCCAGCCAGACGACCACCGGTAGCGCCCCGTCCGACGCCCCGGCATCCCCGCGCCGCGCCCGTACGTCGGCCGAGGGCTCGGCAAGCCAGACGGCTGCCGACCCGGCCCCTGACGCGGGTCCCGGCCCTACGCCGCCGCGCCGCACCCGCACCGCGAGCGAGGGCTCAGCCAGCCAGTCGACGACCGATAGCGCTCCCTCCGACGCCCCGGCGTCCCCGCGCCGCGCCCGTACGGCGGCCGAAGGCTCGGCCAGCCAGTCGACGACCGGTAGCGCCCCGTCCGACGCCCCGGCATCCCCGCGCCGCGCCCGTACGGCGGCCGAGGGTTCGGCGAGCCAGACGGCTGCCGGCCCGGCCCCCGACACGAGCGCGGGCCCCACGCCGCCGCGCCGCACCCGCACCGCGAGCGAGGGCTCGGCCACCCAACGTCCCCAGCCTCCGGCTGAGCCTTCCCCGCCCGAGGCCTCCGCCCCGGAATCCCAGACCGCTGCCGGGGAGCAGCCCGCTTCTCACGAGCACGCCACGCCTGGAGAGCAGGCCGGTACCTCAGAGCAGCAGTCGCCCTCCGAGCAGCAGTCGCCCTCCGACCAGCGCACGGCTGCCGCTGAGCGAACCGCTCGACCCGAGCGGACGCCTCCCGCCGGACCGCGCCGCGCCCGCAGCGCATCCGGAGGCTCGGCGAGCCAGCGCGAGCCCGCCGACACCTCAGGCACCGGCGAGCCCCCGGCTCGGCCCCGCCCCGCCACCCGCAGCACGGACGCGCCCTGGCACCACGCCCGCCCGGCGTTCGACGAGCCCGAGCCCGAGCGCGCGCCCCAGCCGAAGGCCGAGCCCGCCCCCAAGCCCGAGCCGGAGCGCCCCACCACCCCTGAAGCCCCCGGGCCGGATGCCGCCCCCGGCGCATCGACAGAACCCGATCCGACCGACGCCGACGGCGACGCCAAGCCCGAGTCCGATGCCAAACCCGGCGTCGATGCCCAGCCCGACTCCGACTCCGACTCCGACGCGGGCGCGGGCGCACAGACCGACTCCGACTCCGACTCCGCCCCCACCGACGACCGCACCCCCACCCCAGGCACCCCACCGCAGCACCCCGAGTCACCCGGCACACCCTCGCCCCAGCCCCCGGACGAGACCCCTCCCCCCAAGGCCCCCGGCGACTCCACGTCCGACGACCCCGGCGGCCCCGCCGAAGAACACACCCCCGAAGACCCGCCCAACCCCAACCCCAACACCACCCCCCAACCCCCCACGGGAGGCTCGCAGTGAACGACGCTCTGGACGTCGCCCTGCGACTCCTCATCGTGTTCGTCGTCTTCCTGACCTTCCCCTTGATCATCGGTCAGACCGAACACAAGGTGATGGCCCACATGCAGGGCCGCCTCGGCCCCATGTACGCCGGCGGCTTCCACGGCTGGGCCCAACTCGTCGCCGACGGCGTCAAGTTCGCCCAGAAGGAAGACATCGTCCCGGCGGGAGCCGACCGCCGGGTCTTCCAGATGGCCCCGGCCGTGGCCCTCCTCCCGTACCTCCTCGTCCTCCTCGCCATCCCCATCGGCCCCGGCGAGGGCGCCGTGGGCGAGGTCATCGACGCGGGCATCTTCTTCGTCCTCGCCGTGATGGGCGTAGGCGTCCTCGGCTCGCTCATGGCCGGCTGGGCATCCGCGAACAAGTTCTCCCTCCTCGGCGGCCTCCGCACCGCCGCCCAGCTCCTCGCCTACGAACTCCCGATGCTGCTCACCGCCGCCTCCGTGGCGATGGCGGCCGGCACGGTCTCGCTCGTCGGCATCGTGGACGCCTTCGAGTGGTGGTGGCTCCCCTGGCAGATCGTCGGCGCGATCGTCTTCTTCGTCGCCGGCCTCGCCGAACTCCAGCGCCCGCCCTTCGACATGCCCGTCGCCGACTCGGAGATCATCTTCGGCGCGTACACCGAGTACACCGGCCTCCGCTTCGCCCTGTTCCTCCTCGCCGAGTACGCCGGCATCGTCGTCCTGTGCGGCCTGACCACCGTCCTCTTCCTCGGCGGCTGGCACGGCCCGTGGGGCGCCGACGGCCTCGGCTGGGTCTGGACCCTCCTGAAGACCGCCGCCCTCGCCTTCGTCGTCATCTGGCTCCGCGTGACCTACCCCCGTCTGCGCGAGGACCAGCTCCAGAAGCTCTCCTGGACCCTCCTCGTCCCCCTCTCCCTCGCCCAGATCGCCCTCACCGGCATCGTCAAGGTGGTGATCCGGTAACCATGGCCCCCATCCCCGGCAGTGGCCTCGCCAAAGGCCTGGCCGTCACCCTCCGCACGATGACGCGGAAGACCGTCACCGCGCAGTACCCGGACGTCCAGCCCGAACTCCCGCCCCGCACCCGAGGCGTCATCGGGCTGTTCGAGGAGAACTGCACGGTCTGCATGCTGTGCGCCCGCGAGTGCCCGGACTGGTGCATCTACATCGACTCCCACAAGGAGACCGTCCCGCCCGCCGTCCCCGGCGGCCGCGAGCGCAGCCGCAACGTCCTCGACCGCTTCGCCATCGACTTCTCCCTCTGCATGTACTGCGGTATCTGCATCGAGGTCTGCCCCTTCGACGCCCTCTTCTGGTCCCCGGAGTTCGAGTACGCCGAGACCGACATCCACGAACTCACCCACGAGCGCGACAAGCTCCGCGAGTGGATGTGGACCGTCCCCGCCCCACCGGCCCTCGACCCCTCGGCCGAGGAACCCAAGGAACTGGCCGCCGCCCGCAAGACCGCCGAGAAGCTCGCGGCCACCCAGCAGGCCGAGCCGGACGAACCAGAGGAGGGAGCGGACTCATGACCCTCACCCAGGCACCCCACGACCTCCTCACCCAGACACCCCACGACCTCCTCACCCAGACACCCCACGACGTCCTCACCCAGGCACCGCACACCCTCCTCGCCCAGGCACCCCAAGGCTTCCTCTCCCCGACCGGCGTCGAGATCGCCTTCCTCCTCGTCGGTCTGGTCACCTTCGGCGCCGCGATCGTCACCGTCACCACCCGGCAGCTCGTGCACGCCGCCCTGTGGCTGGTGGTGGCGCTCGGCGGGCTCGCCGTCGAGTACCTCCTGCTCACCGCCGAGTTCATCGCCTGGGTGCAGGTCCTCATCTACGTCGGTTCCGTCGTCGTCCTCCTCCTCTTCGGCCTGATGCTCACCAAGGCCCCCATCGGCCGCTCCCCGGACGCCGACTCCGGCAACCGCTGGGCCGCCCTCACCGTGGCCCTCGCCTCGGCCGCCGCCCTCGTCTGGGTCGTCGTCGACGCCTTCCGCACCACCTGGATCGACCTGGACGGTCCCGCCGCCGGCTCCACGAAGGCCACCGGCGAGAGCCTCTTCCAGAACTGGGTCCTCCCCTTCGAGGCCCTCTCCGTCCTCCTCCTGGCGGCCCTGGTCGGCGCGATCGTCCTCTCCCGCAAGGCCAAGCCGAACGCCGAGCCGGACGCCGAGGCGAACACCAAGCCGAGCACCAAGCCGAACGACGAGGCAGCCACCGCACCCCAGCCGGACAAGGAACCCAAGCCGGCCAAGGGAGGCGTCCGCTGATGCACCTCGCCTATCCCGTCGTGCTCTCCTCCCTCCTCTTCTGCACGGGCCTGTACGGCGTCCTCGCCCGCCGCAACGCGATCCTCGTCCTGATGTCCGTCGAGCTGATGCTCAACGCCGTCAACCTCAACCTCGTCGCCTTCGACGTCTGGCTGAGCAAGGCCGCCGAGGAGACCCTGCACTCAGGCCAGGCCCTGACCCTGTTCACGATCACCATCGCCGCCGCCGAGATCGGCATCGGCCTGGCGATCGTCCTGGCCGTCCACCGCAACCGGGGCACCGCAGACATCGACAAGCTCCGCGACACCGCCGAGGGCCACGAGACCGGGACCGACGGTGCCGAAGACCCCGACGCGGCCCAGGGGTCCGGCCGACCCGAGCGGAGCGAGAAGGCTGAGGCCACCGCGTGACCACGACCACCCTCGCCGTCCTCGTCCCCCTCCTCCCGTTCCTCGGCGCCGCCGCCGGCCTGCTCCTCGGCCGCACAGCCCCCGGCTTCGTCCGCCCCCTCGCCGTACTGCCGACCCTCACGGCCTTCGCCCTGGCCGCCGTGGTCGCCGTACGCCAGGGCGGCGACGCTGCCGTGGACGCGGCCACCCAGCTCACCCCGACCGGCTCGGTCCCGATCGAACTCGCCCTGCACATCGACGGCTTCGCCGCCCTCGTCGCCGTCCTGGTCAGCCTGGTCGCCACCTGTGTGCAGGTCTACTCGACGGGCTATCTGCGCGACGACCCGCGCTACCCCTCGTACGCCGCCCTCGTCTCCCTCTTCACCTCCGCGATGCTCCTCGTCGTCTACTCCGGCGATCTGATGGTGCTCCTGGTCGGCTGGGAGATCATGGGCATCTGCTCGTACTTCCTGGTCGGCCACTACTGGGAGACCCCGGAGGCCCGCGCCGCCTCCCTGAAGGCCTTCCTGGTCACCAAGCTCGGCGACGTCCCCTTCCTGATCGGTCTGTTCGCCCTCGCCACGGACGCCGGGTCCTTCCGCATCACCCGGATCCTGGCCACAGTCGCCGAAGGCGGCCTGGACCACCCCACGCTGATCGCCCTGCTCCTCCTCGCCGGAGTCGCCGGCAAGTCCGCACAGTTCCCCCTGCACACCTGGCTCCCCGACGCGATGGCGGGCCCCACGCCCGTCTCCGCGCTGATCCACGCCGCGACGATGGTCGCCGCCGGTGTCTACTTCGTCGCCCGCCTCCTCCCGGTCTTCGCCGCCTCCTCGGCGGCCCTGCTCGTCCTCGCCGTCATGGCCGCGATCACCATGGTCGGCTCGGGCCTCGCCGCGCTCGCCCAGGACGACATCAAGCGCGTCCTCGCCTACTCGACGATCGGCCAGCTCGGCTACATGACCGGCGCCCTCGCCGTCGGCGACAGCGGTGCCGCCGTCTTCCACCTCATCTCCCACGGCGCCTTCAAGGCGCTGCTGTTCCTCGCGGCCGGCGTGATCATCCACGCCGCCGGCACCAACTCCCTGGCCGCCATGTCCCGCATGAGCCATCTGCGCGCCCGCGTCCCCGACGCCTTCTGGACGATGACCGTGGCGCTGCTCGCCCTCGCCGCGATCCCGCCCTTCAGCGGCTTCTTCTCCAAGGAGTCCGTCCTCGGAGCCGCCGAGCACGCCGCCACCGGCCACGCCCAGCCCGTCCCCGGCGCCGCCAGCTGGACCGTCCTCGTCGCCGGCGTCCTCACGGCTCTGCTCACCGCCGCGTACGCCGCCCGTCTGTGGCTCCTCGCCTTCCACGGCGAGGGCACCGAGGCACCCGACCACGGCCGTCAGCCGAGCACGATGACCGTGGTGCTGTGGGTGCTCGCCGTGCCCTCCCTCGCCTTCGGCGCGCTCGCCTACGGCAGGCTCCCCGACTGGTTCGACGGCGACGACCTGGCCCCCACCCTCACCACGTCCGTCCTCGGCACGGGCGCCGCCCTGATCGGAGCCCTGGTGACGTACGCGGCCTGGCGGTCGGCGCGAGCCAAGGCGGCCCGCGTCCCGTTGGGCGCGGTCGCGGCCCACCCCGAGGCGGACGCCGCCACGGTCGAGGCGGAGGCCATCGCCAGCCACACCCCCGCCTACGGGGACGTGGCCTCGGCACCCGACCCGGCGGACCCGGGCCGCCTCCTGCTCGGCCCGCTGCACCGCCACGCCGCCGCCGGCTTCCACCTGGACGCCGTGTACTCGGCCCTCTTCGTCCGCCCGGTCCAGGCCGGCGCCAGTCTCGTCCGGTTCCTCGACCGCGAGGTCGTCGACACCTACGTGAGCGGCGCGGGCGCCCTGCCCCGCCTGCTGGGCGCGGCCGTACGCAAGGCCCAGACCGGCAACGTCCAGACCTATGTGAGCGCGCTGCTCGCCGGCACCGTCGTCCTGGTGGTCGCCGCCCTCGTCGTCGCCACGGGAGCGTGAGCAGGCGTGATCGATATCAACGAGTCCGTGATGCAGGTCCTTCTGGCGTTGATCGTCGTCGGCCCGCTCATCGGCGCCGCCGCCGCTCTCCTGCCGGCCCCGCCCGGGCTGAAGGGGAAGTCACCCGAGCAGGGCGTGCTCCGCCACGGGATCACCGTGACCGGCGTGGTGCTCATCGCCGCGATCGTCCTCGCGCTCGGCTTCGACCACGACCAGCCGTCGAAGATGCAGGCCGGCACGGACATCAGCTGGATCCCGGCACTCGACGTGCGCATCCACCTCGGCATCGACGGCATCTCCCTCCCCCTTCTGGTCCTGACCGCGCTGCTGACCTTCCTCTGCGCGCTCTACTCCTACTTCAAGATGCCCACGGGCCCGTCCCCGAAGGCCTTCGTCGCCCTGCTGCTCGTCCTGGAGTCCGGCACCCTCGCGACCTTCGCCGTCCTAGATCTGCTGCTGTTCTTCCTCGCGTTCGAGATGGTGCTCATCCCGATGTACTTCCTCATCGCCCGCTGGGGCGGTGAGCAACGCACACAAGCCGCCTGGAAGTTCATCCTCTACACCCTGCTCGGTTCCGTGGTCATGCTGCTGGGCCTGCTCCTGATCGGAATCAAGGCGGGCACATTCGACATGGTGGCACTCGCCACTGACAATCACCCCGCCCTCACCACATCCGTGCAGGTCATCGCCGCTTTGTCGATCGGCATCGGGCTCGCCGTGAAGACCCCGATGTGGCCGCTGCACAGCTGGCTGCCGGACGCCCACACCGCCGCCCCGACCGTCGGCTCGGTCCTGCTGGCCGGTGTCCTGCTGAAGATGGGCACCTACGGGTTCGTCCGCATCCTGCTGCCGATCACCCCGGACGGGTTCCGCGTTTTCGCGCCCTACCTCGCCGCCTTCGCGGTCGTCGGCATCATCTACGGTTCCCTCGCCTGCCTCGCCCTCGCCAGGCAGGGCGCGAAGGGCGACCTCAAGCGCCTCATCGCGTACTCCTCCGTCGGCCACATGGGCTTCGTCCTCCTCGGCATCGCCACGATGACCCCGACCGGCGTGAACGGCGCCCTGTTCGCCAACATCGCCCACGGCCTCATCACCGGCCTGCTGTTCTTCCTGGTCGGCGCCCTCAAGGACCGCACCGGCACCACCGACCTCGACACCCTTGCCCGGGAGACCGGCGCCGCCCTCTACGGCAGGGCCCCGCGCCTCGGCGGCCTGCTCGCCTTCGCCGCCGTCGCCTCGCTCGGGCTGCCGGGGCTCGCCGGGTTCTGGGGCGAGATGCTGGCGCTGTTCGGCGCGTTCGAGCCCGCCGAGGGCCTCAGCCGCCCGGCCTTCCTCACCTTCATGACGATCGCCGCGTTCGGCACGCTCCTCACCGCCGCGTACCTGCTGATCGTGGTCCGCCGCGTCTGCATGGGCGCCGCCCCGCAGGACCCGGGGGAGGGGCCGCGGCTCGCGGACGTACAGGCGTACGAGTTCGCGGCATGGACCCCGCTCGTCGCCCTCACCGTCCTCGCCGGCCTCTGGCCTGCGGCCCTCCTCGGCCTGTCCGACCCGGCCGTGCAGCAGCTCCTCGCAGGAGGCACCCGTTGAGCCCCTTGGCCCAGCCGCCGTTTCAGGACCAGGCCCTGACGCAGCCCCAGAACCTGGCCGAGTCCGTCGTCCAGTCGGTCGACTGGCTCGCGATCGCGCCGCCCACCATCGCGGCGGTCGTCGCCCTCGCCGTCCTCGTCGCCGACCTCTTCGTGGGCGACACGAAGAAGGCCCTGCTCGGCTGGGCCTCCGTCGCGGGCCTGGTCGTCTCCCTGCTGGCCCTGGTGCCCCTCCTGGACGGCGACCGCGCCACCTTCTGCCTGACCGGCGCCCCGGACGTCTGCAGCTACACCGCCGACCGCTTCACCCTCGTCGTCCAGTTCCTCGTCCTCGGCGGCGCCCTCCTCGCCGCCCTGCTGTCGATGACGGCCCTGACCGACGAGAAGAAGACCCTGCCCGCGGGGGAGTTCTGGTTCCTGCTGCTGTCGTCCGCCGCCGGCGCCGCCCTCCTGCCCGCCTCCCGCGACCTCGCGACCCTCATCGTCGCCCTGGAGGTCGCCTCCCTGCCCGCCTTCGCCCTCGTCGGCATCCGGCTCGGCGACAAGCGGTCCTCCGAAGCCGCCCTGAAGTTCTTCCTGTCGTCCGTCACCGCCACCGCCGTCAGCCTCCTGGGCATCAGCTTCATCTACGCCACCACGGGCACCCTCTACCTCACCGAGATCGCCGACCGGATCCAGAACGTCGACGGCCAGTTCCACACCCTCACCCAGGCCGGCGTCGTCCTCACCCTCATCGGCTTCGCCTTCAAGACGGCCGCCGTCCCCTTCCACTTCTGGGTCCCCGACACCTACGTCGGCGCCCCCCTGCCGGTCGCCGCCTACCTCTCGGTAGTCGGCAAGGCGGTCGGCTTCTCCGGGCTGATCCTCGTCACCGTCGTCGCCCTCCCGTCGTACGCCGACGTCTGGGGCCCCGCCCTCGCGGCCCTGGCCGCCCTCACCATGACCGTCGGCAACCTCGGCGCCCTCAAACAGCGCTCCACGCGCGCGTACAGCGCGGTCCGGCTGCTCGCCTGGTCCTCCGTCGGCCAGGCGGGCTACCTCCTGGTGCCGATCGCGGCCGCCGCGTACGCCGACAACACCGACGACGCCGAGAAGGCCATCGGCTCCACCGTGGCGTACGCCCTGATGTACGCGGCCGTGAACCTGGGCGCCTTCGCCGTGGCCGCCCTCGTCGGCCGTACGAAGACCCTGAACCGCGTCAGCGACTACCGGGGCCTGTACGCGTCCAGCCCGCTCTCCGCCCTGCTCCTGGCCTTCTTCCTGCTCTGCCTCGCCGGACTGCCGCCCGGCATCATCGGCCTGTTCGCCAAGGTCACCGTCTTCGCGGCGGCCGTCGACGCGGGCCTCGGCTGGCTCGCCGTCGTCATGGCCGTCAACGTCGTGATCGCCCTCTTCTACTACCTCCAGTGGACGGCCCTGCTGTTCCGCGCACCCGAGGGCGCGACCGAGCCGCACCGCGTGCCCGCGCCCCTCACCGCCGCGCTCGCCCTCACCGGGATCGTCGGCGTCGTCCTGTCCGGCGCACCCCAGCTCGTCCTGCGCTTCGCCGGCATCGGCCTCTTCTAGAACGCTCTCCTCACCCGGACAGCCCTCCGGAGCCCTCCGGCCGGGCCGCGCGCACAAGGGAACTAGTGCCCCCCGCCTGGCGTTGACCAGTACGGGAGGGTCCACTGAGAAGTGGAGTCAACAGCAACAGCAAGCAAAGGGTTCCCCTGCCGCACGACTTGGAGGGCGTACCGTGCACCGCCGGCACAACGGGCTCAGGACCGCCGTACTCCTCGGGGGACTGTCCGCACTCATCATCGTCATAGGAAGCCTCTTCGGCCGTACGGGTCTGATCATCGCGGTCTTCATCGCCCTCGGCACGAACGCGTACGCGTACTGGAACAGCGACAAGCTGGCTCTACGCGCGATGCGCGCCCGCCCGGTCAGCGAGTTCGAGGCCCCGGCGCTGTACCGCATGGTCCGCGAGCTCTCCATGCAGGCCCGCCAGCCGATGCCCCGCCTGTACATCTCGCCGACGGACGCCCCGAACGCGTTCGCGACCGGCCGCAACCCGCGCAACGCGGCCGTGTGCTGCACCGACGGCATCCTGCGCCTCCTCGACGAGCGCGAGTTGCGCGGTGTCATCGGCCACGAACTGAGCCACGTCTACAACCGCGACATCCTCATCTCGTCGGTCGCCGGCGCCCTCGCCTCCGTGATCATGTTCCTGGTGAACTTCGCCTGGCTGATCCCCATCGGCCGCTCGGACGACGACGACGGCCCCGGCCTCCTCGGCATGCTGCTGATCATGATCCTGGGCCCGCTCGCCGCGTCCCTCATCCAGCTCGCGATCAGCCGCTCCCGGGAGTACGAGGCGGACGCCTCCGGCGCCCAGCTCACCGGCGATCCACTTGCGCTCGCCAGTGCCCTTCGCAAACTGGAAACAGGGACCAAGCAGCTGCCGCTGCCCCCGGAGCCCCGGATCGAGACCGCGAGCCACATGATGATCGCCAACCCCTTCCGGCCGGGCCGCGGATTCTCCAAGATGTTCTCGACACACCCGCCGATGGCAGAACGCATCGCCCGACTCGAGAAGATGGCAGGTCGCCCGCAGTGAAGACCATTCTGAACATCATCTGGCTGATCCTCAGCGGCTTCTGGCTCTTCCTCGGCTACCTGTTCGCGGGATTGCTTCTGTGCATCACGATCATCGGCATCCCCTTCGGCATCGCCGCGTTCCGCATCGGGATCTACGCCCTGTGGCCCTTCGGGTACAGCGCCGTCGAGCGCCGTGACGCGGGCGCGCCCTCCTGCCTCGGCAACATCCTGTGGCTGGTCCTGGCGGGCTGGTGGCTGGCGCTGACGCACATCTTCACCGGCCTCGTGCTCTGCGTCACGATCATCGGCATCCCCTTCGGCATCGCCAACTTCAAGCTCGTCCCGGTCTCACTGATGCCCCTGGGCCGCGAGATCGTCCGCTCGGACCAGCCGTTCGCCCAGCAGCGCTGGTAGCAGGCCGCACGCCGGGAGCGCGGGACCCGGAGCGGCGGCGTACGCCTCGACCGAGCGCCCCCGCTCAGCCGCTCCGCCCCGCCCACCACCGCCGTACGCCGTACGCCGCCGCCCCCGCGCCCAGCACGGCGGCGCCCACGCCCACCGACGTCGCGGGCAGCGCGAACGCCAGCACGACGCACCCGACGAGACCCACCGCCGGCACCACGCGCGCGGCGGGCGCCGAACTCAGCGTCCAGGCCGACGCGTTGGCGACCGCGTAGTACGCGAGGACTCCGAACGAGGAGAACCCGATCGCGCCCCGCACGTCGACGGTGGCGGCCAGCACGGCGACCACGGCACCGACGGCCAGCTCCGCCCGGTGCGGTACCCGGAAGCGCGGGTGCACGGCGGCCAGGGCGCCCGGGAGGTGCCGGTCGCGGGCCATGGCGAGGGTCGTGCGGGAGACGCCCAGGATGAGCGCCAGCAGCGACCCGAGCGCGGCCACGGCCGCCCCCACCCGCACCACGGGCACCAGCCCCGGCGCCCCGGCCGCCCGCACCGCGTCGGCCAGCGGAGCGGACGCCTCACCCAGCCCACCGGAGCCCAGCACCGACAGAGCCGCGACGGCGACGGCCGCGTACACGACCAGCGCGATCCCCAGCGCGAGCGGGATCGCACGCGGGATGGTGCGCGCCGGATCCCGTACCTCCTCACCCAGCGTCGCGATCCGCGCGTACCCGGCGAACGCGAAGAACAGCAGCCCGGCCGCCTGCAGCACCCCGCCCGCACCGCCCGACACCCCGACGTCCAGCCGCCCGGCGTCCGCCTCCGCGGACCCCAGACACACGACCACCACGGCGGCGAGGACCGCCAGCACCACCGCCACGATCGCCCGCGTCAGCCACGCCGACTTCTGGACGCCGCCGTAGTTCACGGCCGTCAGCGCCACCACGGCCGCCACCGCCACGGCGTGCGCCTGCCCCGGCCACACATACGTCCCCACGGTGAGCGCCATCGCCGCGCACGAGGCCGTCTTGCCGACGACGAACGACCAGCCGGCCAGATACCCCCAGAAGGCGCCGAGCCGCTCACGCCCGTACACATAGGTGCCGCCCGACGCCGGATACACGGCCGCCAGCCGCGCCGACGACATCGCGTTGCAGTACGCGACCACGGCGGCGACCCCGAGCCCGAGCAGCAGCCCCGACCCGGCCGCGCGCGCCGCGGGGCCCAGCGCGGCGAAGATCCCCGCACCGACCATCGCCCCGAGCCCGACGACCACGGCGTCCCCGACCCCGAGCGTGCGGCGCAGTTCAGCGCCCGATCCGGCCTGCGTCATACGCCGCACCCTACTGATCGCCGCAACCACCGGACGTCACCCGGGCGTCCTCCCGGACAACAAGGCAGGACGAACGGGCACCCGGCCCCTGTGGGGGAAACACAGCACGGGTACAGCACAGGTACAGCACGAAAGGGCAGGTTCACGGCATGAGCATCATCGGCTGGATCGTTCTGGGGTTGTTGGCCGGCGCCATCGCCAAACTCCTGCTGCCGGGCCGCGACCCGGGCGGCTTCATCGGCACGACCCTCATCGGTGTCGCGGGCGCGTTCATCGGCGGCTGGATCTCCGCCCGCTGGCTGGACCACCCGATCTCCGAGCAGTTCTACGACGGCGCCACCTGGGCGGCCGCGATCGGCGGCTCCCTGGTCCTGCTGATCGCCTACCGCCTGCTGTTCGGCCACTCCCGCCGCTGAGCGGAGAAGAGCCGAGAGACGAGAGACAAGAAGGGTGGGCACCCGGCCGATGCCGGGCGCCCACCCTTCCGCGTGGGCCTCGTAGGCCGCGTAGACCCCGTAGGTCTCGTAGAGCTCTACCTACGGGCGATCACCGGTAGTTGACGAACTGCACCGCGAAGTCGAAGTCCTGGCCCTTGAGAAGGGTGATGACGGCCTGCAGGTCGTCACGGCTCTTGGAACTGACGCGGAGCTCGTCACCCTGGACCTGGGCCTTGACGCCCTTGGGACCCTCGTCACGAATGATCTTCGCCACCTTCTTGGCGTTCTCCTGGGAGATGCCCTCCTCGATCGACGCGAAGAGCTTGTACTCCTTGCCGGACAGCTGGGGCTCACCCGCGTCCAGCGACTTCAGGGAGATCCCGCGCTTGATCAGCTTGGACTGGAAGACGTCGAGGATGGCCTTCACCCGGTCCTCGGAGTTCGCCTCCATCAGGATCTTCTCGCCGGACCACGAGATCGAGGCGCCGACGCCCTTGAAGTCGTAGCGCTGCGAGATCTCCTTGGCGGCCTGGTTGAGGGCGTTGTCGACCTCCTGCCGCTCGACCTTCGAGACGATGTCGAAACTGGAGTCGGCCATGTCCTGTGGCTCCTTGAATTCGAGGTATCGGGGGGCGACAAGCCTAGCCACCCCGCCCCCTCCGAGTACTGATCAATCAGGTGGCGGAGCACCCCCGAGCATCAGGTATCGTTTACGTCGTCGCCACGGAGCGCCGCCGAAAAGCGGTTCGAAGGACGACAAATCCCAGGCGGTGTGCCCGAGTGGCCAATGGGAGCGGACTGTAAATCCGTCGGCTTAGCCTACCCAGGTTCGAATCCTGGCGCCGCCACGTGGAGGGAAGCCCCTTCCGGACTGTGAGAACAGTCCGGAAGGGGCTTCTTCGTGTGTGCGAGGGCCGTGACGGACACTGATCGCATGTCATCACGTCGCAGAAACTGTCCCGAGTGCCGTCGTGAGATCGCCGTCGTGGCGGGGCGGTTCGCGCGGCACGATCCGCCGGGGGCGCGCGGGGACCTGGTGTCGTGTCCCGGGTCGCGCAGGCCGGCCGGGATCGGGGCGGCCCAGCCCGCGCTCGACGGCTTCGTCGTCCCCGACTTCCCCGGTCAGCTGCCGCTGTTCTGAAGCGAGGCCCCCGGTCCGGCGCGCTCGATCAGTTGCCCGCCACCGACTTCACGGCCACGGACACCGGCGTCGAACCGCTGATCAGCTCCAGCGTCAGACCGGCGGTGGCCGGGGTGTCCAGCAGTTCGGCGAGCGTCGCGGCCACGTCGTCACGGGGGACCGGACCGCGGCCCGTGGACGCCTCCAGCCGTACGAGGCCGGTGCCGGCGTCGTCGGTCAGCATGCCGGGGCGCAGGATCGTCCAGTCCAGACCGTCCAGACCGCGTACGTACGCGTCGGCCTCGCCCTTCGCCCGCTGATAGGTGTCGAAGATCTCGTCGCCCTCGTGCGCCGGGTCCGCGCCCATGGACGAGACGACGACGTGCCGGCGTACGCCCGTCCGCACCGCCGCGTCGGCGAACAGGACCGCGGCCCCGCGGTCGACCGTGTCCTTGCGGGCCGCCCCGCTGCCCGGCCCGGCGCCCGCCGCGAACACGGCGGCGTCCGCACCCCGCAGATGCTCGGCGACCTCCTCGACCGACGCCGACTCCAGATCGCACAGCACCGGTTCGGCACCGGCCGCGCGCAGATCGTCCGACTGTTCGGCGCGGCGGATGATCCCCGCGACCTCGTGGCCGCGCGCGGCGAGCAGACGCTCCAGCCGCAGCGCGATCTGACCATGTCCTCCAGCGATGACAATGCGCATGTCTTCGACCGTACGCCCGAAAGGATGCGTCTGCCGCGCAACCATCCGTCCGTCCCGTGTGTCTCAACAATGTTCGCCGTGTCGGCGAACGCCGGAATCACGGGGGGAACACCATCACCGCCATGCGTACTTCCACGCGCAAGACCGTCGTACGTACGTCCATGGAGCGCGCGTCCGCCACCGGGGCGCCCCTGGCGCGCCGCGCCTTCACCGGGGTCGGCTGCGCCGCGGCCGTGCTCGTCACGGTGGCCGCGTGCGGCACCGTCCAGAACCTCACCGCGGGGCAGAAGGTCGACAGCGCCGTCGAACAGCTCGGCGAGCAGAAGTCGCTGGCCTTCGGGCTGCGGCTCGACGCCGACCCGGACGACCTCGTCGCGCTGATGGGCGAGGACAGCGAGGAAGTGCCGCCGGAGATGGCGGAGTTCTTCACCGGGCTGCGTGTCGATGTGTCGGTCAAGTCGAAGAAGCCGTTGGCCGAGTCCGGGGAGAAGGACATCGCCGGCATGGGCATGAAGATCTCGGGCGACGAGGGCGTGCTCGCCGAGTACCGGATGGTCGGCGACTACACGTACTACCGCGCCGACATGCAGGCCATGGGCGACGCGATGGGCATGCCGTTCCCGACGGCCGACGACCTCGACGAACTCCCCGAGAGCGAGCAGCACTTGCGGCCCGTCCTGGAGGGCGACTGGGTCAAGGTCAACACCGCCGACCTGCAGAAGGCCGCCGAGGACGCGGGCGCGGGCTCCGGCGCGGGCGGCTCCGACGAGATCGACGCCAAGACCCAGCAGAAGATCCTCGACGCCGTCCGCGGTGTCGTCGCCCGTGAGGTCGACTTCAAGACCAAGGACGGCGAGGACGGCACCGAGGTCATCACCGCCAAGGCCAACTTCCGCGACCTGCTCACCGGCATCGTCGACAAGCTCCAGCCCCTGAAGGGCGATCTGCCGCCGGGAGCCGAACTGCCCACGGCCAAGGACATGAAGGACGCCCCGAACAAGAAGGTCGCGGTCGATTTCACCCTCAAGAACGGCGACCTGACCCGGATCGAGACCGACCTCGCCGTCCTCGCCGACGACCCGAAGGGTGCCAAGGCCCCCCTCGTCCTCACCTTCGGCAAGGCCGGCGACATCAGCGCGCCCAAGGGTGCCTCCGAGATCCCGGTCGACGAGTTCGGCGGCCCGCTCGGCGGCGGAATGCTCGGCGTCTGAGCGGTGGCGCCCTGACACCCGGCGCCTGACGCACCCACGTGCGGGACAGCCCGTCCCCGTGCTGGAACTGCGGGAACGCGCGCGTGCCCGCAGTTCCAGCACGCGCGCGTGAAGCACGAATCGAATCAACCCCACGCGCGCGTGCCCGCACGCCCACGCCCCGCACGTACGCCCATCACCCCAGGGCGCCCCCAGGACACCCCCAAAGCGCCCCCAGGACACCCTCAGGACGGCTCCCCCCGCCCCTGCCGCGGCAGATCCAGCGCCGCGCTCGCCGCCGAGCCGCCGTACTCCCGTACCGCGCTGGTACGCGCCACCACGCGCCCCCGGTGCACGACGATCCGGCTGTACGCGAGGGACAGCACCCCCGCGAGCCCGGCGCCGCGTACGGCGAGCAACTCGGCGGGAAAACCCGCCTCCACGCGCACCTCGGGCAGCCCGAGCGCGGCACGGGCCGCCCCGCTGACGGTGTCGTACGCCTCCTCGGGCCGCAGCCCGTACCGGGAGGCCAGCAGGAAGGCCGCCTCCAGGGGGTCCCCGCGGCCGACGGGGTTCGACACGTCCCGCAGCGCCCCGCTGCCCGCCGCGAGGCGTACGCCGGCCGCGCGCAGGAGCCGTACGGGCGCCGTGCCCCGGCGGTCCACGGTGCCGCAGCCGCCCTGGGGGAGGCAGACGACCGTGACGCCGGCCGCGGCGAGCTGGTCGGCGGCGCGGGAGGCGATCTGGGCGGGGAGGCGGGCGAGGCCGCCGCACGGGCCGAGGGTGACACCGGGCCGCAGACCCCCCGCCATGGCCGCGAGCCGGGCCAGCCGCGCCGGGTCGTCGCCGTCGGTGTGCAGATCGACCGGGCAGCCGTGCTCGGAGGCGATCTCCAGGACCGCCTCCACGTACCCGGTGGGATCGGGGTCCAGATCCGGGCAGCCGCCGACCACCGAGGCACCCATCTTCACCGCGTCCCGCAGGATCGCCAGCCCGTCCGCCCCGGCCACCCCGGTCAGCACCCGGGGCATCGCCACCGTCGTCAGCTCGACGAGCCCGCGCAGCGCCCGCCGCGCCCGGAGCACCGCCGTCAGCGCCTCCAACCCCTGGACGTCGCCCACGTGGACGTGTGAGCGCACCCCCGTGGCGCCGTGCCCGAGCTGCAGCAGCGCGGCCTCGGTGGCCCGCCGCTGGACGTCCTGCCCGTCGTACGGGACCGGCCCCTCGAAGTCGGCCGACAGGGCCGTGTCGCCGTGGGCGTGGGTCTCGACCGGGGCCGGCAGGAGCAGATGGCCGCCGAGGTCCACCCGGGTGGCGGGCGCCCCGGACCCGGCCGGGGCGGCGCCCAGACTGCCCGCCGTGCCGACCGCCTCGATCCGCCCGCCGCCCAGCCGTACGTCCACCACCCGGCCGTCGGTCAGGCGCGCACCGCACAGCAGCAGGGCGCCTGCCTCGTCCGGGCCCCAGGGCGGGCCGGACGAGGAGGGGGACGGCTGCGGCCGGCTGTCGGGCATCGCGCTCCTGGGGCTACAAGATCACGCAGAGTGAGTCGAGCCTAGGCGGGCGGTCCGCCGTCGTCGCGGAGGAGCGCAATAGTCGTACCGGCGCGGTTCACCTGACGGCCGACCACCGGGAGGACCGGGAACCGTGGTGTCCATGAGGCCCACGGGACCTGGGAAAACGGGGCGGACAGGCGCCGCGGGACAGCGGCGGAATGATCCCCTGACGCCCGCCGGATGATCCCTGGACGACCCGGGGACGGGGGCCGGGAAACGGATTTGGGCGATCGGCCGTGGGGCGTGTAATGTCTTCATCGCTCGCCCCAATAGCTCAGTCGGCAGAGCGTCTCCATGGTAAGGAGAAGGTCTACGGTTCGATTCCGTATTGGGGCTCTGGTGTGAAAGGTTCCCGTCGCAAGACGGGAACTGATCGCATCGCAGCGGTGTAGCTCAGTCGGTAGAGCAAGCGGCTCATAATCGCTGTGTCACCGGTTCAAGTCCGGTCACCGCTACTGACAGTAGCCGATTGCGGGGTCGGTCCTTCGATCGGCTACTCTTTTATGCGTTCAACCCTGTCCCATCCGTTCGTCAAGGAGCACTCACGTGGCTGCCACCGACGTCCGCCCGAAGATCACGCTGGCCTGCGTGGAGTGCAAGGAGCGGAACTACATCACCAAGAAGAACCGGCGTAACAACCCGGACCGACTGGAGATGAAGAAGCACTGCCCGCGTTGCAATGCGCACACCGCGCACCGCGAAACGCGATAAAACAGGCTCGTACGCGAGGCCGTCCCCGAGAGATCGGGGGCGGCCTCGCGTCGTTACATCGACCAGTACCGGTCAGTAGAGCAGGAGGTGCCGAGTCATGGCGCTCGACCAGTCCTTCGTGGGGCGTTCCTACCCGCCCACCGACCCCTACGAGGTCGGCCGGGAGAAGATCCGCGAGTTCGCGGAGGCCGTGGGGGACACCAACCCCGTGTACACCGACCCGGAGGCCGCCAAGGCGCTCGGGTACGCCGATGTGATCGCCCCGCCGACCTTCGTGTTCTCGATCACCTTCAAGGCTGCCGGTGAGGTCGTCCAGGACCCCCAGCTGGGCCTCGACTACAGCCGGGTGGTGCACGGCGACCAGAAGTTCGCCCACCGGCGCCCCGTGCGCGCCGGCGACCGGCTCACGGTCACCTCGACCATCGAGGCGATCAAGTCCCTGGCGGGCAACGACATCCTGGACATCCGCGGCGAGGTCCACGACGAGACCGGTGAGCACGTCGTGACCGCCTGGACCAAGCTCGTGGCCCGCGCGGCAGAGAAGGCCTGAGGACGTGAGGAACCGATGACCGCGAAGATCTCCTACGACGACGTCGAGGTCGGCACCGAACTGCCCGCCCAGAGCTTCGGCGTGACCCGCGCCGACCTCGTGCGGTACGCGGGCGCCTCCGGCGACTTCAACCCGATCCACTGGAACGAGAGGTTCGCCAAGGAGGTCGGCCTCCCCGACGTCATCGCGCACGGCATGTTCACCATGGCCGAGGCGATCCGCGTCGTCACCGACTGGACCGGCGACCCGGGCGCGGTCGTCGAGTACGGCGTTCGCTTCACCAAGCCCGTCGTCGTCCCCGACGACGAGCAGGGCGCCACCATCGAGGTCACCGCCAAGATCGGCGCCAAGCTCGACGACCAGACCGTCCGCGTGGACCTCACGGCCATGAGCGCCGGCCAGAAGGTCCTGGGCATGTCCCGCGCGGTCGTACGACTGGCCTGACAGCCGACAGCCGACAGCCGACAGCTGACAGCCGACAGCCGAGCGGCGAGCGGTGCGGAGTGGCTGGGCGTTGTCGGCCGCGGGCCGGTGGGGGCTTGTCGCGCGGTTCCCCGCGCCCCTCCCGGACGCGGGGGTCTCGTACTCTTGAGCCCGTGCAGGAACTCCACGACGCCCCCCTCGCCCCGCTGACCACCTTCCGGCTGGGCGGACCCGCGCGCCGGCTGATCACCGCGACCACCGACGACGAGGTGATCGCCGCCGTCCGCGAGGCCGACGACACCGGTACCCCGCTGCTGCTCATCGGAGGCGGATCCAACCTCGTCATCGGCGACCAGGGGTTCGCCGGCACCGCCCTGGTCATCGCCACGAAGGGCTACGCGCTCGACGGGACACGGCTGGAGCTGGCCGCCGGCGAGGTGTGGACCGACGCGGTCGCCCGCACCGTCGAGGCCGGGCTCGCCGGCATCGAATGCCTGGCCGGCATCCCTGGCTCCGCCGGCGCCACACCGATCCAGAACGTCGGGGCGTACGGCCAGGAGGTCGCCTCCACCATCACCGAGGTCGTCGCCTACGACCGCCGCACCCGCGAGACGGTCACCGTCCCCAACGCCGAGTGCGCCTTCTCGTACCGCCACAGCCGCTTCAAGGACGAACCCGAGCGGTATGTCGTCCTGCGCGTCCGGTTCGAACTGGAGGACGCGGACGGACTGTCGGGGCCGGTCAAGTACGCCGAGACGGCCCGCACGCTCGGCGTCGAGCCCGGCGACCGCGTCCCCCTCGCCCGGGCCCGCGAGACCGTGCTGAAGTTGCGGGCCGGCAAGGGCATGGTGCTCGACCCCGAGGACCACGACACCTGGTCCGCCGGCTCGTTCTTCACCAACCCGATCCTCACGGACGAGGAGTTCGCCGCGTTCCACGCGCGCGTGCGGGAACGCCTCGGGGCCGACATCACCCCGCCCGCGTACGCCGCCGGCGACGGCCACACCAAGACCTCCGCGGCCTGGCTCATCGACAGGGCGGGCTTCACCAAGGGGTACGGCACCGGCCCCGCCCGGATCTCCACCAAGCACACCCTGGCCCTCACCAACCGGGGCGCGGCCACCACCGAGGACCTGCTCACGCTGGCCCGCGAGGTCGTGACCGGGGTCCGCGAGGCCTTCGGCATCACCCTCGTCAACGAGCCGGTGACGGTCGGCGTCAGCCTCTAGGGCCTGTTGCGAGAGTGCGTGCCGGGCGTCGCGCGGCAGGCGCCACTTTCGCAACAGGCCCTAGGCGCCCTGGCCCGGCGGCCGGGCGAGCCAGTCGTCCACCCCGGAGAGGAGCTTGTTCCGCTCCTGCTCCGGTGCCGCCGACGCCCGGATCGACTGCCGGGCCAGCTCCGCCAGTTCGGCGTCCGTGAAGGCGTGGTGGTGGCGGGCGATCTCGTACTGGGCCGCCAGACGGGAGCCGAAGAGCAGCGGGTCGTCCGCGCCGAGCGCCATCGGCACCCCGGCCTCGAACAGAGTCCTCAGGGGGACGTCCTGCGGCTTCTCGTAGACACCGAGGGCCACGTTCGAGGCCGGGCAGACCTCACAGGTGATCCCCCGGTCCGCGAGCCGCTTCAGCAGACGCGGGTCCTCCGCCGCGCGCACCCCGTGCCCGATCCGTGAGGCGTGCAGATCGTCCAGGCAGTCACGCACCGACGACGGGCCGCTCAGCTCACCGCCGTGCGGCGTCGACAGCAGGCCCCCCTCGCGGGCGATCGCGAAGGCCCGGTCGAAGTCCCGTGCCATGCCCCGGCGTTCGTCGTTGGAGAGCCCGAAGCCCACCACACCCCGGTCCGCGTACCGCACCGCGAGGCGGGCCAGCGTGCGCGCGTCCAGCGGGTGCTTCATCCGGTTCGCGGCCACCAGCACCCGCATCCCGAGCCCGGTCTCCCGCACGGTCGTGTCCACCGCGTCGAGGATGACCTCCAGCGCCGGGATCAGCCCGCCCAGCCGGGGCGCGTACGACGTCGGGTCCACCTGGATCTCCAGCCAGCCCGAGCCGTCCCGCACATCCTCCTCGGCGGCCTCCCGCACCAGCCGCTGGATGTCCTCGGGCCCTCTGACGCACGAGCGCGCCGCGTCGTACAGCCGCTGGAACCGGAACCACCCTCGCTCGTCCGTCGCCCGCAGCTTCGGCGGCTCCCCGCTGGTCAGCGCCTCGGTGAGCGCCTCGGGCAGCCGCACCCCGTACTTGTCGGCCAGCTCCAGCACGGTCGTGGGCCGCATCGACCCGGTGAAGTGCAGATGCAGATGGGCCTTGGGCAGTTCAGAGAGATCACGTACACGCTCCATCGCCCGATCCTGCCGTACGCCGACGCCGTACCGGTAGCGGAATCCTCGAACGTGGTCTTGCTCGCACAAGCGAGTGGGCCGCACCTACGACAGTCGTAGACGCGGCCCACCACGGAGAACGGAACACGGACCTCAGTCCGTGGCCTCCGCCAGCAGCTTCTGGATACGGGAGACGCCCTCGACGAGATCCTCGTCACCCAGGGCGTACGACAGACGCAGATAGCCGGGAGTGCCGAACGCCTCGCCGGGGACGACCGCGACCTCGGCCTCCTCCAGGATCAGCGCGGCCAGTTCGACCGAGTCCTGCGGGCGCTTGCCGCGGATCTCCTTGCCGAGCAGCTCCTTCACCGACGGGTAGGCGTAGAACGCGCCCTCGGGCTCCGGGCAGAGGACGCCGTCGATCTCGTTGAGCATCCGCACGATGGTCTTGCGGCGGCGGTCGAAGGCCTCCTTCATCTTCTCCACGGCCGACAGATCGCCGGAGACGGCGGCCAGCGCGGCGACCTGCGCCACGTTGGAGACGTTCGACGTGGCGTGCGACTGCAGGTTCGTCGCGGCCTTGACCACGTCCTTCGGGCCGATGACCCAGCCCACGCGCCAGCCCGTCATCGCGTACGTCTTCGCGACACCGTTGACCACGATCGTCTTGTCGGCCAGCTCCGGCACGACCACGGGCAGGGAGTGGAACTCGGCGTCGCCGTAGACCAGGTGCTCGTAGATCTCGTCGGTCAGGACCCACAGGCCCTTCTCGGCGGCCCAGCGGCCGATCTCCTCGATCTGCGCGCGCGTGTAGACCGCGCCGGTCGGGTTGGAGGGGGAGACGAAGAGCAGCACCTTGGTGTTCTCGGTGCGGGCCGCCTCCAGTTGCTCGACGGAGACCCGGTAGCCCGTGGTCTCGTCGGCGACGACGTCGACCGGGACACCGCCGGCGAGACGGATCGACTCCGGGTACGTCGTCCAGTACGGCGCCGGGACGATCACCTCGTCGCCCGGGTCGAGGATCGCGGCGAAGGCCTCGTAGATCGCCTGCTTGCCGCCGTTGGTGACGAGGACCTGCGACGCGTCGACCTCGTAACCGGAGTCGCGCAGGGTCTTCGCGGCGATGGCGGCCTTCAGCTCGGGCAGACCGCCGGCCGGCGTGTAGCGGTGGTACTTCGGGTTCCTGCAGGCCTCGACGGCCGCCTCGACGATGTAGTCGGGGGTCGGGAAGTCGGGCTCGCCGGCGCCGAAGCCGATCACCGGACGTCCGGCGGCCTTGAGGGCCTTGGCCTTGGCGTCCACGGCGAGGGTGGCGGACTCGGAGATCGCGCCGATACGCGCGGAGACCCGGCGCTCGGTGGGAGGGGTTGCAGCGCTCATGGACCCCATCGTTTCAGACACGAAACGCGCCGGGCACGCGGGTTTCACAGACTGAACAGCGGCGGAACAACCGTTTGTATCCGCGGCGGGAAACGGTCGATCTTCGACGAGCAACGCCCCTACGGACGCTTTCTGTTCGACGGCAGGCCTCGGACCACGTATGCTCTCTCCTCGTTGGCCTTCACCGGCCGCGCCCGTCAGGTGCACACCGAGCACCCGGTCGGATGCGGTACGTTGGGGGAGAACCGCAAAGGGTCGTAGCTCAATTGGTAGAGCACTGGTCTCCAAAACCAGCGGTTGGGGGTTCAAGTCCCTCCGGCCCTGCTACACACTCCTCACGCCAGGATGTGTGCGCATGTACGTACAGCAATGTTCCGCCGTGCGGCTCAGACCGGGCGCGGCACGGCCACGACCCGGACCGGAATCAGGTGAGGATGAATGACGGACGCCGTGGGCTCCATCGACACGCCTGATGCCCAGGACGAGGTGCCCGAGGACAAGAAGAAGACCCGCAAGGGCGGCAAGCGTGCCAAGAAGGGCCCGCTGAAGCGTCTCGCGCTCTTCTACCGCCAGATCGTCGCGGAGCTGCGGAAGGTCGTCTGGCCGACCCGCTCCCAGCTGACGACCTACACCACGGTGGTCATCGTCTTCGTGGTCATCATGATCGGTCTTGTGACTGTGATTGACTTCGGACTAGACAAGGCCGCCAAGTACGTCTTCGGCTGAGCCGAAAGCGAAGGGCGCCGTAACCTGGCGCCCCTTTCGCGTGTTCCACCCCCATGTATCCAGGAAGAAGCAGCCACGTGTCTGACCCGAACCTGAACGACGCCATCGAGCCGGACGAGTCCGTGGATGATGAGCTCGACATCGTCGAGGGAGCGGACGAGGTCGACGAGTTCGAGGCTGCCGAAGCCGAGGCGGGGGAGCCGGCCGAGGAAGAGGCCGTTCACGTCGAGGAGGACGAGAGCGGCGACGCCGACGACTCCGCGGACGAGGACGCTGCCGAAGAGGCCATCGAGGAGGAGACCGCGCCGGTCGACCCCGTCGAGGCCCTGCGGGAAGAACTGCGGACCCTGCCCGGCGAGTGGTACGTCATCCACACGTACGCCGGTTACGAGAACCGCGTGAAGACCAACCTCGAACAGCGTGCCGTCTCGCTGAACGTCGAGGACTTCATCTTCCAGGCCGAGGTGCCGCAGGAAGAGGTCGCGCAGATCAAGAACGGCGAGCGCAAGACGATCCGCCAGAACAAGCTTCCCGGGTACGTCCTGGTCCGTATGGACCTGACGAACGAGTCCTGGGGCGTCGTCCGCAACACCCCCGGTGTCACCGGCTTCGTGGGCAACGCCTACGACCCGTACCCGCTGACCCTGGACGAGATCGTCAAGATGCTCGCGCCGGAGGCCGAGGAGAAGGCCGCCCGCGAGGCCGCCGAGGCCGAGGGCAAGCCGGCTCCCGCCCGCAAGGTCGAGGTCCAGGTGCTGGACTTCGAGGTCGGCGACTCGGTCACCGTCACGGACGGCCCGTTCGCCACGCTGCAGGCGACCATCAACGAGATCAACGCGGACTCGAAGAAGGTCAAGGGTCTCGTCGAGATCTTCGGCCGCGAGACGCCGGTCGAGCTCTCGTTCGACCAGATCCAGAAGAACTAGCCGGTACCGGTTCCTTCTGGGCTCACCGCTTCCGACCAGGTCAGACGGGCTGTCAAAAGCTTGTCTGACCTGCTCGGTTTTTAGCCGCGCATCTATACCCGCTATCGTTGTGCGGTATGCCTTCAGCCGGGACGCGACCTGGGTGGGGGTGCACTCGAATCGAAAGGACCCGGAGAGCAATGCCTCCCAAGAAGAAGAAGGTCACGGGGCTCATCAAGCTCCAGATCAACGCCGGTGCGGCGAACCCGGCCCCGCCGGTCGGCCCCGCGCTCGGTCAGCACGGCGTCAACATCATGGAGTTCTGCAAGGCCTACAACGCCGCGACCGAGTCGCAGCGTGGCTGGGTGATCCCGGTGGAGATCACGGTCTACGAGGACCGCTCCTTCACCTTCGTCACCAAGACGCCGCCGGCCGCGAAGATGATCCTCAAGGCCGCGGGTGTCGAGAAGGGCTCCGGCGAGCCGCACAAGACCAAGGTCGCCAAGATCACCGAGGCGCAGGTCCGTGAGATCGCCACGACCAAGCTCCCCGACCTGAACGCCAACGACCTGGACGCCGCGTCGAAGATCATCGCCGGCACCGCCCGTTCCATGGGCATCACGGTCGAGGGCTGAACCCCACCTTCGTAGAACCCCGCGGCCGACGTATGAGCGGTCGCACGTGGCAGGGCCCGCTCGGCCCGTACCACGACTCCTTTCAGAACACACAGGAGCAGTTGTGAGCAAGCGCAGCAAGGCTCTCCGCGCTGCGGACGCCAAGGTCGACCGGGACAAGCTCTACGCCCCGCTCGAGGCCGTCCGTCTCGCCAAGGAGACCTCCACGTCCAAGTTCGACGGCACCGTCGAGGTCGCCTTCCGTCTGGGTGTCGACCCGCGCAAGGCCGACCAGATGGTCCGTGGCACCGTGAACCTCCCGCACGGCACCGGTAAGACCGCCCGGGTCCTGGTCTTCGCGACCGGTGACCGTGCCGAGGCCGCGACCGCCGCCGGCGCCGACATCGTCGGCTCCGACGAACTGATCGACGAGGTGGCGAAGGGCCGTCTGGACTTCGACGCCGTCGTCGCCACCCCGGACCTCATGGGCAAGGTCGGCCGCCTCGGCCGCGTGCTCGGTCCCCGTGGTCTCATGCCGAACCCCAAGACCGGCACCGTGACCCCGGACGTCGTGAAGGCCGTCAACGACATCAAGGGCGGCAAGATCGAGTTCCGCGTCGACAAGCACTCGAACCTGCACTTCATCATCGGCAAGACGTCGTTCGACGACACCAAGCTGGTGGAGAACTACGCCGCGGCGCTGGAGGAGATCCTCCGTCTGAAGCCGTCGGCCGCCAAGGGTCGCTACATCAAGAAGGCCGCGATCAGCACCACGATCGGCCCCGGCATTCCGATCGACTCGAACCGCACCCGCAACCTCCTCGTCGAGGAGGACCCGGCCGCCGTCTGAGCCCCGCGCTCACCGGCCGCCGTGTCGCGGTAGCACAGCCAGAGGACGAGCCCCGCACCTTCCGAGGTGCGGGGCTCGCCCCTTTTCGTCCGCGCCCCTCTCGCACATGTCCTCTCGGCATACGGGCCTTTTGGGCATATGGGTGGGCACCGGCGCGCAAGTGTGCTGCCCTGGAGTGCGGTGTGCGGAGCACGGCGATCTCCCTGGGGGTGGGGACGGATGACCGGTACGACCAGGTGTCGCCGTACGGTCCTGACGTTCGCGGTGGCGGCCGCGCTGACGGGGGTGGCGGCCTGTGGAGCCCCGGACCCCGGCGAGGGCGGCGGGAGCGATCCGTTCGCGGCGCTCAGGCTCGCGGAGGAGTCCACCGGCGACGCCGACTCGTCGAGGATCGAGTCCACCGCGGACATGGGCGACCTGATGTCCATCGAGGCGGACGGTGAGGTCGACTGGGCCGACGGCCTCAACGGCGCCATGACCATCACCTACACCGGCGGCCAGGCCGCCGACCAGATGGGCCGGCTGGGCATCACCTCGACCCGGGCCCGCTATCTGCCCGACGCCTATTACGCGGACATGGGCGACCTCTTCGCCGGGCAGTACGGCGGCAGGCGGTGGATCCGGTACGCGTACGAGGACCTGGACGAGATGATCGGCGGGGCCTCCGGCGCCTATGTGCGCGAGCACTTCAAGAGCGTCACACCGAACCAGTCCGTACGGCTCCTGCTGGCCTCCGGCGACGCAGACAGGACCGGCGAGGAGGACGTGCGCGGCGAGCGGACCACGCACTACGCGGGCACGGTGGACGTCGCCGACCTCCAGGAGCGCGACGCGAACCTCGGCGAGGAGGCGCGGGCCGAACTGGCGGAACAGCTGACGGCGTCCGGCATCACCACCGTGGCCATCGACCTCTGGATCGACGACGACAACCTTCTGGTCAAGAAGACCGAGGAGGCCGAGACCGCGAACGGCGTGGTGAACTCCACGGTCCACTACAGCGACTACGGCATCGACGTCACGACGGAGAAGCCGCCGGCGGGCGACACCGTCGACTACAAGGAGCTCATGGGGTCGCTGCCGACGAGCTGACCCTCGACGGACGACCACGCTCCCTCCGGGATAAGGTCCCTGGCGGCCCGCAGCGACGGGTCAGAAGACCACGGGGGACACATGAGGTTTGCCACACGCGGTTCCGCACGCCGCCAGGCCGTCGGAGCCGCGACCGCGGTCGCGCTGCTGGCCGGCGCGAGCGCCTGTACGGACGGCTCGGCGAAGACGGAGTCGTCGCGGGAGAAGGCCGTCTCGGCCGTGACCAGGGCGGCGGACCACATCGGGGACGTCTTCACCCTGCGCTACCGGATGGCCGGCCGGACGCCGAAGGGCGGCCTCGTCGAGGCCGAGGCCGAGCGGCGCCCCGGCTCCACGTTCGCCATGGTCATGAACGCCACTTCCTTCAGGCAGGGGGCGGACGGCCGCAAGTGGGAACTGCGCGCGGTCGACAGAGGGCTGTACATCGGTGGTGAGACCGAGGTCAGCACCGCCGACCAGTACTGGACCAGGTTCGATCTCGACACGGCCCGGGAGATGGGCGACCCAAAGGCCGTGGAGTACGTCGCCGACGACCCGGTCGACCAGTCCACCTTCCTCGTCGGCTCCGAGGACGTCGAGCGGCTCGGCACCAGGAACGTGGACGGCGTCAAGACCACGCACTACCGGGGAACGGTCAGCCGCAGCGGGCTCCGCGCGGCCCTGAAGGGCGAGAGCGAGGCCGTCCGGGAGCGGCGCTACGCCCAGTTCGTGGGACTGGGCGCACCCGTGATCACGGTGGACCAGTGGATCGACGGTGCCGACAGGACCAAGCGATTCCGCATACGGGCGACCGGTGCCACCGGTGCGTACGACATGACCGTCACCTTCGTCGAGTTCGACCAGGGGATGCTCGTCGAGCCCCCGCCGGAAGGGGACACCTTTGATCCGGGTGCGCCGGAGGAGGACGTGCGGGAGTCCTGAGCGGCGTCCCGCGAGGGCGGATTTGCTTGACACGTCCTGTGTCATCTACTCTCCACAGGAAGCCAAAGACCGCTGGTCGTTGCCGTGTGCTCGTGAGAGGGCGCGGTGGCCGAAGGATCCGCTGAACGCTGCGGACGACCCGCGCAGGTGATTGTGGAAGTTGCTCCTGGTCCGGTTCCGTCGTCGTACGGGATTCGTCCGGTAGAGCTACGCCCCGAGCGCCTGCGCCGGGGCGTTTCGTTTTGTCCCAGCCCCTTCTGAGCGGTCCTCATCACCCGGAAGGAGGCCGACGCTCTATGGCAAGGCCCGACAAGGCTGCCGCGGTGGCCGAGCTCGCGGAGCAGTTCCGTAGCTCGAACGCCGCTGTGCTGACCGAGTACCGGGGTCTCACCGTGGCGCAGCTCAAGACGCTGCGTCGTTCGCTCGGTGAGAACGCCCAGTACGCCGTGGTGAAGAACACGCTGACCAAGATTGCGGCCAACGAGGCCGGGATCTCGACGCTCGACGACCTGTTCAACGGTCCGACGGCAGTCGCCTTCGTCACCGGTGACCCGGTGGAGTCGGCGAAGGGTCTTCGTGACTTCGCCAAGGACAACCCGAACCTCGTCATCAAGGGCGGTGTCCTTGACGGCAAGGCGCTGTCCGCCGACGAGATCAAGAAGCTTGCGGACCTCGAGTCCCGCGAGGTTCTGCTCTCCAAGCTGGCGGGTGCCTTCAAGGGCAAGCAGTCCCAGACTGCGCAGCTCTTCCAGGCGCTTCCCTCGAAGCTCGTCCGCACCGTGGACGCCCTTCGCGCCAAGCAGGACGAGCAGGGCGGTGCCGAGTAACTCGGCTCGCGAAATGACCGCCGCCTGAGGCTTGGCGCCTTAAGGCAACGGTCGTAGCGGGCCGATCGTACGCCCGCCAGACATGTACATACCGGCACCAGCCGAATTAGTGGAAGGATCGCCCATCATGGCGAAGCTCAGCCAGGAAGACCTGCTCGCGCAGTTCGAGGAGATGACCCTCATCGAGCTCTCCGAGTTCGTGAAGGCGTTCGAGACCAAGTTCGACGTCACCGCCGCCGCCGCGGTCGCCGTTGCCGGCCCCGCCGGCCCGGGCGCCGTGGCCGAGGCTGTCGAGGAGCAGGACGAGTTCGACGTCGTCCTCACCGGCGCCGGCGAGAAGAAGATCCAGGTCATCAAGGTCGTGCGTGAGCTGACCTCCCTGGGTCTGAAGGAGGCCAAGGACCTCGTGGACGGCGCCCCGAAGCCCGTTCTCGAGAAGGTCGCCAAGGAGGCCGCCGAGAAGGCTGCCGAGTCCCTCAAGGCCGCCGGCGCCTCCGTCGAGGTCAAGTAAGGCCTCGCTGGTCCGCCAGCTCCTTCGATCCGCGAGGATCGCTGCGGGACAGTTCTGAGACGAGTGTCAAAAACTCGTTCGAGGCTGTAACGCGAACGTACCGAAGGGCGATCACCCAACTGGGTGGTCGCCCTTCGGCGTTCCGGGACGTCGGGCGAGGGCTGCCTTGCACTGTCGGTGGCGACGAGTATGGTGATCTTCGTCGTGCCTCCGAACGCCCCAGGTGACGAGCCGCGAGTGACGATCGCGGCACCCGGATCGGGTATGAGGGGCCTTGACGAACTGCACGCAGCGCGCAATTCTCAGGACGCGTCGTCACACCGATCCGAACTCCGAGGCATGGATCGACGGCGAAGAGGGCAGTATCAACGTGCATTGAGGGCGTGGGCTTGCGCAGGTGTCGAGAACAACGAGGGTCTCGAGAAACCCGCACTGGACATCAGTGTGCCAAGTGGCTACACTGACCCTTTGCGCTGCCTGTTAGCTGTCCCCTGCCCGTCACCAGGGGCATGCCCTCACTTGAGCATCGATGAACAGACCATTCCTGACCTGGCCTTTTCCGCCAGTTCAGGAACCGCCTGCTCTCTTTGCGCAGGAGAGGGGCCGGTACGCGCGTAGTGAGTCCGAGCCCTCGGAAGGACCCCCTCTTGGCCGCCTCGCGCAACGCCTCGACCTCGAATACGAACCCAGCCGCCAGCACTGCCCCGCTGCGCATCTCTTTCGCAAAGATCAAGGAGCCTCTCGAGGTTCCCAACCTGCTCGCGCTGCAGACCGAGAGCTTCGACTGGCTGCTCGGCAACACCGCCTGGCAGAGTCGGGTCGAGGAGGCTCTGGAGAACGGACAGGACGTCCCCACCAAGTCCGGTCTGGAGGAGATCTTCGAGGAGATCTCCCCGATCGAGGACTTCTCCGGGTCGATGTCGCTGACCTTCCGTGACCACCGCTTCGAGCCGCCGAAGAACAGCATCGACGAGTGCAAGGACCGTGACTTCACGTACGCGGCCCCGCTCTTCGTCACGGCCGAGTTCACCAACAACGAGACCGGTGAGATCAAGTCCCAGACGGTCTTCATGGGCGACTTCCCGCTCATGACCCACAAGGGCACCTTCGTCATCAACGGCACCGAGCGTGTCGTGGTGTCGCAGCTGGTCCGTTCCCCCGGTGTCTACTTCGACTCCTCCATCGACAAGACGTCCGACAAGGACATCTTCTCCGCCAAGATCATCCCGTCCCGGGGTGCCTGGCTGGAGATGGAGATCGACAAGCGCGACATGGTCGGTGTGCGCATCGACCGCAAGCGCAAGCAGTCCGTGACCGTCCTCCTCAAGGCACTCGGCTGGACCACCGAGCAGATCCTGGAGGAGTTCGGCGAGTACGAGTCCATGCGCGCCACCCTGGAGAAGGACCACACCCAGGGGCAGGACGACGCGCTGCTCGACATCTACCGCAAGCTGCGTCCGGGCGAGCCCCCCACGCGTGAGGCCGCGCAGACGCTTCTGGAGAACCTGTACTTCAACCCGAAGCGCTACGACCTCGCGAAGGTCGGCCGCTACAAGGTCAACAAGAAGCTGGGTGCGGAGGCTCCGCTCGACGCGGGCGTCCTGACCGTCGAGGACGTCATCTCGACGATCAAGTACCTGGTGAAGCTGCACGCCGGCGAGACCGAGACGGCCGCGGACAACGGCCAGACGATCGTCGTCGAGACCGACGACATCGACCACTTCGGCAACCGTCGTCTGCGCAGCGTCGGCGAGCTCATCCAGAACCAGGTCCGTACGGGTCTGGCGCGTATGGAGCGAGTCGTCCGTGAGCGGATGACGACCCAGGACGTCGAGGCGATCACGCCGCAGACCCTGATCAACATCCGGCCGGTCGTCGCCTCCATCAAGGAGTTCTTCGGCACCAGCCAGCTGTCGCAGTTCATGGACCAGAACAACCCGCTGTCGGGTCTCACCCACAAGCGCCGTCTGTCGGCTCTTGGTCCGGGTGGTCTCTCCCGTGAGCGGGCCGGCTTCGAGGTCCGTGACGTGCACCCCTCGCACTACGGCCGTATGTGTCCGATCGAGACGCCCGAAGGCCCGAACATCGGTCTGATCGGTTCGCTCGCCTCCTACGGTCGCGTCAACGCGTTCGGTTTCGTGGAGACGCCCTACCGCCGGGTCACCGACGGTGTCGTCACCGACGAGGTCGACTACCTGACGGCCGACGAAGAGGACCGATTCGTCATCGCGCAGGCCAACGCCACGCTCGACGACGACCTCCGCTTCACCGAGAACCGCGTCCTGGTCCGCCGTCGTGGCGGCGAGGTCGACTACGTCCCCGGTGACGACGTCGACTACATGGACGTCTCGCCGCGCCAGATGGTGTCGGTCGCGACCGCCATGATCCCCTTCCTGGAGCACGACGACGCCAACCGTGCCCTCATGGGCGCGAACATGATGCGTCAGGCCGTGCCGCTCATCAAGAGCGAGTCCCCGCTCGTCGGCACCGGCATGGAGTACCGCTCCGCCGTCGACGCCGGCGACGTGGTCAAGGCCGAGAAGGCGGGTGTGGTCCAGGAGGTCTCCGCCGACTACATCACCACCGCCAACGACGACGGCACGTACATCACGTACCGCCTGGCCAAGTTCGCCCGCTCCAACCAGGGCACCTCGGTCAACCAGAAGGTCATCGTCAACGAGGGCGACCGGATCATCGAGGGCCAGGTCCTGGCCGACGGTCCGGCCACCGAGAACGGCGAGATGGCCCTCGGCAAGAACCTGCTCGTGGCGTTCATGCCGTGGGAGGGTCACAACTACGAGGACGCGATCATCCTGTCGCAGCGCCTCGTGCAGGACGACGTCCTCTCCTCGATCCACATCGAGGAGCACGAGGTCGACGCCCGTGACACCAAGCTCGGCCCCGAGGAGATCACCCGGGACATCCCGAACGTCTCCGAGGAGGTCCTCGCCGACCTCGACGAGCGCGGCATCATCCGGATCGGTGCCGAGGTCGTCGCCGGCGACATCCTCGTCGGCAAGGTCACGCCCAAGGGTGAGACCGAGCTGACGCCGGAGGAGCGCCTGCTGCGCGCGATCTTCGGTGAGAAGGCCCGTGAGGTCCGTGACACCTCGCTGAAGGTCCCGCACGGCGAGATCGGCAAGGTCATCGGCGTCCGCGTCTTCGACCGTGAAGAGGGCGACGAGCTGCCGCCGGGCGTGAACCAGCTGGTTCGTGTCTACGTGGCGCAGAAGCGCAAGATCACGGACGGTGACAAGCTCGCCGGCCGCCACGGCAACAAGGGTGTCATTTCCAAGATCCTGCCGATCGAGGACATGCCGTTCCTGGAGGACGGCACCCCGGTCGACATCATCCTCAACCCGCTCGGTGTGCCGTCCCGAATGAACCCGGGACAGGTCCTGGAGATCCACCTCGGCTGGCTCGCCAGCCGCGGCTGGGACGTCTCCGGCCTCGGCGAGGACTGGGCGAAGCGTCTGCAGGTCATCGGCGCCGACTCCGTCGCCCCTGGCACCAACGTCGCGACCCCGGTCTTCGACGGTGCCCGCGAGGACGAGCTGGCCGGCCTGCTCCAGCACACCATCCCGAACCGCGACGGCGAGCGCATGGTGCAGCCGACCGGTAAGGCGAGGCTGTTCGACGGCCGCTCCGGTGAGCCGTTCCCGGACCCGATCTCGATCGGGTACATGTACATCCTCAAGCTCCACCACCTGGTCGACGACAAGCTGCACGCCCGGTCGACCGGTCCGTACTCGATGATCACCCAGCAGCCGCTGGGTGGTAAGGCCCAGTTCGGTGGCCAGCGCTTCGGTGAGATGGAGGTGTGGGCGCTGGAGGCTTACGGCGCCGCGTACGCCCTCCAGGAGCTGCTGACCATCAAGTCCGACGACGTGACCGGCCGCGTGAAGGTCTACGAGGCCATCGTCAAGGGCGAGAACATCCCCGAGCCCGGCATCCCCGAGTCCTTCAAGGTGCTCATCAAGGAGATGCAGTCCCTGTGCCTCAACGTGGAGGTGCTGTCCTCGGACGGCATGTCCATCGAGATGCGCGACACCGACGAGGACGTCTTCCGCGCTGCGGAGGAGCTTGGCATCGACCTGTCCCGGCGTGAGCCGAGCAGCGTCGAAGAGGTCTGACGGGAGTTCGGAGGCCTTCGCCATGAAGGCCTCCGGCCCCAGGACCCCCGTATCAGACCCCATGACTTACAACCCTGAGAGGGATTGACGCATAGTGCTCGACGTCAACTTCTTCGACGAGCTCCGGATCGGTCTGGCCACCGCTGACGACATCCGTCAGTGGAGCCACGGCGAGGTCAAGAAGCCCGAGACGATCAACTACCGCACGCTCAAGCCCGAAAAGGACGGACTCTTCTGCGAGAAGATCTTCGGTCCGACCCGGGACTGGGAGTGCTACTGCGGCAAGTACAAGCGTGTCCGCTTCAAGGGCATCATCTGTGAGCGCTGTGGCGTCGAGGTCACGCGCGCCAAGGTGCGCCGTGAGCGGATGGGCCACATCGAGCTGGCCGCTCCCGTCACCCACATCTGGTACTTCAAGGGCGTTCCGTCGCGGCTGGGCTACCTGCTCGACCTCGCCCCGAAGGACCTGGAGAAGGTCATCTACTTCGCGGCGTACATGATCACGTACGTCGACGAGGAGCGCCGCACCCGCGACCTGCCCTCGCTGGAGGCGCATGTCTCCGTCGAGCGTCAGCAGGTCGAGAACCGTCGCGACGCCGACCTCGAAGCCCGCGCCAAGAAGCTCGAGACCGACCTGGCCGAGCTCGAGGCCGAGGGTGCCAAGGCCGATGTGCGCCGCAAGGTGCGCGAGGGCGCCGAGCGTGAGATGAAGCAGCTGCGCGACCGTACGCAGCGCGAGATCGACCGTCTCGACGAGGTGTGGACCCGGTTCAAGAACCTCAAGGTCCAGGACCTGGAGGGCGACGAGCTCCTCTACCGCGAGCTGCGTGACCGCTTCGGCACGTACTTCGACGGTTCGATGGGTGCCGCGGCGCTGCAGAAGCGCCTGGAGTCCTTCGACCTGGACGAGGAGGCCGAGCGCCTCCGCGAGATCATCCGTACCGGCAAGGGCCAGAAGAAGACCCGTGCGCTCAAGCGCCTCAAGGTCGTCTCCGCGTTCCTGCAGACCAGCAACAGCCCCAAGGGCATGGTGCTCGACTGCGTGCCGGTCATCCCGCCGGACCTTCGCCCGATGGTGCAGCTGGACGGTGGCCGCTTCGCGACCTCCGACCTGAACGACCTGTACCGCCGTGTGATCAACCGGAACAACCGTCTGAAGCGGCTTCTCGACCTCGGCGCGCCCGAGATCATCGTGAACAACGAGAAGCGCATGCTCCAGGAGGCCGTCGACGCGCTGTTCGACAACGGTCGTCGTGGCCGTCCGGTCACCGGTCCCGGTAACCGCCCGCTGAAGTCCCTGAGCGACATGCTCAAGGGCAAGCAGGGTCGATTCCGTCAGAACCTGCTCGGCAAGCGTGTGGACTACTCCGCGCGTTCCGTGATCGTCGTCGGTCCGCAGCTGAAGCTGCACCAGTGCGGTCTGCCGAAGGCGATGGCGCTGGAGCTCTTCAAGCCGTTCGTGATGAAGCGGCTCGTGGACCTCAACCACGCGCAGAACATCAAGTCCGCCAAGCGCATGGTGGAGCGCGGCCGCACCGTCGTGTACGACGTCCTCGAAGAGGTCATCGCCGAGCACCCGGTGCTGCTGAACCGTGCTCCCACCCTGCACCGCCTCGGCATCCAGGCCTTCGAGCCGCAGCTGGTCGAGGGCAAGGCCATCCAGATCCACCCGCTCGTCTGCACCGCGTTCAACGCGGACTTCGACGGTGACCAGATGGCCGTCCACCTGCCGCTCTCCGCGGAGGCGCAGGCCGAGGCCCGCATCCTGATGCTGTCCTCGAACAACATCCTCAAGCCCGCCGACGGCCGCCCGGTGACGATGCCGACCCAGGACATGGTCCTCGGTCTGTTCTTCCTCACCACCGACGGCGAACTGCGTGACACCAAGGGCGAGGGGCGTTCGTTCGCCTCCACGGCCGAGGCGATCATGGCGTTCGACGCCGGCGAGCTGGCGCTGCAGTCCCAGGTGGACATCCGCTTCCCGGTGGGCACCATCCCGCCGCGCGGCTGGATGCCGCCGGCGCGCGAGGAGGGCGAGCCGGAGTGGCAGCAGGGTGACAGCTTCCGTCTGAAGACCACGCTCGGCCGTGCGCTCTTCAACGAGCTGCTGCCCGAGGACTACCCGTTCGTCGACTACTCGGTGGGCAAGAAGCAGCTCTCCGAGATCGTCAACGACCTGGCCGAGCGCTACCCCAAGGTCATCGTGGCGGCGACGCTCGACAACCTGAAGGCGGCCGGCTTCTTCTGGGCGACCCGTTCCGGTGTCACCGTGGCCATCTCCGACGTCGTCGTTCCCGAGGCGAAGAAGGAGATCGTCAAGGGCTACGAGGCGCAGGACGAGAAGGTCCAGAAGCAGTACGAGCGCGGTCTGATCACCAAGGAAGAGCGCACGCAGGAGCTCATCGCGATCTGGACCAAGGCGACCAACGAGGTCGCCGAGGCGATGAACGCGAACTTCCCCAAGACCAACCCCATCTTCATGATGGTTGACTCGGGTGCCCGAGGAAACATGATGCAGATGCGGCAGATCGCCGGTATGCGTGGTCTGGTGTCGAACGCCAAGAACGAGACCATCCCGCGTCCCATCAAGGCGTCCTTCCGTGAGGGCCTGTCCGTGCTGGAGTACTTCATCTCCACGCACGGTGCCCGTAAGGGTCTGGCGGACACCGCCCTGCGTACCGCCGACTCGGGTTACCTGACCCGTCGTCTGGTGGACGTCTCGCAGGACGTCATCATCCGCGAGGAGGACTGCGGCACCGAGCGCGGTCTGAAGCTGCGGATCGCCTCGAAGGACGAGGCCGGCATCCTGCGCAAGGCCGAGGACGTCGAGACCAGCGTCTACGCCCGCATGCTCGCCGAGGACGTCGTCATCGACGGCAAGGTGATCGCGCCGGCCAACGTGGACCTGGGCGACGTGCTCATCGACCAGCTCGTGCACCACGGTGTCGAGGAGGTCAAGACCCGCTCGATCCTGACCTGTGAGTCCAAGGTCGGCACGTGTGCCATGTGCTACGGCCGCTCCCTGGCCACCGGCAAGCTGGTCGACATCGGTGAGGCGGTCGGCATCATCGCCGCCCAGTCCATCGGTGAGCCCGGTACCCAGCTGACGATGCGTACCTTCCACACCGGTGGTGTGGCCGGTGACGACATCACGCAGGGTCTGCCGCGTGTCGTCGAGCTCTTCGAGGCCCGTACGCCGAAGGGTGTCGCCCCGATCTCCGAGGCGGCCGGTCGCGTCCGTATCGAGGAGACCGAGAAGACCAAGAAGATCGTCATCACGCCGGACGACGGCAGCGACGAGACGGCGTTCCCGATCTCGAAGCGCGCCCGTCTGCTGGTGAGCGAGGGCGAGCACGTCGAGGTGGGCCAGAAGCTCACCGTGGGTGCCACCAACCCGCACGACGTGCTGCGCATCCTGGGTCAGCGTGCCGTCCAGGTCCACCTGGTCGGCGAGGTCCAGAAGGTCTACAACTCGCAGGGTGTGTCGATCCACGACAAGCACATCGAGATCATCATCCGGCAGATGCTCCGCCGTGTGACGATCATCGAGTCCGGCGACGCCGAGCTGCTGCCCGGTGAGCTGGTCGAGCGGTCGAAGTTCGAGACCGAGAACCGTCGTGTGGTCCAGGAGGGCGGTCACCCGGCCTCCGGTCGCCCGCAGCTGATGGGTATCACCAAGGCCTCGCTGGCGACGGAATCCTGGCTGTCGGCCGCCTCCTTCCAGGAGACGACCCGAGTTCTGACGGACGCGGCGATCAACGCCAAGTCCGACAGCCTCATCGGCCTCAAGGAGAACGTCATCATCGGTAAGCTCATCCCGGCCGGTACGGGTCTGTCCCGCTACCGCAACATCCGGGTGGAGCCGACCGAGGAGGCCAAGGCCGCGATGTACTCGGCCGTCGGCTACGACGACATCGACTACTCGCCGTTCGGCACGGGCTCCGGCCAGGCCGTCCCGCTGGAGGACTACGACTACGGTCCGTACAACCAGTAGGCACCGGTGGGCGAGCGGCTGTAGCTGCTTGAGTTGAGGGGCGGTCACCTTCGGGTGGCCGCCCTTCGGCGTTGGTACGGGCGTTCGGCGTGGGTGCGGGTGTGCGGTGTGGCAGAACCGAGACGAAAGTGGGGCGGGGAACCCATGCCGGGGGCCGGGCGTTGGAGCATCATGGAGGGACAACCAGTCCGGGGGAGTGTTTCTCGTGTCTAACCCGTCGTGGCAGCCCGTCCCGTGGCAGCAGGCGCAGGGCAGTAGTCCTTCGATGCTGGCCGCCCATGCCGACCGTGAGCGTGCCGTCGATGTCCTCAAGGCGGGCTTCAGTGAGGGCCGCCTTCCGCAGGACGAGTACGAGAGGCGCGTGGAGAGGGCCTACAAGGCGCGCACAGTGGGGGAGCTGTCCCTTCTGGTCGCCGACCTGCCGCAGGGGCCCTCAGGGATGCAGCCGACCGCTATGGGCGCCCCGATCCCGAGAACGTTCATGCCGGTCCCCCCGCCGCCCCCGGCGACCAACGGCAAGGCCGTGGGCTCCATGGTCTGCGGGGTGCTCACGACCATGACGATGGGGCTGACGGGCATTCCCGCGGTCGTTCTCGGCCACACCGCCCGCGCCGAGATGCGGCGCACGGGCGAGGGCGGCGAGGGGTTCGCCCTGGCCGGTCTCATCCTCGGCTGGCTCTCCGTGGCCGGCTGGGCTGCTTTTCTCGCCCTGATGGTGCTGCTGGAGATGTCGTCCGGGGTCTGACGGCGGGGCCCCGCCCGGGAGTTCACGGGGGCGCGGGACCGTTTCGGCGGGCGGTTCCGCCGTGCGGGCGCCCCGTCCCCAAACCCCCGCCCGCCCATTTGTTTTGACCGTAGCGAATGAGGTAGGTACGCTCAGACCTTGTGCCTGGGGTGTGCCCTGGCTCTCGTGCGTGCCTTCAACCGCACAGGGGGAGCCGTAAGCGGCCGCCGTACTCTGCGCCCTTTCTGCCTCGCGGCGGGAGTTCAGCAGTTTCGACACACCCGACCGCGTGGGTCGGCGAATGTTCCAGGTTAGCTTCACCATTCGGCACACAGAAACCGGAGAAGTAGTGCCTACGATCCAGCAGCTGGTCCGTAAGGGCCGGCAGGACAAGGTCGAGAAGAACAAGACGCCCGCACTCGAGGGTTCGCCCCAGCGTCGCGGCGTCTGCACGCGTGTGTTCACGACCACCCCGAAGAAGCCGAACTCGGCCCTGCGTAAGGTCGCGCGTGTGCGTCTGACCAGCGGGATCGAGGTCACTGCTTACATTCCGGGTGAGGGACACAACCTGCAGGAGCACTCCATCGTGCTCGTGCGCGGCGGCCGTGTGAAGGACCTGCCCGGTGTTCGCTACAAGATCATCCGCGGTTCGCTTGACACCCAGGGTGTCAAGAACCGCAAGCAGGCCCGCAGCCGCTACGGCGCCAAGAAGGAGAAGTAAGAATGCCTCGTAAGGGCCCCGCCCCGAAGCGCCCGGTCATCATCGACCCGGTCTACGGTTCTCCTCTTGTCACGTCGCTGATCAACAAGGTGCTGCTGAACGGCAAGCGCTCCACCGCCGAGCGCATCGTGTACGGCGCCATGGAGGGCCTGCGCGAGAAGACCAGCAACGACCCGGTCATCACGCTGAAGCGCGCGCTGGAGAACATCAAGCCGACCCTCGAGGTCAAGTCCCGCCGTGTCGGTGGTGCGACGTACCAGGTTCCGATCGAGGTCAAGCCCGGTCGCGCCAACACGCTCGCGCTGCGCTGGCTGGTCGGTTACTCCCGCGCCCGTCGCGAGAAGACCATGACCGAGCGTCTGCTCAACGAGCTTCTCGACGCGTCCAACGGCCTCGGTGCCGCTGTGAAGAAGCGCGAGGACACCCACAAGATGGCCGAGTCCAACAAGGCCTTCGCGCACTACCGCTGGTAGTCGCTACCCCCATCGAGACCGAGAGAAGACCGAAGCCTTATGGCTACCACTTCACTTGACCTGGCCAAGGTCCGCAACATCGGGATCATGGCCCACATCGACGCGGGCAAGACGACCACCACCGAGCGGATCCTCTTCTACACCGGCGTCAGCTACAAGATCGGTGAGGTCCACGACGGCGCTGCCACCATGGACTGGATGGAGCAGGAGCAGGAGCGTGGCATCACGATCACCTCTGCTGCCACCACCTGTCACTGGCCGCTCGAGGACGACGACTACACGATCAACATCATCGACACCCCCGGGCACGTCGACTTCACGGTCGAGGTGGAGCGTTCGCTCCGCGTCCTCGACGGTGCCGTCACGGTGTTCGACGGTGTCGCCGGTGTCGAGCCGCAGTCCGAGACGGTGTGGCGTCAGGCCGACCGCTACGGCGTGCCGCGCATCTGCTTCGTGAACAAGCTGGACCGTACCGGCGCCGAGTTCCACCGCTGTGTGGACATGATCTCGAACCGCCTGGGTGCCGTCCCGCTCGTCATGCAGCTGCCGATCGGCGCCGAGATGGACTTCAAGGGCGTTGTGGACCTGGTCCGCATGAAGGCGCTCGTGTGGTCCGCCGAGGCCGCCAAGGGCGAGATGTACGACGTCGTCGACATCCCGGCCACGCACACCGAGGCTGCCGAGGAGTACCGCGGCAAGCTGGTCGAGGCCGTCGCGGAGAACGACGACGAGATCATGGAGCTGTTCCTGGAGGGCCAGGAGCCCACCGAGGAGCAGCTGTACGCCGCGATCCGTCGCATCACCATCGCGACCGGCAAGTCCGACGGCGTCACGGTCACCCCGGTGTTCTGTGGCACCGCGTTCAAGAACAAGGGCGTCCAGCCCCTGCTCGACGCGGTCGTGCGCTACCTGCCCACTCCGCTCGACGTCGAGGCCATCGAGGGCCACGACGTGAAGGACCCGGAGCTGGTCGTCAAGCGCAAGCCGTCCGACGACGAGCCGCTGTCCGCGCTGGCGTTCAAGATCATGAGCGACCCGCACCTGGGCAAGCTCACCTTCGTCCGGGTGTACTCGGGCCGCCTGGAGTCCGGCACCGCCGTGCTGAACTCCGTCAAGGGCAAGAAGGAGCGCATCGGCAAGATCTACCGTATGCACGCGAACAAGCGTGAGGAGATCGAGTCGGTGGGCGCCGGCGACATCATCGCCGTCATGGGTCTGAAGCAGACCACGACCGGTGAGACGCTGTGTGACGACAAGGCCCCGGTGATCCTGGAGTCCATGGACTTCCCGGCGCCGGTCATCCAGGTCGCCATCGAGCCCAAGTCCAAGGGTGACCAGGAGAAGCTGGGTGTCGCCATCCAGCGTCTCGCGGAGGAGGACCCCTCCTTCCAGGTCCACTCGGACGAGGAGACGGGCCAGACCATCATCGGTGGTATGGGCGAGCTGCACCTCGAGGTGCTGGTCGACCGTATGCGCCGTGAGTTCAAGGTCGAGGCCAACGTCGGCAAGCCGCAGGTGGCCTACCGCGAGACGATCCGCAAGGCCGTCGAGCGCGTCGACTACACGCACAAGAAGCAGACCGGTGGTACCGGCCAGTTCGCCAAGGTGCAGATCGCGATCGAGCCGATCGAGGGCGGCGACGCCTCGTACGAGTTCGTGAACAAGGTCACCGGTGGCCGTATCCCGAAGGAGTACATCCCTTCGGTGGACGCCGGTGCGCAGGAGGCCATGCAGTTCGGCATCCTCGCGGGCTACGAGATGACGGGCGTCCGCGTGACGCTCATCGACGGTGGCTACCACGAGGTCGACTCCTCGGAGCTCGCCTTCAAGATCGCCGGTTCGCAGGCCTTCAAGGAGGCCGCGCGCAAGGCGTCCCCCGTGCTTCTCGAGCCGATGATGGCCGTCGAGGTCACCACGCCCGAGGACTACATGGGTGAGGTCATCGGCGACATCAACTCCCGTCGTGGTCAGATCCAGGCCATGGAGGAGCGGGCCGGTGCCCGCGTCGTGAAGGGCCTCGTGCCCCTCTCGGAGATGTTCGGCTACGTCGGAGACCTCCGCAGCAAGACCTCGGGTCGCGCAAGCTACTCGATGCAGTTCGACTCCTACGCCGAGGTTCCGCGGAACGTCGCCGAGGAGATCATCGCGAAGGCCAAGGGCGAGTAACACACCCCGTTTACACGCTTTAGGCTTGACACCGACCGCCGGGGGGCTCACCCGGCAAGGGGACACCCCGGCGGGCGGCATCCCAGCAAAGATCACCTGGCGCCGATGAGTAAGGCGTACCAGAACCACTCCACAGGAGGACCCAGTGGCGAAGGCGAAGTTCGAGCGGACTAAGCCCCACGTCAACATCGGCACCATCGGTCACATCGACCACGGTAAGACGACCCTCACGGCCGCCATTACCAAGGTGCTGCACGACGCGTTCCCGGACCTGAACGAGGCCTCGGCCTTCGACCAGATCGACAAGGCTCCTGAGGAGCGTCAGCGCGGTATCACGATCTCGATCGCGCACGTCGAGTACCAGACCGAGACGCGTCACTACGCCCACGTCGACTGCCCCGGTCACGCGGACTACATCAAGAACATGATCACGGGTGCGGCGCAGATGGACGGCGCCATCCTCGTTGTCGCCGCCACGGACGGCCCGATGCCGCAGACCAAGGAGCACGTGCTCCTGGCCCGCCAGGTCGGCGTTCCGTACATCGTCGTCGCCCTGAACAAGGCCGACATGGTGGACGACGAGGAGATCCTGGAGCTCGTCGAGCTCGAGGTCCGTGAGCTGCTCTCCGAGTACGAGTTCCCGGGCGACGACCTGCCGGTCGTCAAGGTCTCGGCGCTCAAGGCCCTTGAGGGCGACAAGGAGTGGGGCCAGTCCGTCCTCGACCTGATGAAGGCCGTCGACGAGAACATCCCGCAGCCCGAGCGTGACGTCGACAAGCCGTTCCTGATGCCGATCGAGGACGTCTTCACGATCACCGGTCGTGGCACCGTCGTCACCGGTCGTATCGAGCGTGGTGTCCTCAAGGTCAACGAGACCGTCGACATCGTCGGTATCAAGCAGGACAAGACCACCACCACGGTCACCGGCATCGAGATGTTCCGCAAGCTGCTCGACGAGGGCCAGGCCGGTGAGAACGTCGGTCTGCTCCTCCGTGGCATCAAGCGCGAGGACGTCGAGCGCGGCCAGGTCATCATCAAGCCCGGTTCGGTCACGCCGCACACCGAGTTCGAGGCCCAGGCCTACATCCTGTCCAAGGACGAGGGTGGCCGCCACACGCCGTTCTTCAACAACTACCGCCCGCAGTTCTACTTCCGTACGACGGACGTGACCGGCGTGGTGACCCTCCCCGAGGGCACCGAGATGGTCATGCCCGGCGACAACACGGAGATGAAGGTTGAGCTCATTCAGCCCATCGCCATGGAAGAGGGCCTGAAGTTCGCCATCCGTGAGGGTGGCCGCACGGTGGGCGCCGGCCAGGTCACCAAGATCAACAAGTAAGTCCACTCGCTTGAGTGCTGCTTGAAGGTCGCTTGACCTGAGAGGGCCCGTACGACTTCGGTCGTACGGGCCCTCTTGTCGTTCCCGCGCCCGGCGTTCCGAAAGTATTCGACGCTGACGACCCGTTCCCCCCGCCGGTCACTCCCTTCACTATTTGTCATGCCGCTGACCAAATACGGGATCGAGGGGTGGGGCATGTCTGGGTACGTCAGCCGTAGGGGTGTGCTCGGAGCGGGGATCGGTGCCGTGCCGGTGTTGTCGATGTCGATGAGCGTCGGGGACGCGCGGGCGGAGGAGGGCGCCGGGGCTGCGCGGGTGACTGACCTGAGGACTGCGGACCTGAGGACTGCGGACCTGAGGGCTACGGACCCGGGGGCCTGTCTCTCCTTCTCGCCCGTGGCCGGTGGGTTTCCGCTGGTCGGGGCCCCGGTCGTGGTCAGCCCGGAGGATCACCCCGGGGTCGTACGGGTCGCGGGGGATCTGCGGGACGACATCGAGCGGGTGACGGGGGTGCGGCCGGGGAGTGCGATGGCGTCCGAGGTCGTGCTGGTGGGGACCATCGGGCGGAGTCCGCTGATCGACGGGCTGATCGCCGCCGGGAAGCTGGACGTCGGCGGGGTGCGGGGGAAGTGGGAGACCTCGCTGCAGACGGTCGTCGAGCGGCCGATGCCCGGGGTGGAGCGGGCCTTCGTCGTCGCGGGCAGCGATCCGCGCGGCACGATCTTCGGGGCGTACGACGTCTCGTACGGCCTCGGTGTCTCGCCCTGGTACTGGTGGGACGATGTGCCGCCGGTCCGGCGGAAGGCGGTGTACGTGCGGCCGGGGCGCTTCAGCCAGGGGACGCCGGCCGTGAAGTACCGGGGGATCTTCATCAACGACGAGAACCCGGCGCTCGGGACGTGGGCGCCGGCGTACTTCGGGCCCGGGAAGGCGCCGGGGCACCCCGGGGGCTTCACCGCGGACTTCTGGGCGAAGGTCTTCGAGGTGCTGCTGCGGCTCAAGGGGAACTACGTCTGGCCGGCGGTGTGGGGCCGGGCCTTCGCCGAGGACGATCCCGAGAACCACGCGCGGGCGAAGGAGTACGGGGTTGTCATGGGCACGTCTCATGAGGCGCCCATGATGCGGGGGATCGAGGAGTGGAACCGCCATGCGGTGCCGGCGGTCAGGGACGCGTCCGGGAACGTCGTGACCCCCGGGCGGGACCCCTACGGGGGCACCGGGGAGTGGTCGTACCGCCGGAACGCGCCGGCCATCAGGGCGTACTGGCGGGACGGCGTCCGGCGGATGGTGGAGCAGGACTTCGAGGGCGTCGTCACGCTCGGGATGCGGGGGAACGGCGACACGAGCCTGCCGGACGGTGACGGCATCGAGCTGATGCAGGAGATCATCGCGGCGCAACGGCGGATCATCGAGGAGGAGACGGGGCGGCCGGCGTCGGAGACCCCTCAGGTGTGGACCCTCTACAAGGAGGTCCAGCGGTACTGGGACCGGGGGCTGCGGGCGCCCGACGATGTGACCGTCGTCCTCACGGACGACAACTGGGGGAACATCCGTAAGCATCCGGACCCGGGGGAGCCCGTACGACCTGGGGGTTACGGGTTGTACTACCACTTCGACTACGTCGGTGTCGGGCGCAACTACAAGTGGGTCGACACGGCCAACCTCGCGAATCTGTGGGAACAGCTGCACGAGGCGGACGCGTACGGGAACCACGGGCTGTGGGTGGTGAACGTCGGCGATCTCAAGGGGAACGAGCTGCCGACGGAGTTCTTCCTGAACTACGCCTGGAATCCCGGGCGGTGGGGACTGGAAGACCTGGGGGAGTGGGAGCGGGGGTTCGCCCGGCAGAACTTCGGGGAGGCCGTCGCCGGGGAGATCGCCGAGGTGTTGAGCGCGTACGGGCAGTTGCAGGCGCGGCGGAAGCCCGAGCTGCTGAACCGGCGGATCACCGTGGCCGAGGGGGCGGGAGGGGTCGTCTTCGAGGGCGCGGGAGGGGCCGTCCCGGAGGTCGTCTACGACGATCAGGAGACGCCCTTCTACTTCGGCCACCGGGAGCTGGAGCGGGTCACGGAGGAGTGGCGGGCGCTGGCGAAGCGGGCCGAGCGGGTGGGGCGGCGGCTTCCGGCCGCCGTGCAGGACGCGTGGTTCGAGCTGGTCGGGTACGCGGTGCTGGCCACGGCGAATCTGTACGGGTTGCGGAAGGCGGAGTTCGAGAACCTGCTCTACGCCGGGCAGGGGCGGGCCGCGACGAACGGCCGGGCGTCGGCTGCCGAGGCCGGCCTCGAGCGGGACTTCGCGCTGGCCGATCGCTTCAACTCCCAGGTGGCGGGCGGCAAATGGCGGGGCTTCCAGACCCAGCCGCACATCGGGTACGGGGATGTGGAGCGCTACGGCCCGAACGCCGGGTGGCAGCAGCCGGAGAAGGACAACGTGGCACTGCCGGACGAGATCTTCCCCAAGGTGCGCCGGATCGAGGTGCCGCAGGCGGCGGAGCTGGGGGTGGCGGTCGACGGGGCGGACGACTCGGGGGAGTGGTGGCCCGGATCGGCGACGGAGGGGGACGGGGTGGCCGAGGCCCGGGTGGAGGCGGTGCTTCCGGTCTTCAGTCCGTATCAGACGCGGCCCCAGCAGTATGTGGAGATCTTCAACCGGGGGCGTACGCCCTTCTCGTACCGGATCGAGTCGTCGGTGCCGTGGCTGGTGGTGGAGCGGTCGCGGGGGCGGGTCGAGGAGCAGGTGCGGGTGGGGGTACGGGTGGACTGGGGTCGGGTGCCGGCCGGGGGTGCGGAGGCCTCGTTGACGGTGTCCGGGGCCGGGGCCTCGGTGACCGTGAAAGCCGTCGCGGAGAAGCCGTCGGCGCGGGTGGTGCGGGGGCTGCGCGGGTTCGTCGAGGCGGGCGGGTATGTGGCGGTCGACGCGGAGCACTACGCGCGGGCGGTGACTGCGAAGGGGGTCGGCTGGCGCCGGATCGAGCGGATCGGGCGTACGGGGGCGGGGGTGATGCCGTGGCCGGTGACGGCTGCCCGGCAGACGCCGGGCGGGGGCGGGCCGCGGCTGGAGTACGAGGTCGGTCTGCTGGCGGCGGGTGAGGTGACGGTCTGGGCGTATGTCTCGCCCCGGAACCCCACGTTCGCCACGGGCGGGCTGCGGTACGCCGTGTCCTTCGGCTCCGGGGCCCCGCAGGTCGTCGACATCCATGCCGCCACCGGGGCCGACGACGGGCTCATGAACAAGCAGTGGGCGCGCAACACCTCGGACAACGTGAACGTGACGGCGACCCGGCATGTGATCGCCGGGCCCGGGACGCACCGGCTGAAGTTCTGGATGGTCGACCCGACGGTGGTGCTGCAACGGCTGGTGATCGACACAGGTGGGTTGACGCCGACATATCTGGGGCCGCTGGAGAGCCGCCGGATCCGAGAGGGGAGAGGGGAACAGGGATGACGTACATGAACCGCTTTCGCATGCCCCTGCTTGCGCTGGTCGCCGGGGCGGTGCTGTCCACGGGGGTGATCGGGCAGCCGGCCTCGGCGCACGGGTCGTCCGGCCCGCCGTTGCGGAAACTCGCCGATCGGGCCGGTGTGCGTATCGGCACGGCCGTGGACATGAGCGCGCTGGCCGAGGACCGGACGTATCGCAGAACCGTGGGCCGTGACTTCGACTCGGTGACCGCCGAGAACGTCATGAAGTGGGAGTCGGTGGAGCCGCGGCGCGGTGTCTACGACTGGAAGCCGGCCGACGACCTGGTCCGTTACGCCCGCGCCCACGGCCAGGTCGTGCGCGGGCACACCCTCGTCTGGCACAGCCAGCTGCCGGGCTGGCTGACGTCCGGGGTGGCGGACGGCTCGATCGGCCCGGCCGAGCTGCGCGGGATCCTCCGGAAGCACATCACCACCGAGGTGAAGCGGTACAAGGGGAAGATCCAGCAGTGGGACGTCGTGAACGAGGTGTTCGAGGAGGACGGCAGCCTGCGGAACTCGGTCTGGCTGCGTGAGCTGGGTCCGTCGTACATCGCGGACGCCTTCCGCTGGGCCCACGCCGCCGACCCGAAGGCGAGGCTCTTCCTCAACGACTACAACGTGGAGGGCGTCAACGCGAAGTCCACGGCGTACTACGAACTGGCGAAGCGGTTGCGTGCGGAGGGCGTGCCCGTGCAGGGCTTCGGTGCCCAGGGGCACCTCGCGATCCAGTACGGCTTCCCGGGGCAGGTCGCGGAGAACCTCGCCCGCTTCGAGGCGCTGGGGATGCGGACGGCGTTCACCGAGGTCGACGTGCGGATGATCCTGCCGGTGGACGAGACGAAGGCGGCGACTCAGGCGTCGTACTTCCGGCGGCTGCTGGACGCGTGCCTGGGCGCGCGGAGTTGCACGTCGTTCACGGTGTGGGGGTACACCGACCGGTACTCATGGGTGCCGGGGGTGTTCGAGGGCCAGGGGGCGGCGACGCCGATGGACGAGGGGTACGGGCGGAAGGCGGCGTACGGGGCGTTGCGGGAGGGGTTGGCGGCGGGGCGGTGAGCCGGCTGTCGGGGGTGCGGTCGCGGCAGCGGCTTCCCCGCGGGCCCCGGAAGCCGCGGTCGCAGCCGTCGCAGTTCGGCATGTCGTACCGGACGGCTGGTGCGGCCGGTACGGCATGTGCTGACGCGGGTGCCCGGAACGGCGGCACGGGCGGTAGCCGGGCCGCGAGCCGGTGGGCCAGGAGGGAGGCCGGGCTGGTTGCTGGAGGTCGTACGGGTGATGATCCGGCCGCCGGGGATGCGTACGCGCTCCCGGCGCAGATAGCCGTGCTCCTCCAGCTCGCGCAGCGCGGAGGCGATCCGGGTCGCGCCCTCCCTGAAACGGGTGGTGAGGCTCTTGATGTCGACGTGGGCGCCTTTGGGAAGCGACTGGATGTGCGGCGGTCGCAGGGTGATCTCGGCCCAGACGGTCTTGCGTGGCGGCCTTCCCGGCGCGGTGCCCCAGCGGTCGGCGAGGGCTCGATGAGGAGGAGTCCTCGGCCGGACTCGGCTTCGGGGGTGGGGTGTTGGGCTTGGGGCAGCCGTTCGCGGCGCGTGTCCGTCACCTCGATACGGAGGGTGACGCCGACGACGTACATCGTCAGATCGAAGCCGCGGCCCCGAACCCGTCCGCGCGTCGCCGCGTTGGCCGTCAGCTCGGCGACGATCTGGTCCGCCGGGTGCGACGGCAATCCCCACGCGAAAAGTGACTACGCCGGTACGTACGGTTACTGTCCAGGGCTTGTCCGGCGCTGTCGAGCTTGTCCGGAACGGGCGTACGGGTAGGGGGTGTTGAGTCACATCGGGACGGCGGAGAGGTGCGCGATGCAGGTGGACGGCGGCGCGGTTCGGCTCAAGGACATTGCCGCGTGATCACCCTTGGTACTCTGCCGCTTCTTTATAGGGGCATCTGTTCGAAGAGGTGTGGATGAAGTCAGGCAGACGGACCGTCGCGGTGGCCACGTTCGCGGGGGTGTTGGCTCTCTCGGTGTTGAGCGCGCCGGCGGCCCACGCGGCGGACACGGGGATCATCGTGTCGGACATCGTCATCAACAAGGGCAAGCCGATCGTGGTCGGTACGACGAAGGAGGTGGAGCCGCCCGTCACGTTCAATATCTCGCTGCCGCCCGGGTACAGCACCGCGGACCCGTTCCGCTACACCGCGTACCCCTTCGTCTACCGGGGCACCCCGAAGTCGGCCGCCGAGAGCGCTGACAACTACATCGGGCCGGGCATCTACACCTGCTTCGAGACCGACGCCAAGCACGCCCGGTGCGAGGGCAGCTTCCACATCGACCCGCATCCGAGCCGGAAGCAGGTCAACTCGAACAACGACGCCACGACCTGGAAGACCGCCGTCGCGTTGCGCCTGTGGAAGGCCAACGGTGGTCTCAAGACCGAGGAGTACGAGACCCGGTCCAAGACCGTGCAGCTCAAGCGCGCGGCCAGGGCGACCGTCGGTGCCACGCCGGAGACGGTCACCAAGGGCAAGAAGGTCACCGTCACGGGCAAGCTGACCCGGGCGAACTGGAGCACCAAGAAGTACGGCGGCTACAGCGGCCGTACGGTCAGCCTCCAGTACCGCGCCTCGGACGCCACCTCCTTCAAGACGGTCAAGAAGGTCACCACCAGCAGCACCGGTGCCCTGACGACCACGGTCACGGCCTCGGCCGACGGCTTCTACCGCTGGGTCTACTACGGCAACACCACGACCGACACCGCCACCAGCCCGGCGGCGTACGTCGATGTGCGCTGACCGCCCGCATTCCTCCCGCGTTCAGTGGAGCGTCGGTATCTCGCCCCCTTCGGCCCGCGTCAGGGTGACGCCCGGCAGACCGCGCAGCCTGCGTTCCGCCACGGCGGTCAGGTCGGCCGTGGTCGGTGGGGTCCGGCCCAGGCCGATGGCGTAGCGGGCGGGGGTGTGCGTGAAGGGGCGGGGCCAGGCGTGGCAGTCGGGGGACAGTTCGGCGAGGTCGGTGATCAGGGCCCGCATCCTGCCCCGGACCCGGCCCTCGTCCGCGATCCGGGCCGTACGCCTGTCCGCGCCCTCGTCCGCACTCCCGGCCGCACTCCTGCCCGTACTCCCGCCCACCGTCACGATCGCCCACGCGGCGTGGCGGCGGTGGAGCGGGGGCGGGGTGAGGAGCTCGGGCCAGGGGGTCTCCGCCTCCAGCAACTCCCAAGCCCGGAACAGCTCTTGGGTGATCAGGTCGCGCATGCCCTCCGTGACCTGGTCCGTGCAGGGGCGGACCGGGGCCGAGGGCGTCGTGATGGTGAGGGGGAGCGGGGACTCGTCCGCCCCGCCCACCGGCGTACGCCAGTCCCATGCCGCCCACGTCGCGAAGAAGTGCCGTAGGAGGTCGGACGGTGGCAGGTCGCCGACCTCACCGGCCTCGCCTGCCGTGCGGGCCGCCAGGACCGACCAGGCGAGCCCCGGCAGCCCGCCGAACGGTGCCGAGTCCAGGCCCCGGGCCTTCGCCCATGCCTTGACCTGCACGGCCAGCCGGGCGAAGGTCGATCCGTCGGCGCCCGTCAGCTCATGCGCGCCTGTCGGCTCGCGGGTGCCCGTCAGCTCCCGGGTGCCCGCCGAGGCGAGCACCGCCTCCGCGTCGCTCACCGCGCTGAGCGCGATCGCCGCCGCCTCGCCCAGCTCGGCCCGTCGGTCCACCGCCTCCGCCGGGTCCAGCGATCCGGTGGCCACGACCACCAGGTCCACGTCCAGCCCGTCGAGCCGCAGCCGCAGACCGGGTACGCGCGCCCCGACCACCTCGCGCACATCGGCGGGCGTCCGCGTCAGCTCGCTCAACTTCCCTTTCACGGCGGCCAGTTCGACCGTGCCGGGCAACGCCGCCACCAGGTCCAGATCCGCGCCGGGCAGGGCGCAGCCCATGCGCCGGGAGCCGACGACGTGGACGACACCGTCGGGGAACGCGTCCGCGATGCGGCGGGTGATCCGGTCGGCCAGGTCCGCCGTATCAGCGGATCCCTCGGGCTCGGCCAGGTCGGTGTCAGAGGCCTCGCGCCCGGCCGGTTCCATGTCGGCGGCCTCGCGCCCGGCCAGGTCCGTGTCGGCGGCCTCGCGCCAGGAGTGCGCGTGCGTGGACTCCTCCCTCCAGCGCACCTCACCCGTCCCCAGCGTCACGGTCCCCCGTACCCGCATCGGCTCGTCCCCGCGTCGCGACAGCAGCGCCAGCTCGCCGACCGTCGCCGTCATGGGCGCGAGCCGGGCCGCGCAGGCGGTGGCCAGGGGGTTCGGGTCGGTGGCGCGGCCCAGGCTCAGATGCGGGGTGAAGCCCTCGTGGCGGCCTCGGCAGCGCGGGAAGTGGCGTACGAGGGTGTCGTGCAGCTCGGCCCAGGGCCCCTCGCCGTCCGCCGCCGGGTCGAGCCATACGGTCGCGTCGTCCCGGTGGCCGAACCAGTGCACGCCCTCCAGCCGGGCGTCGAAGGGAGCCGTCCTGGCCGTCGCGAGTACGGACGCCGCCTCCTCGAACGCGTGCTCCGGTACGAAGCCGAAGAGGACGTTGACATGTGGGGGCCAGCGGTGGATCTGCGGGTCGTGCTCCCGGCGGATGTCCTGCAGCGGCGGCCACAGTTCCTCGGGCGGCAGCCACGCCAGCGCCGTACGGGCCGTCGGCCGGATGTCCAGGCTCGCCGAAGTGTCAGCACCGGGGCCCGCGCCGGGGCCGGTGCCCGGGCCGTCCGGTGTCACTTGCGCCCGCACGCCGTAGTGATCCGAGATGTACAGCCCCTCCGCCGTGGGCCTGTCCCCGTACAGCTCGGCCGACCGCACCCCCAGGCCGTCGCCGCGCAGCAGTACCCGGTCCAGCCGGGACGCCCGCCTCGACAGGGAGGAGATCGCGGCCAGCGGGTTGGCGCCCGGGTCGAAGGTCGGGGTCGCGTCGGCCGCGCCGTGCGCCTCGGTCCACGCGTCCCGCATGCCGAGCGTCAGCTGGGGCGTGTCGCCGCCGTCGTTGAAGTCGCCGAGGAGGATCAGATCGGCGTCCAGGGCCGCCAACCCCTCGGCGACACGGGCCAGTTCGACGGTACGGCGACCTGCGCCGTCGACGGAGTGGTCGCTGCTCAGATGCGTCGCCGCGACGACGAGAGGGCGCCCGTCTGTGCCCCTCGCCCCCGCCCCGGTGTCCAGCACCACGGCGGTCACCGCCTTGTGCGGGCCCAGCGCGTGGAACGCGGCCTCGCGCACCGGCAACCGGCTCAGGAGCAGCAGACCGCACTCGTCCACGTCCCGCCCGCGCGGGTCCGTCCCCACCGTCCAGCCCGCCCGCACCCAGGGTTCACGCAGCAGCATGGCCAGCAGCTCCGCCTCGACCTCCTGCAACGCGATCACGTCCACGTCGGCGTCCCGCAGGGCCCGCAGCAGCAACGGTCTGCGGCGGGCGGTGTCGATGAGATCGGCGTCGTAGCGGTCCCAGAGGGTGTTCCAGGTCAGCACCCGGACGTCGGTGGAGACTGCCCCTTGCCGTGAGCTGGGCGCGGGCGCCCAGTCCTCCCCGTCCCACGTGTGCGGCGTGCGCGCCGTGAAGAAGGGTGCCCGGAGCAGCCGGGCCTCCCGTACGCGCCCCGCCTCCGTCGCGTCGATCCGGTCCACCCCCGTGGCCCGGTCCCAGACCTTCTCGCCGTCCGCCTCGAAGAACAGCACCCGGTGCCACGGGATCTCGCCGCCGGGCACGAACGCGGGCAGCGGGACGCGCTTGGGCGCGGCGTTGCGCTGGAGGACGCCGAGCACGAAGCGCGCCGGGTCGAAGCGCGCGTCCCAGCGCACCCGGTGGTATATCTCCTCGCTCGTCCGCACGGTTCCCCAGCCCTCTTCCTGGATCTTCCTAGATCTCGTCCTCTATGGTCCCGCTCGCCCCGACGTACCAGGTGCGGTGCGCGTCGCCCGGATACGGCGGGGCGAAGCGGCGCAGCTGGGCGGTGAGCACCTCGGGGGGTACCGGGTGCTCGCGGCGGGTGTTGCGCCGTATCAGCTCGTCCTCGTCGACCAGGACCACGGCGTGGGTGATCAGGGCGTTGCGGCGGTGCGCGACCCCGTGCACCAGCGAGCGCTGCTGATGGGTGAGCGAGGTGGCGTCCCACACCGTCGTCCCGCCGGCGGCCAGCGCGCCGTCCAGCCGGTCGAGCCCGGCGCGCAGGATCTCCGGATTGGCCCGCTGATCGGCGCGTGCGCCGCGCGCCTCGCGCAGATCGTCCAGCGAGACATACGCGTCCACGCCCGTGAGCCCCCGCGCGAAGGTGCTCTTGCCGCTGCCCGCCGGACCGACCAGCTGGATCAGCCTCGGAAAGGCCCCCGACCGCCACCGCCACGTCGCGGCGACGGCCCCCGGCACATCCTCCACGCGCCCCCGCGCGTACGCCTCCCGTGCCTCGGCCCGGCAGCGCAGGGCCGCGTCGGGCGACAGCCCGGCGAAGGCCTCCCGCAGGGCGGCCTCGTCGGGGCCCGGCACCTCCTCGGCGTGCAGCGCGGACCACTCCACCTGCTCGCGCGCCTCGTCCGTCACCGCCGTGGCCCGGGCGACCGCGTGGAGCAGACCGAGGTCGGCGGCGAGGGACAGCCGGGTCAGACCGCTCCGGCGGTCCTCGTCCGGATACGGCCGGTGCAGCGCGGGGTGCAGCCCCACGAGGTCGGCGACCCGGCGCGCGAGCGGCATGCCCACGCCCCCGGCCAGCCGCGCCGCGAGCCGGGCCCGCCCTCCGCCTCGGCCATGGCCGTGGTCGTGGTCGTGCAGCAGCGCGGCCAGTACGCCGACGAGCCGGTCGTCCCCGGTCCGCCCCGCCGGATCGAAGCGGGCGACGGCCTCCCGGTCGCCCTCACCGGGCAGTCCGACGGCCTCCGCCAGCGCGTCGGCGTCGGCGGGCGCGCCGGAGCGCACCGCCCACAGCGCCGCCCGCGCGCCCAGTCCGTTCTCGACGACGGCCGCGTGCATCCAGTGCGTGTCCGTCCGTACGTGCCCGGCCCGCACCCACTTCGCGACACACGCGCCGAACTCCTCCGCGCCGAAGCCGTCCACGACCCGGACGACGTACCCCTCCTGCCGCCCGGGGTCCAGCCGCAGCGCGCGCAGCGCCCGCTCGTCGAACACGCCCCGCCACAGCACACGCGGCACGGGAACCCCGAGCCCGCGCAGAAAGGCCACCGTCCGGTCCCAGTCCAGGCAGCGCCCGTCCCCGTCCCACACCGAGAAGCCGTAGAACCAGCTGTCCAGGTCGTCGTACGCGATCGAATGCCGGGCGAACATGTTCTCGCCGCACACCCGCCATCCCTCGGGTATGGCGTGGCCGATGCGGGCCTGGAGCGCCTTGACCCAGGTACGGGAGGGGTGGTGCGCGGAGTCGAGTGAGCGGGCGTGCACGCCGTCGGCGTACAGCGTGGTGTTCTCGCCGTCCAGCTTCTCCGTCACGACGACCTCGCGGCCGCGCAGCCCGGACAGGTCGGTGACCCGCAGATCGTCGGCGGTGGCGCCGGGGGACCACGGCAGATGCCTGGTCCGCGGATAGTGCGTACGCGTCGTGCCCATCGTGACCGTTCCCCGTGCCGGCCGGCGTACCTGAACAGCCGACGTACCTGATCAGCGTAGGAGCGTGGCACGGTGGCGGGCGAGCGGATTACCCGGCGCCTAGGGTCCGGGGTATGAAGCCCAGAGCGGGCGTCGGGCTCACCTCGGTCATGGTGGCGCTCACGCTGACGACCGGCATGATCGAGGCCGTCAGCTTCCTCGTGCTCGGGCCGGTGTTCACCGCGGTGCAGACCGGGAACCTCCTCTTCCTCTCCTTCGCGCTCACCGGCGCCGCCGGTCTGTCCCCGGCCGCGGCGGGCGTCTCGTTCGGCGGCTTCGTCGTCGGGGCGGTGCTCGGCTCCCGGTTCGAGTCGAGCGTGGACGCCCACGGCCGCCGCTGGTTCGTGCCCGCGCTGATCGTCGAGGCCCTGCTGCTGGGGCTCGGCGGACTGGCCGCCTGGCGCACCGGGGTCGGCGCACCCGGCGGCCCGGCGGACGGCCCGCACTTCGCCGTGGTCGCCCTGGTCGCCGCGGCCATGGGCATCCGCAACATCACCACCCTGCGGGCCCGGGTCGCGGACCTGCCCACCACGGTCTCCACCCGCGCCCTGACCGCCCTCCTCGGCGGCCTGCCCCCGATCCCCGACACCCGCATCGGCGCCGGCCCCCGCGACGAGGGCCGCCGCCTCGCCTCGGTCGGCGCGATGTTCATCGGCGGCCTGCTGGGCGCGTGGCTCCTCCATGAGCGGATCCACCCGGCGGTGGTCCTGCTGATCCCCGCCGCGCTGGTGCTGACCCTGGGCGCGGCGTTCTGGCTGACGGCACCGGAGCGGACCAGCGAGCCCGGCTGAATCGAATCGCCGCCCCGAAGCCGCAGTGGATCATGGAACGCATGAGTCTCTCAGCAAGCCGTCTCGTGGGTGCGGTCCTCATGCTCGCCGGAACCGCCGCCGTCCTCTGGGCGGTCTTCGGCGTCCCCCAGGAGTGGACCGGTGGGATGAGGTGGTTGCGCACCGCGCTGGCGCTGGCGGCCTTCGGGGCGTTCGGCCTCGCGGCCCGTTTCGTCTTCCCCGACACCTCGGACGGCTCCGCGGACGGCACCCCGAGCGACGCGCTGGACGGCACCCCGAGCGACGCCCCGGGCGGCACCCCCGGCGAGGCCCCGAACGGTGCCCTGGACGGCATCCCGAGCGACGCCACGGGGGACGGTGGTGGCCGCCGGGTTTGACCTGCGTCACTCCCGGGGTAATCTCTCCGGCTCGATTGGCGGAGCCGGTGGGCCGTATGGCAGACTAGCGGGGTTGCTCGGTCGAGTGTTGATGCTGCGCGCCTCCCGCCGGGAGGACCGGAAGCGAGTCCCACAGTACTCGTCGCCCCAACTGCCTTACGGCAGCGCTGAGGCGGACGTACGGGAATCTTTCGGGAAGTGTCAGTGCGGCGCCGGCCAGGCACCCGGTGGGCTTCTGTCCCCGGCCCACGGCTGCAGGAAGGGCCGTGTTTCCCGGACAAGGGATGCTCGAACAAGGGGCATCCGTGTCAGCGGAAGCGCGACACACCCGACCGCGTGGGTCGGAGGGACGGGTGAGGGAACACCGGGTTCCAGAGCGTTAAACGAGACAAAGGACTACTGAGTAGCCATGGCGGGACAGAAGATCCGCATCCGGCTCAAGGCCTACGACCACGAGGTCATCGACAGCTCGGCGAAGAAGATCGTCGAGACGGTGACCCGCACTGGTGCGTCGGTCGCGGGCCCGGTGCCGCTGCCCACTGAGAAGAACGTGTACTGCGTCATCAAGTCGCCGCACAAGTACAAGGACTCGCGCGAGCACTTCGAGATGCGCACGCACAAGCGCCTGATCGACATCCTCGACCCGACCCCCAAGACCGTTGACTCTCTGATGCGACTCGACCTCCCGGCCGGTGTCGACATCGAGATCAAGCTCTGAAGGCCGGTGATCTGAGAATGGCTAAGCAGATCAAGGGCATCCTGGGCGAGAAGCTCGGCATGACGCAGGTGTGGGACGAGAACAACCGCGTTGTTCCGGTCACCGTCGTCAAGGCCGGCCCCAACGTCGTGACCCAGGTCCGCACGAACGATGTCGACGGCTACGAGTCGGTCCAGATCGCCTTCGGCGAGATCGACCCGCGCAAGGTGAACAAGCCCCTCAAGGGTCACTTCGCCAAGGCCGACGTCACCCCCCGCCGTCACCTCGTCGAGATCCGCACCGCGGACGCCTCCGAGTACACGCTGGGCCAGGAGATCTCCGCGGAGGTCTTCGAGGCCGGCGTCAAGGTGGACGTGACCGGCAAGAGCAAGGGCAAGGGCTTCGCCGGTGTCATGAAGCGTCACAACTTCAAGGGCCTCGGCGCCGGTCACGGCACCCAGCGCAAGCACCGCTCTCCCGGCTCCATCGGTGGCTGCGCCACCCCGGGCCGTGTGTTCAAGGGCCTCCGCATGGCGGGCCGCATGGGCAACGAGCGGGTCACCACCCAGAACCTGACCGTCCACGCCGTTGACGCGGAGAAGGGTCTGCTGCTCATCAAGGGCGCCGTCCCCGGTCCGAACGGCGGCCTCGTCCTGGTCCGCACCGCGGCCAAGGGGGCCTGAGGTACCGATGAGCACTGTTGACATCCTTTCGCCTGCAGGCGAGAAGACCGGAAGCGTCGAGCTCCCCGCGGAGATCTTCGGCGTGGAGAAGGTCAGCATCCCGCTGATCCACCAGGTCGTCGTCGCGCAGAACGCGGCTGCCCGTCAGGGCACGCACAAGACCAAGACCCGCGGCGAAGTCCGTGGTGGCGGTAAGAAGCCTTACCGGCAGAAGGGCACCGGCCGCGCCCGTCAGGGCTCGACCCGCGCGCCCCAGTTCGCCGGTGGTGGCGTCGTCCACGGCCCGCAGCCGCGTGACTACTCGCAGCGGACCCCGAAGAAGATGAAGGCCGCGGCCCTGCGCCACGCCCTCACCGACCGGGCCCGTCACAACCGCATCCACGTCGTCTCCGGCGTGATCGAGGGCGAGAACCCCTCCACCAAGGCCGCCAAGTCGCTGTTCGGCAAGATCTCGGAGCGCAAGAACCTGCTCCTGGTCGTCGAGCGCGCCGACGAGGCCGCGTGGCTCTCCGCCCGCAACCTGCCCCAGGTGCACATCCTGGAGCCGGGCCAGCTGAACACGTACGACGTGATCGTCTCCGACGATGTGGTCTTCACCCAGGGTGCCCTGGAGTCCTTCGTGTCCGGCCCGAACAAGGCCAACGACACCGAAGGGAGCGAGGCCTGATGGCTACGCGTCACCCGAGCATCGCCTCCAAGGCGGCCAAGGCCGCCAAGGCCGCGCGCGTCGCCAAGGCGAAGCGCCACGCCACCGAGGGCAAGAACACCGTCATCACCGCGCCCAGCAAGGCGTTCACGGACCCCCGTGACGTGCTGCTGAAGCCGGTCGTGTCGGAGAAGAGCTACGCGCTCCTCGACGAGGGCAAGTACACCTTCATCGTCGCCCCCGGCGCCAACAAGACCCAGATCAAGCAGGCCGTCCAGGCGGTCTTCTCGGTCAAGGTCACCGGGGTCAACACGATCAACCGCATCGGCAAGCGCAAGCGCACCAAGACCGGTTTCGGTCAGCGTGCCGGCTCCAAGCGCGCCATCGTGACCCTTGCCGAGGGCGACCGTATCGACATCTTCGGCGGTCCGACCGCGTAAGCGGGTCGGATCGTCCGATATCGGACGAGGACTGAGAAATGGGAATCCGCAAGTACAAGCCGACTACGCCGGGCCGTCGTGGCTCCAGCGTCGCCGACTTCGTCGAGATCACGCGGTCCACGCCGGAGAAGTCGCTGGTCCGCCCGCTGCACAGCAAGGGCGGCCGTAACAACGCCGGTCGTGTGACCGTTCGCCACCAGGGTGGCGGACACAAGCGCGCCTACCGTGTCATCGACTTCCGTCGTCACGACAAGGACGGCGTGCCGGCGAAGGTCGCGCACATCGAGTACGACCCCAACCGCACCGCGCGCATCGCGCTGCTGCACTACGCGGACGGCGAGAAGCGCTACATCCTCGCCCCGCGCAACCTGCAGCAGGGCGACCGCGTGGAGAACGGTCCCGGGGCCGACATCAAGCCGGGCAACAACCTGGCGCTCCGCAACATCCCGGTCGGTACCACGATCCACGCGATCGAGCTCCGTCCCGGTGGCGGCGCCAAGTTCGCCCGCTCCGCCGGTGCCTCCGTGCAGCTGCTCGCGAAGGAGGGCGCCTACGCCCACCTCCGCATGCCGTCCGGTGAGATCCGCCTGGTCGACGTGCGCTGCCGCGCCACCGTCGGCGAGGTCGGCAACGCCGAGCAGAGCAACATCAACTGGGGCAAGGCCGGCCGCAAGCGCTGGCTGGGCGTCCGCCCGACCGTTCGCGGTGTGGCGATGAACCCGGTTGACCACCCCCACGGTGGTGGTGAGGGCAAGACCTCCGGTGGTCGCCACCCGGTCAGCCCCTGGGGTCAGAAGGAGGGTCGTACTCGCTCGCCGAAGAAGGCTTCGAGCAAGTACATCGTCCGCCGCCGCAAGACGAACAAGAAGCGCTAGGAGCGGGTTTAGATGCCGCGCAGTCTCAAGAAGGGGCCCTTCGTCGACGGACACCTCATCAAGAAGGTGGACGTACAGAACGAAGCCGGCACCAAGAACGTCATCAAGACCTGGTCCCGTCGCTCGATGATCATCCCGGCCATGCTCGGCCACACGATCGCGGTGCACAACGGCAAGACCCACATTCCGGTGTTCGTCACCGAGTCGATGGTCGGCCACAAGCTCGGCGAGTTCTCGCCGACGCGCACCTTCCGGGGTCACGTCAAGGACGACCGGAAGTCGAAGCGCCGCTAACGCGGGGTGGAATGACCATGACAGACACTGGAAGGACAACCATGGAAGCCAGGGCCCAGGCGCGGTACATCCGCGTCACGCCCATGAAGGCCCGCCGCGTGGTGGACCTCATCCGTGGCCTCGACGCCACGGAGGCTCAGGCGGTCCTGCGTTTCGCCCCGCAGGCCGCGAGCGTGCCGGTCGGCAAGGTGCTGGACAGCGCCATTGCCAACGCCGCGCACAACTACGACCACACGGACGCCACTTCGCTGTTCATCAGCGAGGCGTACGTCGACGAGGGCCCGACCCTGAAGCGGTTCCGTCCGCGTGCCCAGGGCCGTGCCTACCGGATCCGCAAGCGGACCAGCCACATCACCGTGGTCGTCAGCAGCAAGGAAGGAACCCGGTAATGGGCCAGAAGGTAAACCCGCATGGGTTCCGGCTCGGTGTCACGACCGACTTCAAGTCGCGTTGGTACGCCGACAAGCTGTACAAGGACTACGTCAAGGAAGACGTCGCCATCCGTCGGATGATGACGTCCGGTATGGAGCGCGCCGGCATCTCCAAGGTGGAGATCGAGCGCACCCGTGACCGCGTCCGCGTCGACATCCACACCGCGCGTCCGGGCATCGTCATCGGCCGCCGTGGCGCCGAGGCCGACCGTATCCGCGGCGACCTGGAGAAGCTGACCGGCAAGCAGGTCCAGCTCAACATCCTCGAGGTCAAGAACCCGGAGACGGACGCTCAGCTGGTGGCCCAGGCCGTCGCCGAGCAGCTGTCCTCCCGCGTCTCCTTCCGTCGGGCCATGCGCAAGAGCATGCAGTCCGCCATGAAGGCCGGCGCCAAGGGCATCAAGATCCAGTGCGGTGGCCGTCTCGGCGGCGCCGAGATGTCCCGCTCGGAGTTCTACCGCGAGGGCCGTGTGCCCCTGCACACGCTCCGCGCGAACGTGGACTACGGCTTCTTCGAGGCCAAGACGACCTTCGGCCGCATCGGTGTGAAGGTCTGGATCTACAAGGGCGACGTCAAGAACATCGCCGAGGTCCGCGCCGAGAACGCCGCCGCCCGCGCCGGCAACCGCCCGGCTCGTGGCGGTGCCGACCGCCCCGCCGGCCGTGGTGGCCGCGGTGGCGAGCGTGGCGGTCGCGGTCGTAAGCCGCAGCAGGCAGCCGGCGCCGAGGCCCCCAAGGCCGAGGCTCCCGCCGCCGCCGCTCCGGCTGAGAGCACCGGAACGGAGGCCTGAGGGACATGCTGATCCCCCGTAGGGTCAAGCACCGCAAGCAGCACCACCCGAAGCGCCGCGGTCAGGCCAAGGGTGGTACGACGGTCGCGTTCGGCGAGTACGGCATTCAGGCCCTCACGCCGGCGTACGTGACCAACCGCCAGATCGAGGCGGCCCGTATCGCCATGACCCGCCACATCAAGCGTGGCGGCAAGGTCTGGATCAACATCTACCCGGACCGCCCGCTCACGAAGAAGCCTGCCGAGACCCGCATGGGTTCCGGTAAGGGTTCGCCGGAGTGGTGGATCGCGAACGTGCACCCGGGCCGGGTCATGTTCGAGCTGTCCTACCCCAACGAGAAGATCGCCCGTGAGGCCCTGACTCGCGCCGCTCACAAGCTGCCGATGAAGTGCCGGATCGTCAAGCGCGAGGCAGGTGAAGCGTGATGTCGGCCGGTACCAAGGCGTCCGAGCTGCGCGAGCTGGGTGACGAGGAGCTTCTGGCGAAGCTTCGCGAAGCCAAGGAAGAGCTGTTCAACCTCCGCTTCCAGGCGGCGACCGGACAGCTTGAGAACCATGGCCGTCTCAAGGCGGTCCGCAAGGACATCGCGCGGATCTACACCCTGATGCGCGAGCGTGAGCTGGGCATCGAAACGGTGGAGAACGCCTGATGAGCGAGAACAACGTGACTGAGACGAACACCGAGGCGCGCGGCTTCCGCAAGACTCGTGAGGGCATCGTCGTCAGCGACAAGATGGACAAGACCGTCGTCGTCGCCGTCGAGGACCGCAAGAAGCACGCCCTGTACGGCAAGGTCATCCGTAGCACGAGCAAGCTCAAGGCGCACGACGAGCAGAACGCCGCCGGCGTCGGCGACCGTGTCCTCCTCATGGAGACCCGGCCGCTGTCCGCCACGAAGCACTGGCGCGTCGTCGAGATCCTCGAGAAGGCCAAGTAATTCCTGCGGGGTACATCCGCAGGTCAGTTCCGCCAGGCTCGGCAGGGGCCTCGTACATGAGGCCCCTGCCGGGAACCGGCAGACAATCAGGAGATAGACGTGATCCAGCAGGAGTCGCGACTGCGTGTCGCCGACAACACTGGTGCGAAGGAAATCCTTTGCATCCGTGTGCTCGGTGGCTCCGGTCGCCGCTACGCGGGCATCGGTGACGTCATCGTCGCCACCGTCAAGGACGCGATCCCCGGCGGCAACGTGAAGAAGGGTGACGTCATCAAGGCGGTCATCGTTCGCACCGTCAAGGAGCGCCGCCGTCCGGACGGCTCGTACATCCGCTTCGACGAGAACGCCGCCGTCATTCTCAAGAACGACGGCGACCCTCGTGGCACCCGTATCTTCGGCCCGGTGGGCCGGGAGCTGCGCGAGAAGAAGTTCATGAAGATCATCTCGCTCGCGCCGGAGGTGCTGTAAGCATGAAGATCAAGAAGGGCGACCTGGTCCAGGTCATCACCGGTAAGGACAAGGGCAAGCAGGGCAAGGTCATCGCGGCCTTCCCCCGTGAGGACCGTGTCCTGGTCGAGGGTGTCAACCGGGTCAAGAAGCACACCAAGGCCGGCCCGACCGCCAAGGGTTCGCAGGCCGGTGGCATCGTCACCGTCGAGGCGCCGATCCACGTCTCCAACGTCCAGCTGGTCGTGGAGAAGGACGGCAAGAAGGTCGTCACGCGTGTCGGCTACCGCTTCGACGACGAGGGCAACAAGGTTCGCGTTGCCAAGCGGACGGGTGAGGACATCTGATGGCTACCACCACGACTCCGCGTCTCAAGACGAAGTACCGCGAGGAGATCGCGGGCAAGCTGCAGGAAGAGTTCTCCTACGAGAACGTCATGCAGACCCCGGGCCTCGTCAAGATCGTGGTCAACATGGGTGTGGGCGACGCCGCCCGCGACTCCAAGCTGATCGAGGGCGCCATCCGCGACCTCACCACGATCACCGGTCAGAAGCCGGCCGTCACCAAGGCCCGTAAGTCCATCGCGCAGTTCAAGCTGCGTGAGGGCCAGCCGATCGGTGCCCACGTCACGCTTCGTGGCGACCGCATGTGGGAGTTCCTGGACCGCACCCTGTCGCTCGCGCTTCCGCGCATCCGCGACTTCCGTGGTCTGTCCCCCAAGCAGTTCGACGGCCGTGGCAACTACACCTTCGGTCTCACCGAGCAGGTCATGTTCCACGAGATCGACCAGGACAAGATCGACCGTACCCGGGGCATGGACATCACCGTGGTGACCACGGCGACCAACGACGCTGAGGGCCGCGCGCTCCTCCGTCACCTCGGCTTCCCCTTCAAGGAGGCGTGAGCGAGATGGCGAAGAAGGCTCTGATCGCGAAGGCTGCTCGCAAGCCCAAGTTCGGTGTGCGTGGCTACACGCGCTGCCAGCGCTGCGGCCGTCCCCACTCCGTGTACCGCAAGTTCGGCCTGTGCCGCGTGTGCCTTCGTGAGATGGCTCACCGTGGCGAGCTGCCGGGCGTGACCAAGAGCTCCTGGTAGTCCCCCCTTCAGGGACTCCCGAAGCTCTCGGTAAGCACTGGGCGTGTCAGGCGCCCACCCATCCATGGCTTAGGCTTGGAGGGTTGGGCGCCTGACGGTAGCCCGTACGACTTACTACGCCGTAGGTCCCCGCACCGCACCCGTCCCGCCACCGAGTGGGGAGAGGGATGGCGCATACAGGAAACCCCGGCGAGAGAGGCCGAAGGCCAATTCATGACCATGACTGATCCGATCGCAGACATGCTTACGCGTCTGCGGAACGCGAACTCGGCATACCACGACTCCGTGACGATGCCGGCATCGAAGATCAAGTCTCACATCGCGGAGATCCTCCAGCAGGAGGGCTTCATCACGGGCTGGAAGGTCGAGGACGCCGAGGTCGGCAAGAACCTCGTCCTCGAGCTGAAGTTCGGCCCGAACCGTGAGCGCTCCATCGCGGGCATCAAGCGGATCTCCAAGCCCGGTCTCCGGGTTTACGCGAAGTCCACCTCCCTGCCCAAGGTGCTGGGCGGCCTCGGCGTGGCGATCATCTCCACGTCCCACGGGCTCCTCACCGACAAGCAGGCCGGCAAGAAGGGCGTAGGCGGAGAAGTTCTCGCCTACGTCTGGTAGCGGAAGGGAACGGAGGAAACAGCTATGTCGCGCATTGGCAAGCTCCCCATCACGGTTCCCGCCGGCGTGGACGTCACCATCGACGGCCGTACGGTCTCGGTCAAGGGCCCCAAGGGCACGCTGACCCACACCGTCGCTTCGCCGATCGACATCGCCAAGGGTGAGGACGGCGTTCTCAACGTCACCCGCCCCAACGACGAGCGTCAGAACAAGGCCCTGCACGGCCTGTCCCGCACGCTGGTGGCGAACATGATCACCGGCGTGACCACGGGTTACGTGAAGAAGCTCGAAATCAGCGGTGTCGGTTACCGAGTGCAGGCCAAGGGTTCGAACCTCGAGTTCGCGCTCGGCTACAGCCACCCGATCACCGTCGAGGCGCCCGAGGGCATCACCTTCAAGGTCGAGAACCCGACCCGGTTCTCGGTCGAGGGCATCGACAAGCAGAAGGTCGGCGAGGTTGCGGCCAACATCCGCAAGCTGCGCAAGCCCGACCCGTACAAGGCCAAGGGCGTCAAGTACGAGGGCGAAGTCATCCGCCGCAAGGTCGGAAAGGCGGGTAAGTAAGCCATGGCATACGGTACGAAGATCGCTAAGGGCGACGCTTACAAGCGTGCTGCCATCAAGCGGCGCCACATCCGGATCCGTAAGAAGGTCAACGGAACGGCTGAGCGTCCCCGCCTGGTCGTGACCCGCTCGAACCGCCACATCGTGGCCCAGGTGATCGACGACCTCAAGGGGCACACCCTTGCGTCGGCGTCCACCCTGGACTCGTCGATCCGTGGTGCTTCGGAAGACAAGTCGGCGCAGGCCGGCAAGGTCGGCGCCCTGGTCGCCGAGCGTGCCAAGGCCGCCGGTGTCGAGGCCGTCGTGTTCGACCGTGGTGGTAACCGGTATGCGGGTCGCATCGCGGCCCTGGCCGACGCCGCCCGCGAGGCCGGGCTCAAGTTCTGAGCTCGCTGCGTAGCTAGCGGAAAGAGAGAGGTAAATCCAATGGCTGGACCCCAGCGCCGCGGTGGCGGTGCCGGTGGCGGCGAGCGGCGGGACCGGAAGGGCCGTGACGGCGGCGCAGCTGCCGCCGAGAAGACCGCGTACGTTGAGCGCGTTGTCGCGATCAACCGCGTCGCCAAGGTTGTGAAGGGTGGTCGTCGCTTCAGCTTCACTGCGCTCGTCGTAGTGGGCGATGGTGACGGCACCGTGGGTGTCGGTTACGGCAAGGCCAAGGAGGTGCCGGCCGCCATCGCCAAGGGTGTTGAGGAGGCCAAGAAGCACTTCTTCAAGGTCCCCCGTATCCAGGGCACCATCCCGCACCCCATTCAGGGTGAGAAGGCTGCCGGCGTCGTTCTGCTCAAGCCCGCGTCCCCCGGTACCGGTGTTATCGCCGGTGGCCCGGTGCGTGCCGTGCTCGAGTGCGCCGGTATCCACGACGTGCTGTCGAAGTCGCTCGGCTCCGACAACGCGATCAACATCGTGCACGCGACCGTGGCGGCCCTCAAGGGCCTGCAGCGTCCCGAGGAGATCGCGGCCCGCCGCGGTCTGCCCCTTGAGGACGTCGCTCCTGCGGCTCTTCTCCGTGCACGTGCCGGGGCGGGTGCGTAATCATGGCGCAGCTCAAGATTACGCAGGTCAAGTCCTACATCGGCAGCAAGCAGAACCACCGTGACACCCTGCGTTCCCTTGGTCTCAAGGGCATCAACACGCAGGTCGTCAAGGAGGACCGCCCCGAGTTCCGCGGCATGGTGCACACCGTCCGCCACCTCGTGTCGGTCGAGGAGGTCGACTGATCATGGCGGAGAACAACCCGCTCAAGATCCACAACCTCCGTCCCGCCCCGGGCGCCAAGACCGCAAAGACCCGTGTGGGTCGTGGTGAGGCGTCGAAGGGTAAGACGGCTGGTCGTGGTACCAAGGGCACGAAGGCCCGCTACCAGGTTCCGGAGCGCTTCGAGGGTGGCCAGATGCCCCTCCACATGCGTCTCCCGAAGCTGAAGGGCTTCAAGAACCCGTTCAAGACGGAGTTCCAGGTCGTGAACCTGGACAAGCTCGCCGCCCTCTACCCCGAGGGTGGGGAGGTCACCGTTGCCGACCTGGTCGCCAAGGGTGCCGTCCGCAAGAACAGCCTCGTCAAGGTCCTCGGCCAGGGCGAGATCTCCGTGGCGCTGCAGGTGACGGTCGACGCCGTCTCCGGCTCCGCCAAGGAGAAGATCACCGCCGCCGGCGGTACTGTCACCGAGCTCGTCTGAACACATCAGGTGTCTCGATGACTTGAGCGATCCCGACCGGGGATACCCCACAAATGGGGTATCCCCGGTTGGTCGTTCCTAGGGAGGCAGTCCCGCCGGTAAGGTGGCCTGCACTGTCCGTTTTCACAGGGGACCCCACACGGGGCACTCGACGCGGCAGTTAAACGTTACGTAAGTCGTCCTCATCAGAATCTCAAAACCGTCACCCTTGACGCAGTAGCGCGGGGGTCGCAGGAGGCACCGTGCTCACCGCGTTCGCCCGGGCGTTCAAGACGCCCGACCTGCGCAAGAAGCTGCTCTTCACGCTCGGCATCATCGTGATCTATCGGATCGGCACGCACATTCCGATCCCGGGTGTCGACTACTCCGCCGTCCAGTTCTGCATCGACCAGGCCCAGACCAACTCGGGTCTCTTCGGTCTGGTCAACATGTTCAGCGGTGGCGCGCTGCTGCAGATCACGATCTTCGCGCTCGGCATCATGCCGTACATCACGGCGAGCATCATTCTGCAGCTGCTGACCGTGGTGATCCCGCGTCTGGAAGCCCTGAAGAAGGAGGGGCAGGCCGGTACGGCGAAAATCACTCAGTACACGCGTTACCTGACGGTCGCCTTGGCCGTCCTCCAGGGCACCGGCCTCGTGGCCACCGCCCGCAGCGGCTCGCTGTTCAGCACCTGCGCACAGGGCGGCCAGATCGTCCCTGACAAGTCCATCTTCACCACCATGGTCATGGTCATCACCATGACCGCCGGTACGGCCGTCGTCATGTGGCTCGGTGAGCTCGTCACCGACCGCGGTATCGGCAACGGCATGTCGATCCTGATGTTCATCTCGATCGCCGCGACCTTCCCGTCCGCGCTGTGGGCCATCAAGGAGCAGGGCGACCTGGCGGGCGGCTGGATCGAGTTCGCCATCGTCATCGCCGTCGGTCTGGTCATGGTCGCGCTGGTGGTCTTCGTCGAGCAGGCGCAGCGACGCATTCCGGTCCAGTACGCGAAGCGCATGATCGGCCGCCGGTCCTACGGCGGAACCTCCACGTACATTCCGCTGAAGGTCAACCAGGCGGGCATCATCCCTGTGATCTTCGCCTCGTCGCTGCTCTACATCCCGGCGCTGATCGTCCAGTTCTCCAACTCGACAGCCGGTTGGGCGACTTGGGTAACGAAGAATCTCGCGGACACCGCCGCGCCGGCGCATATCACGATCTACTTCTTCCTCATCATCTTCTTCGCCTTCTTCTACGTGGCCATCTCGTTCAACCCCGAGGAAGTCGCGGACAACATGAAGAAGTATGGTGGCTTCATCCCGGGCATCCGGGCTGGCCGACCGACCGCTGAGTACCTGAGCTACGTACTCAACCGGATCACCTGGCCGGGTTCGCTGTATCTGGGCCTGATCGCTCTCGTACCGACAATGGCGTTGGCGCCCCTCGGGGCGAACCAGAACTTCCCGTTCGGCGGTACCAGCATCCTGATCATCGTGGGTGTGGGACTGGAGACGGTGAAGCAGATCGAGAGCCAGCTCCAGCAGCGCAATTACGAAGGGTTCCTCCGCTGATGCGTATCGTCCTCGTCGGGCCGCCGGGTGCCGGTAAGGGAACGCAGGCCGCGTTCCTCGCCCAGAACCTGTCGATCCCGCACATCTCCACGGGCGACCTGTTCCGGGCCAACATCAGCAAGCAGACGGAGCTCGGCAAACTCGCGAAGTCCTACATGGACAAGGGCGAGCTGGTGCCGGACGAGGTCACCATCGCGATGGCCAAGGACCGCATGGAGCAGCCGGACGCCGAGCACGGCTTCCTGCTCGACGGCTTCCCGCGCAACGTCTCGCAGGCCGAGGCGCTGGACGTGACGCTCCAGGACGAGTCCATGAACCTGGACGCGGTGCTGGACCTGGAGGTCCCCGAGGAGGAGGTCGTCAAGCGGATCGCCGGCCGGCGCATCTGCCGGAACGACTCCGCCCACGTCTTCCACGTCACGTACAAGAAGCCGAAGCAGGAAGGTGTCTGCGACGCCTGCGGCGGCGAGCTGTACCAGCGCGACGACGACTCCGAGGAGACCGTCCGCAAGCGCCTGGAGGTCTACCACACCCAGACCGAGCCGATCATCGACTACTACAAGGCCCAGGGCCTCGTGGTGACGATCTCGGCCCTCGGCCCGGTGGAGGAAGTCACCCAGCGCGCCATGGAGGCGCTCAAGCGCGAGGACGACGGCAAGTAGGCCGTCAGCCAGTACGTAGGCCGCGGTGCCCGTGAGGGGCGCCGCGGCCGTACTGTTGTGTAGGCAGATCCCAGAGTTCACAGTCACGGAAGACGGAGAGCGCAGGCCCCCATGGTGCAGATCAAGAGCCCCGAGCAGATCGCCAAGATGCGCGAGGCGGGGCTGGTCGTCGCCGCCATCCACGCGGCCACTCGGGAGGCCGCCGTGCCGGGCGCCTCCACGAAGGATCTCGACGAGGTGGCCCGCAAGGTGCTCGCGGAGCACGGGGCCAAGTCGAACTTCCTCGGGTACGGCGGGTTCCCGGCGACGATCTGCACGTCGGTGAACGAGGTCGTGGTGCATGGGATCCCGAGTGACGAGGTCGTCCTGAAGGACGGCGACATCATCTCCATCGACTGCGGCGCGATCGTCGACGGCTGGCACGGTGACGCGGCCTACACCGCGTTCGTGGGGTCCGGTCACGCCCCGGAGCTGATCGAGCTGTCGCGGGTGACCGAGGAGTCCATGTGGGCCGGGATCGCCGCGATGAAGGTGGGCAACCGGCTCGTGGACGTCTCCCGGGCCATCGAGACGTACATCCGCCGGCAGCCGAAGCCGGGCGGCGGTAAGTACGGGATCGTCGAGGACTACGGCGGCCACGGCATCGGGACCGAGATGCACATGGACCCGCATCTGCTGAACTACGTCGAGCGGCGCCGGGGCAAGGGGCCGAAGCTGGTCCCCGGGTTCTGCCTCGCGATCGAGCCGATGGTGGCGCTGGGTACGCCGAAGACGAAGGTGCTGGCCGACGACTGGACCGTGGTGAGCACGGACGGGACGTGGTCCTCGCACTGGGAGCATTCGGTGGCGTTGACCGAGGCGGGGCCGCTGGTGCTGACCTCGCCGGACGGGGGTCGGGCGAAGCTCGCGGAGTTCGGGATTACCGCGGCTCCTGACCCGGTGGGCTGAGTTCTCGTCGCCGGGTGCGGGGCCGGTGGGGCTTCTCGCGCCCACGCGGCGGAGCCGCCCGTCGATACGGCCCCGCGCCCCTTCCGGGCCTGCGGCCCATCGAGGTGCGCCGCGGCAGCCCGGAGTAATGATCTTCTGCGGTGGGCAGTCTTACCCGAATTCGTGTTTCTCGGGGGCCTGACGTAGACTGACTCGTCGGCTCTCGTGTTTCCGTATGTCTTCATTCGGTTACGCCGAGTCGATCAAGGTAGTCGATTCGAAGGGCGAAGCGTGGCCAAGAAGCAAGGTGCCATCGAGATCGAGGGCACTGTCGTCGAGTCTCTTCCGAACGCCATGTTCAAGGTCGAGCTCCAGAACGGCCACCAGGTCCTGGCACACATCAGCGGCAAGATGCGTATGCACTACATCCGTATCCTCCCTGACGACCGGGTCGTGGTGGAGTTGTCTCCGTACGACCTGACCCGTGGCCGGATCGTCTACCGCTACAAGTAGATCCCTCTGACTCGGAGAACCTCGATCCCATGAAGGTCAAGCCGAGCGTCAAGAAGATCTGCGACAAGTGCAGGGTGATCCGCCGTCACGGTCGGGTCATGGTCATCTGCGAGAACCCGCGCCACAAGCAGCGCCAGGGCTGACGCACGACCGATCCCTCTGCCCTTTTCGCAGAGATTCGCGCGACGCAAGCTGAATATGTTCATACGCAGGATCCAGGTGCCTGAAGGCGCCTGATACCCCCGGCTCGGAGGCCGGGGACCTGGTTCGTACCTGGTACGGCGGCCGGGAGCCGGTTCTGCGGAAGACCTCCGACAATCACCAGGAGCCATTGAATGGCACGCGTTTCCGGTGTTGACATCCCGCGCGACAAGCGCGTGGAGGTCGCCCTCACCTATGTGTTCGGCATCGGCCGGACCCTCTCCCAGGAGACGCTGGCAGCGACCGGCGTCAACCCTGACACCCGCGTCCGCGACCTCTCCGAGGAGCAGCTCGTCGCGATCCGCGAGTACGTGGACAACAACATCAAGACCGAGGGTGACCTCCGTCGTGAGGTCCAGGCCGACATCCGCCGCAAGGTGGAGATCGGCTGCTACCAGGGTCTCCGTCACCGTCGTGGTCTGCCCGTCCGCGGTCAGCGCACCAGCACGAACGCCCGCACCCGCAAGGGCCCGCGTCGCGCCATCGCCGGTAAGAAGAAGCCGGGCAAGAAGTAGTCCTCAGCGGACAACGCTTCATCAGCGGTCTTCGCTGTAGGACCGACCACCTCCCCGTAGGAGTTTGTAGATGCCCCCCAAGGGTCGTCAGGGCGCTGCCAAGAAGGTGCGCCGCAAGGAAAAGAAGAACGTCGCTCACGGTCACGCGCACATCAAGAGCACGTTCAACAACACGATCGTCTCGATCACGGACCCCTCGGGCAACGTGATCTCCTGGGCCTCCGCCGGCCACGTCGGCTTCAAGGGCTCCCGCAAGTCCACGCCGTTCGCCGCGCAGATGGCCGCCGAGTCGGCTGCCCGTCGTGCGCAGGAGCACGGCATGCGCAAGGTCGACGTGTTCGTCAAGGGCCCGGGCTCGGGTCGTGAGACGGCCATCCGTTCGCTTCAGGCGACCGGTCTCGAGGTCGGCTCCATCCAGGACGTCACGCCCACCCCGCACAACGGCTGCCGTCCGCCCAAGCGCCGCCGCGTCTGATCTTCCACAGATCGTCGACGCAGGCCGCTTGGTCTGAGGTTTTCGGGCGGTATGGCTCTTCGGGGCCATATCGCCCGTACCCTTGTTACACCTCAGGGCGTCAAATAGCGGGCGCCCCTGACAGAAGGATCACCACATGCTGATCGCTCAGCGTCCCTCGTTGACCGAAGAGGTCGTCGACGAGTTCCGCTCCCGGTTCGTGATCGAGCCGCTGGAGCCGGGCTTCGGTTACACCCTCGGCAACTCCCTGCGTCGTACGCTCCTGTCGTCGATCCCCGGTGCGGCTGTCACCAGCATCCGGATCGACGGTGTCCTGCACGAGTTCACCACCGTGCCGGGCGTCAAGGAGGACGTCACCGACCTGATCCTCAACATCAAGCAGTTGGTCGTCTCCTCGGAGCACGACGAGCCGGTCGTGATGTACCTGCGCAAGCAGGGTCCGGGTCTGGTCACCGCCGCCGACATCGCGCCCCCGGCCGGTGTCGAGGTCCACAACCCCGACCTGGTCCTGGCCACGCTGAACGGCAAGGGCAAGCTGGAGATGGAGCTGACGGTCGAGCGTGGCCGCGGTTATGTCTCCGCCGTGCAGAACAAGCAGGTGGGCCAGGAGATCGGCCGTATCCCGGTCGACTCGATCTACTCGCCGGTTCTCAAGGTCACGTACAAGGTCGAGGCGACCCGTGTCGAGCAGCGCACCGACTTCGACAAGCTGATCGTCGACGTCGAGACCAAGCAGGCCATGCGTCCGCGTGACGCGATGGCGTCGGCCGGTAAGACCCTGGTCGAGCTGTTCGGTCTCGCGCGTGAGCTGAACATCGACGCCGAGGGCATCGACATGGGCCCGTCCCCCACGGACGCCGCCCTCGCCGCCGATCTGGCGCTGCCGATCGAGGAGCTGGAGCTCACCGTTCGGTCGTACAACTGCCTCAAGCGTGAGGGCATCCACTCCGTGGGTGAGCTCGTCGCTCGCTCCGAGGCGGACCTGCTCGACATCCGTAACTTCGGTGCGAAGTCGATCGACGAGGTCAAGGCGAAGCTGGCCGGCATGGGCCTGGCCCTGAAGGACAGCCCGCCCGGATTCGACCCGACCGCTGCGGCCGACGCGTTTGGTGCCGACGACGACGCGGATGCGGGCTTCGTCGAGACCGAGCAGTACTAAGAGCTCGGGTTCGACTGCGGGTTCTTGGCTGCGGGCCGGTCTGTGGCTGGTCGCGCAGTTCCCCGCGCCCCTGACGGGGCGCGGACCCTCCGGGGCGCTTTGAAAAGGGCGCCCCGGATCTCCGACAGGCGACCGCCTGCTCGGATACTGACCCCGGTACCTGATACGGCCGGGGCAGACACCTAGGAGAGACACCATGCCGAAGCCCACCAAGGGTGCCCGTCTGGGCGGCAGTGCCGCGCACGAGAAGCTGCTGCTCGCGAACCTCGCGAAGAGCCTCTTCGAGCACGGTCGCATCACCACCACCGAGGCGAAGGCCCGCCGTCTGCGGCCGTACGCCGAGCGTCTGGTCACCAAGGCGAAGAAGGGCGACCTTCACAACCGCCGTCAGGTGCTCCAGGTCATCACGGACAAGAGCGTCGTGCACACGCTCTTCACCGAGATCGGCCCGCGGTACGAGAACCGTCCGGGTGGCTACACCCGTATCACCAAGATCGGTAACCGTCGTGGCGACAACGCGCCCATGGCTGTCATCGAGCTGGTCGAGGCGCTGACGGTCGCGCAGCAGGCCACGGGTGAGGCCGAGGCCGCCACCAAGCGTGCCGCCAAGGACGTGGAGGCGCCTGCCGCTGAGGCCAAGGTGGACACCACCAAGGCTGACGACGAGGCTGCCGAGGAGTCCAAGGACGCGTAAGCGTTCTGCGGGGGACGGTGCGTTGGCGGCCGCGGGTTCGTCGTGGCTGGTCGCGCAGTTCCCCGCGCCCCTTAAGACGGGCGTGTTTGAGCGGGCCTGCTCCCTGGAGGAGCGGGCCCGCTTTTTCTGTACCTGAGAGGATCCAGGGGTGAGTGACGAAGTGCAGGTCGGCCGTGTTCGTGTGCGGTTGGATCTGTCGTACGACGGGAGTGCGTTCTCCGGGTGGGCCAAGCAGGCCGGGGGGCGGCGGACGGTGCAGGGGGAGATCGAGGACGCTCTGCGGACCGTGACGCGGTCGAAGGAGACGTACGAGCTGACCGTGGCGGGGCGGACCGACGCGGGGGTGCACGCGCGGGGGCAGGTGGCGCATGTCGATCTGCCGCGGGAGCTCTGGGACGAGCACCACGGGAAGCTGCTCAAACGGCTCGCGGGGCGGCTCTCCAGGGACGTACGGGTCTGGGCCCTGCGAGAGGCGCCCGATGGCTTCAACGCCCGGTTCTCGGCCGTCTGGCGGCGTTACGCGTATCGCGTCACCGACAACCCCGGCGGTGTCGATCCGTTGCTGCGCAACCACGTGCTGTGGCACGACTGGCCGCTCGACGTGGAAGCCATGAACGAGGCGGCGCGGCGGTTGCTGGGGGAGCACGACTTCGCGGCCTACTGCAAGCGGCGGGAGGGGGCGACCACCATCCGTACGCTGCAGGAGCTGAGCCTGGTGCGGGGGGACGACGGGATCATCACCGCGACCGTGCGGGCCGACGCGTTCTGCCACAACATGGTGCGGTCGCTGATCGGGGCGCTGCTGTTCGTGGGGGACGGGCACCGGGGGGCCGAGTGGCCCGGGAAGGTGCTGGCCGCCGGGGTGCGGGACTCCGCCGTACATGTCGTACGGCCGCACGGGCTGACCCTGGAGGAGGTCGGGTACCCGGCGGACGAGCTGCTGGCCGCGCGGAACAGGGAGGCGCGGAACCGGCGGACGCTGCCGGGGGCACCCGGGGCCGGCTGCTGCTGACCCCGGGCGGGCAGAGGGGGGTGCGGGCTACTGTCCGTTGGCCGCGGCGGCGGCCTGGGTCTCGCCCCGTCGGCGGATCTGCTCGTACGTGGACCCGCTGAGGTCGTCACCGGCCGTGAAGACGGCGGTGTCCTTCTCCGTGACGTCCTTGCCGTCGGTGAAGCCGGACAGGGTGAAGTGGGCGTAGCGGCCGTAGGAGTTGGCGGTCGTACGGCACACCGTCGTCCGGCAGAAGACGGGGACGCCCTTGCCGGAGAGGGAGACGATGGTGCTCTGCTTGTCCCAGTCCTTCTTGACCTTGGTCGCCTTGGCCTCGGTGTCGAACAGGGCGACGCCGACCGTGACCGCGACCTTGTCCCGGAAGTAGGTCACGCGCATGAAGCGGGTGCAGCCGTTGCTGGTCAGCAGCTTGCCGAGGGCGCCCTGGACGGCCGAGGCGCAGTCCTTGGTCGAGGCCGTGGCGCCCTTGCGGTAGACCACGTTCTCGCGCTTGGTCAACTGGGAGCCCGGGAACAGGATGTCCGGGCTGATCGGCGCCTTGTCCTTGCCCGAGCTGGAGATGAACTCCTTCGGGTCCAGCGGCGGCGGGGCCGAGGTCGGCGCGAACGACGGGTCCGTCTTGGCGCTGGCGCTCGGGATGTCCGCGGTGACCGGCGGGTTGTTCGGGCCGTTCGCCGTGGTGCTGCCGCCATCGGCGTTGACGACTGCCACGGCGACGGCCACGCCTATCCCGACCGTCGCGAGGGCGCCGCCGACGATCATCAGAAGTCTGCGGCGTTTGATGCGTGATGCGGACTGGTCGGCGAGTGCTCCCCAGTCCGGGGTCTGGTTGTTGTTGGTGGAACCCCACTGATCGTCCCACGGGTTGCGAGACCCCCCGGGGCTCCACTGGGACCCCCCCTGCCCAAAGCTCATGGGCCGAAGTTTAGACGGGTGCGGGGGCGTGCTGGTTGGTCTCCGCGGGGACTTGAGCCCCTAGCGTGACCTGAGGGGTGGGCGCAAATACGGCCAACTGTGGGTGGTCGGGACGATCGAGATCGGGGGGCGGGGGGTCCGGCGGGCGGCTGCGGGTGGGTGGGGCTCGTCGCGCGGTTCCCCGCGTGAGCGACCACGAACCACCTGCGGTCGCGGACCCGTTTTGACCCGTCCGGGGCGGCGCGGGTAGCCTTGCAGTTTGTTATGCGTATGGGCTTGGTCGTTCTCACGCGAGAGGCCCCTGCGTAGGTTCCCTGGAGCAGTTACCAGTGGGCGGCATACGGGCAGCGTCCCCGGCACTGTCGTCCCCAGCTGCACGATCGCTTCAGTGATGCCATGTGTCAGACCCATCCACTGAAGAAGAAGGCTGCGAAGTGCGTACGTACAGCCCCAAGCCCGGCGATGTGACTCGCCAGTGGCATGTCATTGACGCTCAGGACATCGTCCTGGGCCGTCTGGCTACCACTGCCGCGAACCTCCTCCGTGGCAAGCACAAGCCGACCTATGCCCCGCACATGGACATGGGCGACTTCGTCATCATCATCAACGCCGACAAGGTTCACCTGTCCGGCAACAAGAAGACTCAGAAGCTGGCGTACCGCCACTCCGGCTACCCGGGTGGTCTGCGCTCCGTCCGTTACGACGAGCTGCTGGCGAAGAACCCCGAGAAGGCCGTCGAGAAGGCCATCAAGGGCATGATCCCCAAGAACACCCTGGGCCGTCAGATGCTCTCGAAGCTGAAGGTCTACTCGGGCGACCAGCACCCGCACGCTGCGCAGCAGCCGGTGCCGTTCGAGATCACCCAGGTCGCGCAGTAGTTCCGGCCACACCCCCTAAGACAGAAAAGAATCTGAGGAGAATCGTGGCCGAGACCACCGTTGAGCAGCCGGTCGAAGAGACCGAGACTGAGCTTGTCGACATCGACAGCTACACCACCGAGTCCGAGGTGCCCGTCGAGGGCGAGTACACCTCGGAGTCCCTCGCCGGCCGCTTCGGCGACCCGCAGCCGGCCGCCGGCCTGGGCCGTCGCAAGAACGCCATCGCCCGCGTCCGGATCGTCCCGGGCTCCGGCAAGTGGAAGATCAACGGGCGTACGCTCGAGGACTACTTCCCGAACAAGGTGCACCAGCAGGAGGTCAACGAGCCGTTCAAGGTTCTTGAGCTCGAAGGTCGCTACGACGTCATCGCCCGTATCTCCGGTGGCGGTGTCTCCGGTCAGGCCGGTGCGCTCCGTCTCGGTGTCGCCCGCGCGCTGAACGAGGCCGACGTCGACAACAACCGTGGCGCCCTCAAGAAGGCCGGCTTCCTCCGCCGCGACGACCGTGCGGTCGAGCGCAAGAAGGCCGGTCTGAAGAAGGCCCGCAAGGCTCCGCAGTACAGCAAGCGCTAAATCGCGCTCGCGCCGTATCGCGCGCTTCGCCCCGGTGGCACGTACCGTGCCGCCGGGGCGGTTTGCGTAGCAGGGTCAGTTGTTTATCGCAGGCTTATCCAGGGACTGTCGATACAACCCCGAAAGGGGGAGGACAGTCTCAGGGGATGTACTTGGTCCGGGGACAGCCGGGACACTCGGTGACACCCCGTGCGGGACCGCCCGGTAGGGGACCATCGGGACCATCAGGTGCGAGCCGCACATTCTCAGCAACATCGGAGGACACCACAGTGGGACGACTCTTCGGCACGGACGGCGTGCGCGGTGTCGCCAACGCGGATCTGACGGCCGAGCTCGCGCTCGGACTCTCCGTCGCGGCGGCACATGTACTCGCCGAGGCGGGCACGTTCGAGGGCCACAAGCCGGTGGCGGTGGTCGGACGGGATCCGCGGGCGTCCGGAGAGTTCCTGGAGGCGGCCGTCGTGGCCGGCCTCGCCAGCGCGGGCGTCGACGTGCTGCGCGTCGGTGTGCTGCCCACCCCCGCGGTGGCGTTCCTCACCGGCGAGCTGGGCGCCGACCTCGGCGTGATGCTCTCCGCCAGCCACAATGCCATGCCCGACAACGGCATCAAGTTCTTCGCCCGCGGCGGCCACAAGCTCGCCGACGACCTGGAGGACCGGATCGAGGGCGTGTACGAGGAGCACCGCACCGGCGCGCCCTGGGACCGGCCGACGGGCGCGGGGGTCGGGCGTATCCGGTCGTACGACGAGGGCTTCGAGCGGTACATCGCCCATCTCCTCGCCGTCCTGCCCAACCGGCTCGACGGCCTCAAGGTCGTCCTCGACGAGGCGCACGGCGCCGCCGCCGGGGTCTCGCCGGAGGTGTTCACCCGGGCCGGTGCCGAGATCGTCACCATCGGGGCCGAGCCGGACGGGCTCAACATCAACGACGGGTGCGGGTCGACGCACCTCGGGAAGCTGCGGGCCGCCGTCGTCGAGCACGGGGCGCACCTCGGTATCGCGCACGACGGGGACGCGGACCGGTGCCTCGCCGTGGACCACGAGGGCGACGAGATCGACGGGGACCAGATCCTCGCGGTGCTCGCGCTGGCCATGCGGGAGCGGGGGGAGCTTCGCTCGGAGACCGTGGTCGCGACCGTGATGTCCAACCTCGGCTTCAAGCTGGCGCTGGAGCGGGAGGGGCTGCGGCTGGTGCAGACCGCGGTGGGGGACCGGTATGTGCTGGAGGAGATGAAGGAGCACGGGTACGCCCTCGGGGGCGAGCAGTCCGGGCATGTGATCATCTCCGACCACGCGACGACGGGTGACGGCACGCTGACGGGGTTGCTGCTGGCGGCCCGGGTCGCGCAGAGCGGGCGTACGTTGCGGGATCTCGCCGGGGTGATGGAGCGGTTGCCTCAGGTGCTCATCAATGTGCCGGATGTGGATCGGTCGCGGGTGGGGACGTCTGTGGAGTTGGCTGCGGCGGTGGCTGAGGCCGAGGGGGAGTTGGGGTCTACGGGGCGGGTGTTGTTGCGGCCGTCCGGGACCGAGCCGTTGGTTCGGGTGATGGTGGAGGCGGCGGACATCGAGCAGGCGCGGTCGGTGGCCGGGCGGCTTGCTGATGCGGTGAAGTCCGCGCTCGGGTAGGTCTGGGGTGCGTTCCGGGTAGGGGCGTGGGGTTCTGTGTGGTGCGGGCCGCGGGATCGTCGTGGCTTGTCGCGCGGTTCCCAGCGCCCCTGCCTTCAGGGGCGCGGTCAACGGGTCTTCGCCCACAGCCACTTCTGGAGGAGCAGGGTGAGGGTGCCCGCCAGGATGATGCCCAGGAGGTTCAGGAGCAGTTGCTCCGTGGAGCCCACCGTCTGTTTCGTGTCGCCGTAGGCCAGGGCCACCGCCGCGTTCGCGGCGGCCGGGACCGTGGTGACGGAGATGGCCACGCCCACGAGGGCTCCTGACTTGGCCGAGGTCAGGGAGAGGGTGCCCGCGACGCCCGCGAGGACCGCCACGATGAAGGAGAAGGCGTCGGGGGCGTAGACGAAGGCGGTGTTGGGGCGGTCGGCCTCCAGCTTGGCCTCGGTGAAGTAGCCGAGCGCGTCCATGAAGAGGCTGAAGGCGACCGTCGCCGCCATGGCCGCCGCGAAGCCCACGAGGAGGGCGATCAGGGAGCGCAGGGCGAGGCGCGGGTGGCGTTGGACGATGGACGTGCTGATGCCGGCCAGGGGGCCGAACTCGGGGCCGACGGCCATCGCGCCGACGATCAGGACCGCGTTGTCGAGGACCACGCCGCAGGCCGCGATCATCGTGGCGAGGGTGATGAAGGCGACGTAGGTGACGGAGAGCGTCGACTCCTCGTGGGTCGCGTCCGTCAGATGCTCCCAGAGGACCGCGTCGGCGGCCTCGCCCGGCGCGTCCTTCTCGGCCTTGTCGGCGCGCTCGGAGAGCGACAGGTCGATGTTCTCGACGGCGATGGAGCCGGTTCGGTCGAGGTCCAACGCCCGGAGGGCGCCGATCAGTTCGTCGCCCGCCTCGCGTGCCACGTCGCACATGACGACGTCTCCGGCGGGGTTGCGGGCGGCACCCGGGAGGACGACGAGGTGGACGCACCCGACCGTGCCCTCGATCAGGCGCACCACTTCGTCGGTCCGGTCGGCCGGGGTGATCAGGCGCAGATGCAGCATGCCCGCAGGGTAGCCGGGCCCGGTGAAGGGGCTACAGCTTGCGCAGGCTGAGGCGGCGCACCTTGTGGTCGGGGCCCTTGCGGATGATGAGGGTGGCGCGGCCCCGGGTGGGGGCGATGTTCTCGACCAGGTTGGGCTTGTTGATGGTGCGCCAGAGGGTGCGGGCGTAGTCGACGGCCTCGTCCTCGGAGACCTGGGTGTACTTGCGGAAGTACGAGTCGGGCTTCTGGAAGGCGGTCTGACGGAGCTTCTTGAAGCGGTTGAGGTACCAGCGCTCGATGTCGTCGGCGCCGGCGTCGACGTACACGCTGAAGTCGAAGTAGTCGGCGAGACCGACGCGGGTGCGGCCGTCGCTGCCGGGGAGGGCGGGCTGCAGGACGTTGAGGCCCTCGACGATGAGGATGTCGGGGCGGCGGACCGTCAGCCGCTGGTCGGGGACGATGTCGTAGATGAGGTGGGAGTAGACCGGGGCCGTCACCTCGTCCTTGCCTGCCTTGATGTCGGCGACGAAACGGGTCAGGGCCCGGCGGTCGTACGACTCGGGGAAGCCCTTGCGGGAGACCAGGCCGCGTTCCTGGAGGTCCTTCATGGGGAGCAGGAAGCCGTCGGTGGTGACCAGTTCCACGCGCGGGTGCTCGGGCCAGCGGGCCAGGAGCGCCTGGAGGAGGCGGGCGACGGTCGACTTGCCGACGGCCACGGAGCCGGCGACACCTATGACGAACGGGGTGCCGGACTGGGAGCCCTGTTCGCCCAGGAAGGTGTTCAGGGCGCCGCGCAGGCCGTCGGTGGCGCCGACGTACAGGTTGAGGAGTCTGGACAGCGGGAGGTAGATGTCCCGTACCTCGTCGAGGTCGATGACATCGCCCAGACCGCGCAGCTTCTCGACCTCCTCGGCGTTCAGCGGGAGCGGCGTCTTTTCGCGCAGCGCGCTCCACTCGGCACGGGTGAGGTCGACGTAGGGAGTCGCCTCCGGCCTGGGCCGGTGGGCGCTCCGCGGCAACGAGGAGACCGGTGAGATCACAGTCCATTGTTAACGGAGTTTGAACGGGGTGGTGGGGCGGGGGCCGGTGGGCTCCGTCACGCCGGGGGCGTGCCGGGGGGAACGCCGGGGGGAACGCCGTGGGCAGAGTAGACGGTTCGTCCTTCACTGTGCGTGAACTGTGACGAAGGTATGGACCTCGGGTGAGGGGAGGACTAGCGTCCGGGCGGTCGGGAGGGAGCCGCCTCCCGGCGGACCAGGGGGAATTGGGGGACTTCTGATGGGTTTCACGATGCGTGCGCGCTTACGCGATGTCGTACGGGGTGGATCTACGCGCGGTGACGGGGAGCTGGCCGCGCGGGTGTGCAGCGAACTCTCGGCGGATCTGCCGGACGAGGATCTCGGTGAGCATCTCCACGATGCGATTGACATGTACCGGATGGGGAGTAAGCCCCGGTGCGAGGAGGTCGAGTATCTGGGGATGGTGCGGGAGGCGATCGACCGGATCGAGGAGGGGGATTGAGGAGGGGGTGAGTCTCGTGGGGCGGGAGGGGGACCTGTGCGGGGTGGGCGTCAGGTGGTGATGTCCCGCCAGGCCGACGGGATCGCCTCCGCCACGTCGTGGGCGCCCGCCGGGGCACCGTCGGCGGCGTAGCGGCCCGCCAGGCCGTGGACGTACGCCGCCACGCTCGCCGCGTCCAGGGGGGAGAGGCCGGCCGCCAGGAGTGAGCCCGCCAGGCCCGAGAGGACGTCGCCGCTGCCGGCCGTCGCCAGCCAGGGGGTGCCGGTGGCGTTGACACGGACCGGGGCGTCGGGGTCCGGGGTGGCGATCAGGGTGGTGGAGCCCTTGAGGAGGACCGTCGCGTCGTAGGCGCGGGCCAGGTCGCGTACGGCGGTGAGGCGGGCCGCTTCCACCTCCTCGCGGGAGATACCGAGGAGGGCCGCCGCCTCGCCCGCGTGCGGGGTCAGCAGGGTCGGGGCCGTGCGGGTGCGTACCGTCTCGCGGTCGGCGAGGCGGAGGCCGTCGGCGTCCAGGAGGACGGGGACGTCGGTGGCGAGGGCCTCGGCGACGGGGGCCGGGTCGTCGCCCGCTCCGGGGCCCGCGACCCAGGCCTGGACCCTTCCAGCCTTCTTCGGGCCCGTGTTCGAGACCAGGGTCTCCGGGAAGCGGGCCAGGACCGCGTCGGTGGCCGCGCCCACGTAGCGGACGGCGCCCGCTCCGCCGCGCAGGGCGCCCGCGACCGCGAGGACGGCCGCGCCCGGGTAGCGGGTGGAGCCCGCCGCGATCCCGACGACTCCCCGGCGGTACTTGTCGCTCTCGGGGGAGGGGTGGGGGAGGCGGGCGGCCACGTCGGCGTGCTGGAGGGCTTCCAGGGCCGGGGTGGGCGGGAGGGTGTCCGCCAGGCCGATGTCGATCAGGCGGACCGAGCCGGCGTACTCGCGGGCCGGGTCGACGAGGAGGCCCGGTTTGTGGGTGCCGAAGGTGACGGTGAGGTCGGCGCGGACGGCTGCGCCGTGCACCTCGCCGGTGTCCGGTTCGATGCCGCTCGGGAGGTCCACGGCGATGACCGTGGCGGGGGAGGTGGCGAGGAGGTCGGCGAGGTGGGCGGCTTCGGGGCGGAGGCCGCCGCTGCCGCCGATGCCGACGATGCCGTCCAGGACGAGGTCGGCGCGGTGGAGGAGGGCGGCGGTGGTGGGGGCGGTGGCTGTGGTGGTGGTGCCGCCTGCTCGGAGGAGGGCCTTCAGGGCCTCGGGGTGGGTGCGGTCGGGGGTGAGGAGGACCGCGGTCACGCCCGCGCCGCGCCTTGCCAGGCGGGCGCCGGCGTAGAGGGTGTCGCCGCCGTTGTCCCCGCTGCCGGTGAGGAGGACGACGCGGCTGCCGTAGACGCGGCGGGGGAGGGTGTCGGCGCAGGCCGCGGCGAGGCCTGCGGCGGCGCGTTGCATCAGGGCGCCGTCGGGGAGGCGGGCCATGAGGGTGCGTTCGGCTGAGCGGACGGTTTCAACGCGGTGGGCTGAGCGCATGGGGTGAGTCTGCCTTGTGGTGGGGGGTGTGTGCGGCGGGGTGGGGCGATTGGCTGTGGCTGGGCGGGGGTGTTGGGTGTCCGCTGCTGTGGCTGGGCGAGGGTGGGGTCCGCTGCTCGGCGGTCACGAGGCGCCGCCTGCGCCCACCCGTGCCGCCCCAGCGGCACGATTGCCCGCAGATGGGTTGAGGTTGGGGGTGGGGAGGGAAGCGGTGCGGGGCGGTGTGTGCCCGCAGTTAGGGATGGGGTTGGGGATGGGGGAGCGGTGGCACGCGTGCCACCGTTAGGGGCGCGGGGAACTGCGCGATCAGCCACGTACGGCCCGCGGTCGCCCTGTTACGCGTACCCCCGAGCTGTGACGCGCCCCGGTCCTCCTATGCGTACCCCCGAGCTACAAGGCGCCCCCTCACCCCTCCGCGATCACCACCGCCGAGGCCACCCCCGCGTCGTGGCTCAGGGAGATGTGCCAGGACTGGACGCCGAGTTCGGAGGCGCGGGAGGCGACCGTGCCGGTTACTCGGAGGCGGGGCTGGCCGGAGGCTTCGACGTAGACCTCGGCGTCGGTCCAGCGGAGGCCGCTGGGGGCGCCGAGGGCCTTCGCGAGGGCCTCCTTCGCGGCGAAGCGGGCCGCGAGGGAGGCGATGCCCCGGCGTTCCCCGCTGGGGAGCAGGAGTTCGCTGGGCAGGAAGAGGCGTTCGGCCATGCTGGGCGTGCGCTCCAGCGAGGCGCGGAAACGGTCGATCTCGGCGACGTCGATGCCGACTCCGATGATGGGCATGATCCGCACCCTAGCCTCGGCGGCCGCGGCCGCGGCCGCAGCCCGAGGCCGTCCCGCCCCGCTCTCCCGTCCTCACTCCTCTCCACACTTCTCCCCTCACTCCACCGTCACCGACTTCGCCAGGTTCCGCGGCTGGTCCACCTCGTTGCCCCGGGCCGTGGCCAGTTCGCAGGCGAAGACCTGGAGGGGGACCGTGGCGACCAAGGGTTGGAGGAGGGTGGGGGTGGCGGGGATGCGGATCAGGTGGTCGGCGTACGGGACGACCGCCTCGTCGCCCTCCTCCGCGATGACGATCGTGCGGGCACCCCGCGCGCGGATCTCCTGGATGTTGGAGACGATCTTGTCGTGGAGGAGGGAGCGGCCCGCCGGGGAGGGGACCACGACCACCACCGGGAGGTCCTCCTCGATCAGGGCGATCGGGCCGTGCTTCAGCTCGCCCGCCGCGAAGCCCTCCGCGTGCATGTAGGCCAGTTCCTTGAGCTTCAGGGCGCCTTCCAGGGCCACCGGATAGCCCACGTGGCGGCCCAGGAACAGCACCGTGTTCTTGTCGGCCAGGGTGCGCGCCAACTCCCGTACCGGCTCCATCGTTTCGAGGACCCGCTCCACCTCGCGGGAGATACGGGAGAGGTCGCGGATCACGGCGCGGATCTCGTCGCCCCACTTGGTGCCCCGTACCTGCCCGAGGTACAGCGCCACCAGGTAGCACGCCACCAGCTGTGTCAGGAACGCCTTCGTGGAGGCGACCGCCACCTCCGGGCCCGCGTGGGTGTAGAGGACCGCGTCGGACTCGCGGGGGATCGTCGAGCCGTTGGTGTTGCAGATGGCCAGGACGCGGGCGCCCTGTTCGCGGGCGTGGCGCAGGGCCATCAGCGTGTCCATGGTCTCGCCGGACTGGGAGATGGCGATGACCAGGGTGTGGGAGTCCAGGATCGGGTCCCGGTAGCGGAACTCGCTGGCCAGCTCCACCTCGCAGGGGATGCGGGTCCAGTGTTCGATGGCGTACTTGGCGATGAGGCCCGCGTGGAACGCCGTACCGCACGCGACGATGACCACCTTGTTCAGCTCGCGCAGCTCCGACGCGGAGATCCGGACCTCGTCCAGGGACAGTGAGCCCGCCGCGTCGATACGGCCGAGGAGCGTGTCCGCGACCGCCTTGGGCTGCTCGGCGATCTCCTTGAGCATGAAGTAGTCGTAGCCGCCCTTCTCCGCCGCCGACGCGTCCCAGTCGACGTGGTACGAGCGGACCTCGGCGGGGCGGCCGTCGAAGGTCGTCACCGTGACGCCGTCGCGGCGCAGTTCGACCACCTGGTCCTGGCCGAGCTCGATCGCCGAGCGGGTGTGCGCGATGAACGCGGCGACGTCGGAGGCGAGGAAGGCCTCGCCCTCTCCGACACCGACGACCAAGGGGGAGTTACGACGCGCGCCCACGACCACGTCCGGCGCGTCCGCGTGCACCGCGACCAGCGTGAACGCGCCCTCCAGCCGGCGGCACACCAGCCGCATCGCCTCCGCGAGGTCGTCGCACGAGGAGAACTCCTCGGCGAGCAGATGGGCGACGACCTCGGTGTCCGTCTCGGAGGTCAGGACGTGGCCCCGCTCGGCCAGTTCGGCGCGCAGCGCGGCGAAGTTCTCGATGATGCCGTTGTGGACGACGGCGACGCGGCCCGCGTTGTCGAGGTGCGGGTGGGCGTTGGCGTCCGTGGGGCCGCCGTGGGTGGCCCAGCGGGTGTGGCCGATACCGGTGGTGCCGGTCGGCAGCGGGCGGCCGACCAGCTCTTTCTCCAGGTTGACCAGCTTCCCGGCCTTTCGCGCGGCGGCCAGGCCGCCGTCGGCCAGGACCGCCACGCCCGCGGAGTCGTAGCCCCGGTACTCCAGGCGTTTCAGGCCGGCGAGGACCACGTCGAGGGCGGACTGCGAGCCGACGTATCCCACGATTCCGCACATATCAACCCCTGTGTCGTGCCGTTGTTTCGTGTCGTTGTTTCGTGCCGTTCGCGACCTGTCGTGCGCCGTGTGTGACTGTACGTGACATTGTGCTGTGGGGGTGGTGAATCGGGTTCGGGGCGGGAGGTTCTGTGCGTGGCGGGCTGCTGGTGCGTCGTGGCTTGTCGCGCAGTTCCCCGCGCCCCTTACGGGGCCCAGGCCCCCCGCCCCTTACGGAGCGTAGGGCCCCGCGCCCCTGTCCGAACCGGGCTGCGCCCGTTCGATCGAGCCGTCGTTCGCTCTGAGACACTGGGGCTGACATGAGTGAGACAGCACCTCTGCGGAGCGCGCCCCTGCGGGCCCGTGCCGAGATCGATCTGGATGCCCTGCGGGCCAATGTGCGGACGTTGCGTGCGTCGGCGTCGGGTGCCGAGCTGATGGCCGTGGTCAAGTCGGACGCGTACGGCCATGGCGCGGTGCGGTGTGCCCGGGCGGCCGTCGAGGCGGGGGCGACCTGGCTCGGGACGGCCACGCCCGAGGAGGCGCTGGCGCTGCGCGCGGCGGGGCTTTCGGGGCGGCTGATGTGCTGGCTGTGGGTGCCGGGCGGGCCCTGGCGCGAGGCCGTCGAGGCGGGCCTGGACGTCGGGATCAGCGGGCTGTGGGCGCTGCGCGAGGTCGCCGATGCCGCCCGCGAGGTGGGCGTACGCGCGCGTGTGCAGCTCAAGGCCGACACCGGGCTCGGGCGCAACGGCTGCCAGCCCGAGGACTGGCCGGAGCTCGTCGCCGAGGCGCTGCGCGCGCAGGCCGAGGGGCTGGTGACGGTCACCGGACTCTGGTCGCACTTCGCGTGCGCCGACGAGCCGGGGCACCCGTCCATCGAGGCCCAGCTCACCCGCTTCCGCGAGATGGTCGCGTACGCCGAGGGGCGGGGAGTCCGCCCGGAGGTGCGGCACATCGCCAACTCGCCGGCCACACTCACCCGCCCGGACGCGCACTTCGACCTCGTACGGACGGGCATCGCCCTCTACGGCGTCTCGCCCAGCCCGGAGCTGGGCAGCTCGGCCGATCTCGGGCTGCGCCCGGTGATGCGGCTCAGCGCCTCGCTCGCGCTGGTCAAGCACGTCCCCGGGGGCCACGGCGTCAGCTACGGGCACCACTACGTCACGCCCGGCGACACGACCCTCGGCCTCGTCCCCGTCGGCTACGCGGACGGCATCCCCCGGCACGCCTCCGGCACCGGGCCCGTCCTCGTCGGCGGCAAGTGGCGGACGGTCGCGGGCCGGGTCGCCATGGACCAGTTCGTCGTCGACCTCGGCGGGGACGAACCCGCCGCCGGGGACGAGGTCGTGCTGTTCGGAGCCGGTGACGGCGGCGAGCCGACCGCCGAGGACTGGGCGCAGGCGGCCGGGACCATCGCGTACGAGATCGTGACGCGCATCGGAACCCGCGTGCCGCGCGTCTATGTCGACACGGACGACGCGGACGACACGGGTGAGTGAGCGGGCACATCCGACCGGGGCCCGTGAGGATGTGATCCCGGGCACCTGAACACGAGTAAGTGAAAGACGAACGAGACGGGTAACTCCGTACGGGTGTGCGGAGCGAGAGCGAGACCGGACATGTCGGTGAAGAGGAGCGGGACGTGAGCGAGAGCAGCGCGGAGGCCGTGGAGGCCGTCGCGAGCGCGGCCGCCGCCTCGGCCGCGTCCGGCGACGGGATCTGGCGCAGAGCCGGGGTCGCCGGGGCGGCGATAGGCGTGGTCGCGGCGGGCGCGGCGGCCGGTGTCGCCATAGAGCGGCTCACCGTCGGGCGCGGCATGCGCAGGAAGGCCCGCCTCGCGCTCGACTCCACCGGCCCGTACGGCGCGCTGCGCGGCAGCCCCGGCAAGGCGTACGCCGACGACGGCACCGAGCTGTACTACGAGGTCGACGACGTCGAGCCCGAGGCCGGCCTCTCGCCGCGCAGGCGCCGGCTCTTCGGCCGCAAGGCACCCGCCCCCGTCACCGTCGTCTTCAGCCACGGCTACTGCCTCAACCAGGACTCCTGGCACTTCCAGCGGGCCGCGCTGCGCGGTGTCGTGAGGACCGTGCACTGGGACCAGCGCAGCCACGGCCGCTCCGCGCGCGGGGTGTCCCAGGTGCAGGACGAGCGGCCGGTCACCATCGACCAGCTCGGGCGCGACCTCAAGGCCGTCATCGACGCGGCGGTGCCCGAGGGGCCCATCGTGCTCGTCGGGCACTCCATGGGCGGGATGACCGTCATGGCGCTGGCCGCGCACTACCCGGAGCTGATCCGCGAGCGGGTCGTCGGCGTCGCCCTGGTCGGTACGTCGTCGGGGCGGCTCGGCGAGGTCAACTTCGGGCTGCCGGTCGCGGGCGTCAACGCCGTACGGCGGGTGCTGCCCGGGGTGCTGAAGGCGCTGGGGCAGCAGGCCGCGCTGGTGGAGCGGGGGCGGCGGGCGACCGCCGATCTGTTCGCCGGGATCATCAAGCGGTACTCGTTCGCGTCGCGGGACGTCGACCCGGCGGTCGCGCGGTTCGCCGAACGGATGATCGAGGGCACGCCGATCGACGTCGTCGCCGAGTTCTATCCGGCGTTCACCGAGCACGACAAGACCGAGGCGCTCGCGGGCTTCACCGAGCTGCCGGTGCTCGTGCTGGCCGGGGTCAAGGACCTCGTCACGCCGAGCGAGCACAGCGAGGCCATCGCCGATCTGCTGCCGGACGCGGAGCTGGTGCTCGTGCCCGACGCGGGGCATCTGGTGATGCTGGAGCACCCCGAAGTGGTGACGGACCGGCTCGCCGACCTGCTCACCCGTGCGGGGGCCGTCCCGGCGGGGGCTACCGTAAGTGGTTATGGAAGCGCCAGCAGCACCGCGCGTCCCGGGTGAGTCCGGGGCGGTCGAGCGGATCACCGTGAACTCTCCCGACCGGATGCTGGAGCTGGGCCGTCGCCTGGCCAAGCTGTTGCGGGCGGGTGATCTCGTCATGCTCAACGGGGAGTTGGGCGCCGGGAAGACGACCCTGACCCGGGGGCTCGGGGAGGGGCTGGGGGTGCGGGGTGCGGTCACCTCGCCGACCTTCGTCATCGCCCGGGTGCATCCGTCGCTGGTCCAGGGGCCGCCGCTCGTCCATGTCGACGCGTATCGCCTGGGCGGCGGGCTGGACGAGATGGAGGACCTCGATCTCGATGTCTCGCTGCCGGAATCGGTGATCGTGGTGGAGTGGGGCGAGGGGAAGGTCGAGGAGCTCACGGACGACCGGTTGCAGGTCGTCATCCACCGGGCGGTCGGGGACACGACCGACGAGGTGCGCCAGGTGACTGTCACCGGGGTGGGGGAACGGTGGGGGGCCGTGGAGCTCGGGGTGCTGTCCGCGTAGCGCCCCGCTGTCGTTGCGGGGTGCCTTGCCGAGCCGTCTTGCCGAGCCGTTTTCCGGGCTGTCTTTCCGGCAGGGTGTCGGCAAGATGTTGCGTTGGGTGTCCTTGGCGTGGTCACATGGGAAACAGTCCTTGGTTAGGTCTACCTAACTTGGTTCGCCGGTGGCACCAGGAGGCGTCCATGTCGACAGCGGAACGTAAGCCGTCCGGGGCGGGCGGGGTGTCGATGCGGGACCTCTTGGCTTCGTGTGCGGCGGCGAAGGTGATTTCCACGCCGCCGCCTGCACCTCCGGTGAAGGTGGAAGTGCGGCGTCCCAAGGCCGCGTAGCGCTCCGGGAGGGGTGTTCGCGGTTGTGTCGCGGCTGCGGGTTCGGTGGGGCTTCTCGCGCAGTTCCCCGCGCCCCTGAAAGACACGGCCCCTGCGGGCCGTGAAAAAAGCCGGGGCCGCGCCCCAAACTTTTCAGGCCCGCAGGGGCCTGAATCTTTAGGGGCGCGGGGAACTGCGCGACCAGCCCCCACCGGAGCCGCACCCGACAACGAACCCCCTACTCGACCACGACCACCTTCGTGCCGATGCCCGCGAACTGCCACATCGCCTTGCCGTCCTTGCGGGACTCGCGGATGCCGCCCGTCTTGGTGGCGGGGTCCGGTTCGGGGGTGGAGCCGTCGACCGCCGCGCTGAAGCCGATGGAGACGCCGTCGACCGTGGCGAAGCGGACGACGTTCTCGATGGGGGTGCCGTCGGAGCCGGTGACGGCGGCGGAGCGGGACGTGACCGTATAGGTGGCGGGGGTGGGGTCGACCGTGCTGGGGGTGACCTCGAACGTGCGGGTGACCTTCTCGTTGGCGCCGACCAGCCAGACGCGGTCGTCGTCGAGAGAGTAGACGACGCGTTCGCCGGCGCCCGAGTCGTCGGGGAGGACCTCGTCGGTGTCCTTCTCCCGCTCGGCGGGGGCCTTGGACTTCGGGAGTGCCGAGGACTTGGAGGGGGACGGTTTCCCCAGGTCGTCGGGGACGGTCGCCGACGCCTGATAGGTGAGGAAACCTACTGCGGCGATGGCCGCCGCGGTGAGCCCGGCCACGACTACCGAGCTGCTACTCGCCACCTTCTGAGCCCACCTCTCGTACCCACGTACGCCTTTGAAGTACGTCTGTGCTGTGACGGTAGCAGCAGACGCGGTGTGCACCGGGTCGGCCGTGGCCCGGCCCGAAGCGCCGTAGGCTGTTTGCGTGCTCTTGCTCGCTCTGGATACCGCCACCCCCGCCGTCACCGTCGCGCTGCACGACGGGACGGACGTCGTCGCCGCGTCGAGCCAGGTGGACGCGCGTCGCCACGGGGAACTGCTGCTGCCCGCCGTCGACCGGGTCCTCGCCGAGGCGGGCACCCGCCTCGACGCCGTCACCGGCATCGTCGTGGGCATCGGTCCCGGCCCGTACACCGGGCTGCGCGTCGGCCTCATGACCGCCGACACCTTCGGCCTCGCCCTCGGGGTCCCCGTCCACGGCCTGTGCACCCTCGACGGGCTCGCGTACGCGGCCGAGGGGGCGGTCCAGGGGCCGTTCGTCGTGGCCACCGACGCCCGGCGCAAAGAGGTGTACTGGGCGAGATACGACGGGCCTCGCAGGCGGGTCACCGAGCCGGCCGTCGACCGGCCCGCCGACATCGCCGACATGGTGGCCGGACTGCCCGCGGTGGGAGCCGGGGCGGTCCTCTACCCCGACGCCTTCCCGGACGCCCGCGGGCCCGAGCACGTCTCCGCGGCCGCCCTCGCCGCGCTGGCCGCCGAACGGCTCGCGGCGGGCGAGGAGCTGGAGGCGCCCCGGCCGCTGTATCTGCGCCGGCCCGACGCCCAGGTGCCCAAGAACTACAAGGTGGTCACCCCCAAGTGACGACCCCGGTGCTGCGCGAGATGCGCTGGTGGGACATCGAGCCCGTCCTGGAGCTGGAGAAGGACCTCTTCCCCGAGGACGCCTGGTCCCGGGGCATGTTCTGGTCGGACCTCGCCCACGCGCGGGGGCCGAACGCCACCCGTCGGTACGTCGTGGCGGTGTCCCCCGAGGAGGACGGGCGGATCGTCGGCTACGGGGGCCTGGCCTCCGCCGGGGACACCGCCGACGTCCAGACCATCGCCGTCGCCCGTGAACACTGGGGCACCGGCCTCGGCGCGCTGATCCTCACCGAGCTGCTGCGGGCCGCCACCGCGTTCGAGTGCGCCCAGGTGATGCTCGAATGCCGGGTCGACAACGTCCGCGCCCAGAAGCTCTACGAACGCTTCGGCTTCGAGGCGATCGGCTTCCGCCGCGGCTACTACCAGCCGGGGAACGTGGACGCCCTCGTCATGCGCCTCAACGACCCTTCCACTTCCGTACAAGGAACCGAGATCAATGGCTAGGCCCATGGCAGACGAACCCCTGGTCCTGGGGATCGAGACCTCCTGCGACGAGACCGGCGTCGGCATCGTGCGGGGGACCACCCTGCTGGCCGACGCGATCGCGTCCAGCGTCGACGAGCACGCCCGCTTCGGCGGAGTGGTGCCCGAGGTGGCGTCCCGCGCGCATCTGGAGGCGATGGTCCCGACGATCGACCGCGCGCTGAAGGAGGCGGGGGTCAGCGCGAAGGACCTCGACGGCATCGCCGTCACCGCCGGTCCGGGCCTCGCGGGCGCGCTGCTGGTGGGTGTCTCGGCGGCCAAGGCGTACGCGTACGCGCTCGGCAAGCCGCTCTACGGCGTCAACCACCTCGCCTCCCACATCTGCGTCGACCAGCTGGAGCACGGGGCGCTGCCCGAGCCGACGATGGCGCTGCTGGTGAGCGGCGGCCACTCGTCCCTGCTCCTGTCGACGGACATCACGTCCGACGTACGGCCCATGGGCGCGACGATCGACGACGCGGCGGGTGAGGCCTTCGACAAGATCGCGCGCGTGCTCAACCTCGGGTTCCCGGGCGGGCCGGTCATCGACCGGTACGCGAAGGAGGGCGACCCGAACGCGATCACCTTCCCGCGCGGCCTCACCGGGCCCCGCGACCCCGCCTACGACTTCTCCTTCTCCGGCCTGAAGACCGCCGTGGCCCGCTGGATCGAGGCCAAGCGGGCGGCGGGGGAGGACGTTCCGGTACGGGACGTGGCGGCTTCCTTCCAGGAGGCCGTGGTGGACGTGCTGACGAGGAAAGCCGTACGGGCCTGTCGTGACCAGGGCGTCGACCACCTGATGATCGGTGGCGGGGTCGCCGCCAACTCCCGGCTGCGGGTGCTGGCCCAGGAGCGGTGCGAGGCGGCGGGGATCCGGCTCCGGGTGCCCCGGCCCAAGTTGTGCACGGACAACGGGGCGATGGTGGCCGCGCTGGGCGCCGAGATGGTGGCACGGGGGCGGGCCGCGTCCGACTGGGATCTGTCGGCCGACTCGTCGCTGCCGGTGACGGATCCGCATGTGCCGGGGAGCGGCGCCGGGCATGGGCACGACCACGATCACGTGCACGAGGTCAGCAAGGAGAACCTGTACTCGTGACGGTCGCGCTGATGTGGGAGGCGCGGGCGGTCGACGGGGGCGGGGACGCACTCCTCGCCTGGGCACGGGCCCAGGAACTTCCCGTACGGCCGCTGCGCCGCGAGACGTTGCGGGCGCCGGGGGACCGGGTGCTGGTCATCACTTGGTGGGACGCGGCGTACGACGCCGAGCTGCCCGAACTGCCGGAGCCGGACGGGGAGTTGGTCAGTCGGGCGGTGCACCGGTGGCGGTTCGAGTCGGTGGGGTAGCGGTCGTCAGGCCGCGTCGGTGCTGACGTTCGCCGATCCGGTCCAGGGCGAGGAAGAGGACGGGCAGGCAGACCAGCGGGACGCCCAAGACCAGTACGTACGTATGCGTCGGCCGGTCCGTGAACAGCAGCCAGAAGTCGACGACGAGCATCGCGGCCATGACCGCCACGCCCGCGATCGCCGTCCGCTGCGACGCCTTGCGCCGTCGCGTCCTGCGCGCGATGCGCTCCTCCACGTCCGGTCGCGTGTCCAGTGAGGTCAGCCCGAGTCGCACGGCGGCGGCGCACAGGTCCGCGATCTCGGCGATCGGGTCGGTGAGTTGGTACTCGTCGACGTGCGGGAGGCGGGCCCGGCTTCCGTCGGTGGCGTAGAGATATCCCGACCAGCGCGGGGTGCCCCACTTGATGTCCTCGACCCGGATGCCGTAGATCTCCGACCAGGCCCAGGTACGGGTGCGTATCGCTCCGCGTACGGTGACCCCTTCGGCCGTGACGGACGTCCGCGCCCGGAACTGCTCCAGCACCACTCGGCCGGCGATGGCCAGCCACGCCGCCACGGCCAGCGCGTCCCCGGCCGACGGGCCGAGCGTGGCCATCGCGTTCACCGCCATGGCGATGATCAGCGTTGCCGCGGCCAGCATGACGAGGAAGGCGGGTGCGATTCCTCGCCGTCTTCGGTACTGGCGCTCTATTCCCTTGCTCATCGGGCCGTTATAGCCCGCCTTCGTGAGCGTTGGGTAAGGGGGCCGCTGCGCGTACTGAGGGGGGAGTACGCGGCTGTTCGGTGGACAGTACGGTGATCGGGCGGTCACTCTGGGTTGATGGTGCACGGTGTGGAGTGGGCGGTGCAGGGGCCCGGTGGTGAGCCCGAGTCGTCGGACAGCATGAAGGCGTTCGGGGCGGTGGTGCAGGCGCTGCGGGAGCATGTGGGGGTGAGCCGGGAGGAGTTCGGGGCGCGGGTTCATTTGTCCAAGCACTCCGTGGCTTCCATCGAGTTGGGGCGACGGCTCGCGGATCAGCGGTTCGTCGAGCTGGCGGAGGAGGCTACGGGGAACACGGGGGCGGTGCGGGGCGCGTTTCGGCATATGGCTCGGCAGCCGGGGTTGGCGGCTTGGTTCAGGATGTGGGCGCGCTTGGAGAGGGAAGCGGCCGTTCTGGATACGTACGAGTGCAGGCTGGTGCCGGGACTGTTGCAGCCGGAGTCGTACGTCCGGGCCGTCTTCGAGAACGCGGTTCCACCGGTCACCGACGGCGAGTTGGACATGCAGGTGGCGGTCCGAATGGAGCGACAGCAGCTGTTGCGGGAGCGTCCCAACACGTCGTTCAGCTTCATCATCGAGGAGAGCGTGCTTCTCCGGGAGCTGGGCGGCCCGGAGGTGACACGCTGCCTGTTGGACTACCTGCTGGAGTGCGCGGAGTTGCGCAACGCGAGCCTTCAGGTCATGCCACTGAAGCGCGCGCAGCATGCCAGCTTGTCGGGGCCGCTCCAGCTTGTGGAGACACCGGACGGGCGGCGGCTTGCCTACGCTGAAGGGCACATGAACGGTTGGCTGATCGCTGACCCGAAAGACGTGGCCCTGCTCAACCAGCGTTATGCGAAACTGCGATCGCAGGCTCTTACCCCGGAGGACTCCGTGAGCTTGCTGGAGCGACTGCGAGGAGCCTTATGAGTACCGCCCAACTCGCTTGGTTCAAGTCCAGCCACAGCACGGATCAAGGTGACAGCTGCGTCGAAGTCGCCACCACCCCCGCCACCATCCACATCCGCGACTCCAAAGACACCACGCGCCCCCACTTCGACCTCGGCCCCTCCGCTTGGGCCGCGTTCGTCTCGTTCGCGGCGGCCCAGGCGGACTGACCCTCAGGCCGTCAGACCTCCACGGCCCGGACCTCCGTCCCGCAATGCAACCGGCGGTCCGGGCCCACCTCGCGTACCGGCCCCGTCAGCGTCAGCCGAACCCGGTGGCGTACGTCGACACTCGACGCGCCCAACCGCAGTTCCAGGGCGCCCGGTTCGACCACGCGCCGTCCCGAGCGGTCCGTGAAGGACGAGACGTCGGGGTGGAAGCGGAACGTGACGCGGGAGGCTTCCCCCGGCCCCAACTCCAGCCGCTGGTAGGCGATCAGGCGTACGTCGGGGCGGGTCACCGAGGCCACCGGGTCGTGCAGGTACAGCTGGACGACCTCCGCCCCCGCCCGCTCCCCCGTGTTGCGGACGGTCACCGACACATCCCCGCCTCCGTCACCTTCGTCACCCTCGTTCGCGAAGTCCGTCCACTCGAACGTCGTGTACGAGCGGCCGTACCCGAAGGGATACAGCGGGGTCGGGTCGAGGTTGCTCGCGCCGCCTGCCAGGCCCAGCGGGGGCTGGAGGTACGTCCACGGCTGGCCCCCGGGCCGGTGCGGGACGCTCACCGGGAGGCGGCCCGAGGGGGAGACGCGGCCCGACAGCACTCCCGCCACCGCCGGGCCGCCCTCCTCCCCGGGAAAGAACGCCTGGACCACGCCCGCCAGTTGCCCGTGCCAGCGGCCCAGCGCGTACGGGCGCCCGGTGAGCAGGAGCGCCACCACCGGCGTACCCGTGGCGACCAGCGCGTCCAGCAGCTTCGCCTGGACCCCCGGCAACCGGAGGTCCTCCGCGTCGCAGCCCTCGCCGGACGTACCCCTGCCGAAGAGGCCCGCGCGGTCGCCCAGGACCGCCACACAGACGTCGGCCTCGGACGCCCGTGCGACCGCCTCGGGGAAGCCGCCGGTGTCCTCGCCGTCCACGTCGCTGCCGGCCGCGTGGGTGATCTTCGCGTCGGGGAGTTCGGTGCGGAGGGACTGGAGGACGGTCGGGATGTCGAGGCCCAGGGGGGTGCCGGGGTGGGCCGGGAGGACGTGGGAGGGGAAGGAGTAGCAGCCGAGCATGGCGAGGGGGTCGTCGGCGCGGGGGCCCACGACGGCGATACGGATGTCGGGGGCGAGCGGGAGCACGTCGTCCGGGTTGTCCAGCAGGACCACCGACTCCTCGGCGAGGCGGCGGGCCAGGGCGCGGTTCGCCCGGGGGTCGAGGTCGACCTCGCCGGCCTCGGTCTCCGGGGCCCAGTCCTCGTCCAGCATGCCCAGCTCGCACTTCTGGAGCAGGACCCGGCGGGCGGCCCGGTCCACCAGGGACTCGGGGATCTCGCCCGCGCGGACGGCCGCCACCAGGGGCTCGCCGTAGCAGCGCAGGGCGGGGAGTTCCACGTCCACACCCGCCGCCAGCGCCGCGTGCGCCGCCTCCGCGCGGCTGCCCGCCACGCGGTGGTTCGTCTCCAGGAAGCCGACGCCGAAGTAGTCGGAGACGACCGTGCCGGTGAAGCCCCAGTCGTCGCGGAGGAGTTCGGTGAGGAGGCGGGGGTCCGCCGAGACCGGGACGCCGTCCGTCTCCGTGTACGCCGCCATGACCGAGCGGGCGCCGCCCTCGCGCAACGCCATCTCGAACGGGGGGAGTGTCACGTCCGCGAACTCCCGTACACCCGCGCGTACGGGCGCGTGGTTGCGGGCGCCCACGGACGCGGCGTACCCGGCGAAGTGCTTGAGCGTGGCGACGATCCCGGCCGACTCCAGGCCACGGACGTAGGCCGCGCCGACCGTGCCCACCAGATACGGGTCCTCGCCGATCGTCTCCTCGACCCGTCCCCAGCGCGGGTCGCGGACCACGTCCAGGACGGGGGACAGGCCCTGGTGGATGCCGACCGAGCGCATGTCCCGGCCGATGTGCCGGGCCATCTCCTCCACGAGCGCGGGGTCGAAGGTCGCGCCCCAGGCCAGGGGGACGGGGTACGCGGTCGCGCGCCAGGCGGTGAAACCGGCCAGGCACTCCTCGTGGGCGACGGCCGGGATGCCGAAACGGTTCGCGGCCATGATGCGGCGCTGGGCGCGGGCCAGTGCCACCGCGCCCAGCGCCGGGTCCACGGGGGCCGTGCCGAAGGCGCGGGTGAGCTGGCCGAGGCCCCGGGTGATCAGCTCGTCGAAGTCGAACGCCTCCGTCATCTCCTCCTCGTCCGGGGCGATGTCCTCGCCGTTCGAGTCGGCCTTCACCCACACGCCGTACAGCTGGGCGGCCTTCTCCTCCAGGGTCATCCGGGAGAGCAGGTCGTCGACCCGGTCGGCGGCGGGCAGGGCGCGGTCACGCCAAGGGGTGGTCATGAAACTCCTGTCAGGGGTCGGTGAGTTTCAGAAGCCGTGCGGGCTGGGGACATCGATGTCACTTTCCGCCCACGCCCATCAACCCGCCCACCAGCGCCCGCCGCGCCACCAGATACACGGCGAAGATCGGGATACCGGAGAGGACGACCGAGGCGAGCAGGGCGGGGATGTTGACGCCGAACTGACTGACGTAGTTGAAGAGCCCGAGGGTGAGAACCCGGGGTTCGTCGGACTGGGTGAAGATCAGCGGGAAGAGGAAGCCGTTCCAGGCCTGGAGCGCCGAGTAGATGACGACCGTGCTGATGCCGCCCTTGGCCAGCGGGATCGTCAGCTGGAAGAGCATCCGCAGGGGCGAGGCGCCGTCCAGGGCCATCGCCTCGTACAGGTCCTCCGACACGTCCCGCAGGGTGCCCACCAGGACCAGGACCGAGACCGGCATCGCGAAGGCCGCCGTCGGGAGGATGACGGCCAGGAGGGTGTCGTAGAGGTCGAGTTTCGCGATCAGGAGGTAGAGGGGGACCACCACTGCCTGCGCCGGGATCGCCACGCCCAGGAGGAACAGACGGAAGGCGGCGTTCGACCAGCGGTCGCGGGTGCGGACGGCCACGTAGGCGAGGGGGATGGAGAGGGCCAGGACGATCCCGACGACCGAGACCGCGACGATCGCCGTGTTGCTCAGTAGATGGCCGAAGCCGCTGGTCAGGACGGTGTTGTAGTTGTCGAGGGTCGGGTCCGTGGGGGGCTTGAGGGGGTTCCCCGTCAGGGCCTTGTCCGCGCCCGTGAGGGACGCCGACAGCATCGCGTAGATCGGGACCAGGACGATGACCAGCCAGAGGAACGCGCCGAGGCCCGCGATCGGGTTGGCGCGCCTCGTCCAGTGGCGTCGGCGGCGGCCGTTCTCCACGGGCGGGCTCCCGTCCGGCCGGCGGGTCTTCGTGGGGCGCGCCAACGTGTCGTGTGACATCTCGTGCCGTCACATCCCTTCGCGGGTGCTGCGCATCGTGTTGAAGCCGGTCAGCCGGACCAGGACGAGCGAGAGGCCCGTCGCGGCGATGACCAGGAAGGACGCGATGGCGCTGGCGTAGCCGAAGTCGTACGTCTTGAAGCCCGCCTCGTACATCAGGTACGGCAGGATCGCGGTGTCCGTGCCCGGGCCGCCCTTGGTGAGGATCAGGACCGTCTCGAAGTACGTCAGTGAGCCGACGACCATCAGGACCGTGGACGTGGTGATGGTGTGGCGCAGCTGCGGGAGCGTGATCGAGAAGAACTGGCGGTAGCGGCCGGCGCCGTCGATGGCGGCGGCCTGGTAGAGGACGTCGGGGATCTGACGGGCCCCGCCCTGGTAGATCAGGGTGTGGAAGGGGATGAACTGCCAGCCGCCGACGAAGACGATCGCCAGGAACGCGCCGCTCTGCGAGCCCAGGGTGTCCCGCTGGATGATGCCGAAGTTCGGGTCCAGGAGGGCGTAGAAGAGGATCGCGATGGCGGTGGAGGAGAGCAGGAACGGGACGAAGAAGACCGCGGAGAGGATCGCGCGGTTGCGCTGCCGGCCCGCCGCCCAGACGCCGAGGAGCAGAGCGATGACCGTCTGGAAGACCCAGCTGGCGACCGTGAGGACGACGGTCAGCCACAGGGACTGGGTCATCCGGGGGTCGTCGAGGAGCTTCTGCCAGTTGTCGAGGCCCACCGGGCGCGGGTCGCCGAGGCCGTCCCAGCTGGTGAAGGAGAGATAGAGGGCCAGGGCCATCGGGACGACCGCGAAGAAGGTGAAGAAGAGGACGCCGGGGAGGGCCCAGGCGGCGTGCGGACGGCCGACCCTGTTCGCGTGGTGCGCCGACCGTTTCTCCAGCCGCTTCCCCGCCGTCGGGGCCTTCTCGACCGTGACGGTCACTTCAGCCCCTTGCAGGCCGTCACGAACTCGCTCGGTGAGGACTGGCCCGCGAACAGCTTGCCTATCTCCGTGTGCATCTTGGTGCCGAGGCCGTCGCCGAGCGCCTGGTCCCAGGAGAGGGTGAAGGCGGGGGCCTTCTGCACCATGTCGTACTGGAACTTCGCGTACTCGGGGTTGGGCGAGGAGGAGAGGAGATCGGCCGCGTTCGAGGTGGTCGGGACGTCGCCGTTGTCGATGAGGGCCTGCGCGTACGCCTGCGACGCGCAGTCCTTGAGGAAGCCGATCGCCAGGTCCTTGTTCTTCGTACGGGCGTTGACGGACCAGTAGTTGGTGGGGTTGCCGACGACATTGCGGACGTCGCCCGTGCCGCCCTCGACCGTCGGGAAGGGGGCCCAGCCCAGGTTGCTCTTGGCGAAGTCGGGGAACTTGCCGAGCTGGGTGGAGTACTCCCAGGAGCCCATCAGGTGCATGGCCGCCTTGCCGCGCGCGAAGACCGCGGGGGCGCCGCCGTTGACGTACGACACCGAGGTGAACTTGGAGCCGAAGGCACCGTCGTCGATGAGCTCCTTGACCAGCTCGGCGGCCTTGAGGACGGTGGGGTCGCCCCAGCCCTCGGCGTCGCCGTCCTGGATGCGCTTGAAGACCTCGGGGCCGCCGATCCGGTCGACCAGGTACTCCAGCCACATCAGCTCGGGCCAGACGTCGGAGCCGCCGAGGGCGAAGGGGGTGATCTTCGCCTTCTTCAGCTTGGCGTTGTTGTCGAGGAGCTGGTCCCAGGTGGTGGGCGGCTGGAGCTTGTGCTCGGCGAAGACGGCCTTGTTGTAGAAGAGGATCACCGGCTGCATACCGCGCATCGGGATGCCGTAGTGGCGGCCCTTGAGATCACCGGAGGCGAGGACCGAGGGCAGGAAGCCGCTCTTGAGGACCGGGTCGCCCTCGATGACATCGGTGAGGTCGACGAGCTTGCCCGCCTCCTCGTACGGCTTGATGGAGCCGCCGCCCCAGTTGAAGAAGACGTCCGGGGCGCTGGGGGAGCCCATGGCCGTGCGGAGCTTGGGGGAGTAGTCGGAGCCGGGGACCTTCTGCAGCTTGACGGTGCCGCCGGCCTTCTTCGCGGCGGCCGACTTGTTGTACCGGTCGACGCCCGCCTGCTGGACCTTCACCGCGTCGTCGCCGTACACGAACGCGGTGATCGTCTTCCCGTCCCCGCCGCCCGCCCCACCGCCGGAGCCGCAGGCGGTGAGCCCGGTGCCGAGGCCCGCGGTGACCAACGAGGCGGAACCGGCACCGAGGAACCAGCGCCTGCTGAACGGCCTGCCGCCCGCGCTCTTGCCGGTGACCTGGCCTCTACTCGACTCCATGACAGCACCCTTCGCGAATGTTCGGACGTGCGAATGTCTCGACTGATGTGCGGGCGTGCGAATGTCTACGACTGGATGTGCGGGCGTGCGAATGTTTCGGGTGGCGCTTCGAATGTTCCGGGAACGTATGGCCGTCGAAAGGGTTCGTCAAGAGGTCGCGCAGGGATACGATCCCGCTCATGAAGCCCGCGAAGCCAGAGGAAACCCAGACAAGAGCGCGTGCGTCCCAGTCCACGCAGACCGCGACGCTCGCCGAGATCGCCCGCCAGGCCGGCGTCTCGGCTCCGACTGTTTCGAAGGTGCTCAACGGCCGCGCGGACGTCGCCCCCGCGACCCGCACCCGCGTCGAGGACCTGCTGCGCGAGTACGGCTACCGCCGCCGGCGCGCCGAGGCGACCAGGTCCCCCCTCATCGACCTGGTCTTCCACGAGTTGGAGAGCGCCTGGGCGATGGAGGTCATCCGGGGGGTGGAGAACATCGCGCGGGAGGAGGGGCTGAGCGTCGTCCTGTCCGAGAGCGCGGGGCGGCTCACCCCCGGCCGTACCTGGGCCGACCAGGTCGCGGCCCGCCGCCCGCACGGCGTCGTCCTCGTCCTGTCCGGGCTCGACGAGTCCCAGCGCGCCCTGCTGACCAGCCGCTCCATCCCCTTCGTGGTGATGGACCCGGCGGGCGACCCCGGCGACGACGTGCCCTCGATCGGCGCCACCAACTGGCAGGGCGGCCTCGCCGCCACCCGGCACCTGGTCGAGCTGGGCCACCGGCGGATCGGCGCCATCAGCGGACCCTCACGGATGATGTGCAGCCGCGCCCGGGTCGACGGCTACCGGGCCGCGCTGGAGACCGCCGGGCTGCCGGTCGCCGCCGATCTGATCAAGGCCGGGGACTTCCACCACGAGACCGGCTACCGGCTGGGCCTCGATCTGCTGCGCCGCCCCGACCGCCCCACCGCCGTCTTCGCCGGCAACGACCTCCAGGCGCTCGGCCTGTACGAGGCCGCCCGCGAACTGGGCCTGCGCATCCCGGAGGACCTCAGCGTGGTCGGCTTCGACGACCTGCCGGTGGCCCGCTGGGTGGGGCCCCCGCTGTCGACGGTACGCCAGCCCCTGATGGAGATGGCCGAGGCGGCGGCCCGGCTGGTCCTGGACCTCGGCCGCCGCCAGGACGGGGGCCCTTCGGCGGCGACGCGGGTGGAGCTGGCGACGAGTCTGGTGGTGCGGAGCAGCACGGGGCCGGCGCCCCTTTAGGGGCGCGGGGAACCGCGCGATCAGCCACGACGAACGGGTCGGTCGGCCACGAACCGATCCCGGCAGACGCGTGTCCGGAAGTTGATGTATTGACGGCTGACGCAACCCCCTCCACACTCCTCCGAAGTCAATCGGTTGCACCACCGAAACTTTCGGAGGCACCCGCAATGAGACCCTCCCTGAGTACCCTGCTCACCGGCGCGGTGGCCCTCACCGCCCTCCTCCTCGCGGCCCCCACCGCCCACGCCGCCGACCCACCCCTCCGCGACCTCGCCGCCACCAAGGGCAAGGCGATCGGCACCGCGGTCACCGGCTCGAAACTCACCGGCACCTACGGCGACATCGCGGCCCGCGAGTTCAACTGGCTCACCCCCGGCAACGCCATGAAGTGGGGCTCCGTCGAGCCCACCCGGGGCAACTTCGACTGGGCCGAGGCCGACCGGATCGTCGACTTCGCCGAGGCCCACGACCAGGACGTACGCGGCCACACCCTGGTCTGGCACAGCCAGAACCCGAGCTGGCTGACGAACGGCACCTGGACACCGGCCCAGCTCAGCCAGCTGATGAACGACCACATCGCGCTGGAGGTCGGCCGCTACAAGGGCCGCCTGGCCGCCTGGGACGTGGTGAACGAACCCTTCAACGAGGACGGCACCTACCGCCAGACCCTCTGGTACAACGGCCTCGGCACCGACTACATCGCCCAGGCCCTCACCGCCGCCCGCGCCGCCGACCCGGCCGCCAAGCTCTACATCAACGACTACAACGTCGAGGGCGTCAACGCGAAGAGCACCGCCCTCTACAACCTGGTCCGGGACCTCAAGGCACGCGGCGTCCCGATCGACGGGGTCGGCCTCCAGGCCCATCTGATCCTCGGCCAGGTCCCCGCCACCCTCCAGCAGAACATCCAGCGCTTCGCCGACCTGGGCGTTGACGTCGCCATCACGGAACTCGACATCCGGATACAACTCCCCGCCACGGCGGCCAAGTTGGCTCAGCAGCGCACCGAGTACGACGCCGTGGTGAAAGCCTGTGTGGCCGTGACCCGCTGCACCGGCGTCACCGTCTGGGGCTTCACCGACTCCGACTCCTGGATCCCGGACACCTTCCCGGGGCAGGGCGCGGCCACCCCGTACGACGAGAACTACGCGCCGAAACCCGCGTACCACGGCATCGTGACGGCGCTCGGCGGCACGGTGACCGAGCCACCGGTCCCGACCGGCTGCTCGGCTGCGTACAGCGTCGCCAACCAGTGGAACACCGGCTTCACCGGCAACGTCACGATCAGCTGCGCCGCCGGGTCCTCGCTCTCCTCCTGGCGGGTCACCTGGACGTTCGGGGCCGGGCAGCAGCTCGGGCAGGCCTGGAACGCGACCTGCGCCCAGACCGGTGCGGCCGTCAGCTGTGCCAACGCCTCCTGGAACGGCGGTGTGCCGAGCGGCGGTTCGGTGAGCTTCGGTTTCAACGGCACCTGGAGCGGCGGCAATCCGGTGCCCGTGGTGACGCTGGGCTGAGAAGTCTGAGAATTTCCGAAGGAATTCCGACAGGAGGTTCTGTCCGTAACAATTCGGACGTAAGTTCCTGTGCGTGAATGGTGGAGAAAGCGCGTACCGGGATGGCGGCGAGGGTGAGGACGAGGACGCGGGCAGACGGCGGCGCTGGATGAGGATCGCCGGATGCTCCCTCGCCGGCGCTCTCGTCCTCGGCGCCGGCGGTGCGGGCTGGGCGTTCTGGCGGCTGAACGACAACATCACGAGCGTCGACATCAACAGCGCCCTGGGCGACAACCGCCCCGCGAAAGTCCAGTCCTCGGCGGACCCCTACGCGTCCGGCGGCGCCGCGTCGGCCGCCGCCTCGCCGCCGCCGAGCGGCGCGCTGAACATCCTCGTCCTCGGCTCCGACTCCCGCAGCGGCAAGGAGAACGCCGAACTCGGCGGCGGAGGCGAGGGCTCGGGCGCCCGTTCGGACACGGCGATGGTCGTCCACCTCGACGAGGGCCGCACGGAGGCGACGGTCGTCAGCATCCCCCGGGACACCCTGGTCACCCGCCCGTCCTGCCCGCTGGAGTCGGGCGGTTCGACGGCGGTGGCGTACAACGTGATGTTCAACAGCGCGTACGCGGTCGGCGGCCCGGTCTGCGCGGTCAAGACCGTCGAGTCGATGACGGACGTCCGCATGGACCACTACATCGAGATCGACTTCTCCGGTTTCGCGAAGCTCGTCGACGCGCTCGGCGGTGTCACGGTCACGACGGACGAGGACATCGACGACGAGGACAGCCATCTGACCCTGGAGGCCGGAACCCATCACCTGGACGGCGAGAAGGCCCTCGCCCTCGCCCGCACCCGTCACGGCATCGGTGACGGCAGCGACCTCGGCCGCATCGGCCTCCAGCAGAAGCTGGTCAAGTCCCTGCTGGACCAGATCTCCTCGACCGACCTGCTCACCCACCCCGCCCAGCTCTACCGCGCCGCCGACGCCGTCACCGGCAGCCTCACCACCGACACCGGCCTCGACTCGCTGAGCGAGCTGGTGACCCTCGGCGAGAGCCTGCGGAACCTGTCGTCGGCCGACACGAGGACGGTGATGATGCCGGTGGTCACGGCCCCCTACGACCGCAACCGGGTCGTCGCGGACGAGCCGGAGGCGAAGGAGCTGTGGGAGTCGCTGAAGTAGCGGCGAAACAGTCCTTGGGGAGAGCGGCGAAAGAGATCTTCGAGAAATCCGGCGGCCGTGTCGATCCGGGGTGCGGTCGTTCGACGCATGGGTGAGAGTCGGGGACAGGCCCCGCTCGCCGACGCATTGGGAGTCACCATGCCGCGCTATCTGTCACTGGTCCAGATCGACGAGAAGACCGCCCCCGCCGAGGGCCCCAGCCCCGAGCTGATGCAGCGGATGGGGGAACTGCTGGAGGAGATCACCAAGGCGGGGGTCATGCTCGACACCGCCGGACTGACGCCGTCCGCGCAGGGGGCGCGGGTGCACTGGGACGGCGGGAAGGTCTCCGTCACGGACGGGCCGTTCACCGAGTCCAAGGAGGTCGTCGGCGGCTACGCGCTGATGCAGTGCAAGGACATGGCCGAGGCGATCGAGTGGACCAAGCGGTTCGTGAAGGTGCACGGGGAGGAGTGGACCGTCACCTGTGAGGTGCGGGAGATCATGGAGGGCTGAGCCCGCTTGGCGGGGCCGTCCGCCGGGTGTCTGATGGTGGGCTGTGACCCCACAGCCCACCGCACACCCGAACGCGGCCGTCGAGACCGTCTTCCGCCTGGAGTCGCCCCGGCTCATCGCCGGGGTCGCGCGGATCGTGCGGGACGTCGGGATCGCGGAGGAACTGGCTCAGGACGCGCTGGTCGCGGCGCTGGAGCAGTGGCCCCGGGACGGAGTGCCCGACAATCCGGGCGCCTGGCTCATGGCCACGGCCAAGCACCGGGCCATCGACCTCGTACGCCGCCGGGAGCGGTACGCGCGCAAGCTCGCGGAGGTGGGGCGGGATCTGAAGGCGGCGGGGCCGTATCTCGACCGGCCGTCCGACCCGGACGACATCGACGACGACCTGCTCCGCCTCGTCTTCACGGCCTGCCACCCCGTGCTCTCCGCCGAGGCCCGCATCGCCCTCACCCTCCGCCTCCTCGGTGGTCTGACCACGCCCGAGATCGCCCGCGCCTTCCTGACCCCCGAGGCGACGCTCGCCCAGCGCATCGTCCGCGCCAAGCGCACGCTCGCGACGAAGAACGTCGCCTTCGAAGTGCCGTACGGCCCCGACCGCGAGGCCCGCCTCGACTCCGTGCTCGAAGTCATCTACCTGATCTTCAACGAGGGGTACGCGGCCACCGCCGGCGACGACCTGCTGCGTCCCGCCCTGTGCGAGGACGCCCTCCGGCTCGCCCGTGTGCTGGCCCAGTTGATGCCCAAGGAACCCGAGGTGCACGGCCTGGTGGCCCTGCTGGAGCTCCAGGAGTCACGGGCCGCCACCCGCACCGGCCCGACCGGCGAACCCGTCCTGCTGAAGGACCAGGACCGCCGCCGCTGGAACCGCCTCCTCATCGCCCGTGGCTTCACCGCCCTCGGCCGCGCCACCGCCTGCGCGACGGGCGCCCCGGGCCCGTACGCCCTCCAGGCCGCCATCGCCGCGTGCCACGCCCAGGCATACGCGTACGAGGAGACCGACTGGAGCCGGATCGCCACCCTCTACGCCCTGCTGGCCGCCCGCACCCCGTCCCCCGTGGTCGAACTGAACCGCGCGGTCGCCGTCTCCATGGCCGAGGGCCCGGGCCCCGCCCTGGAGATCGTGGACACCCTCGCCACCGAACCCGCCCTGCGCGACTACCACTTGCTGCCGAGCGTCCGCGGCGACCTGCTGCGCCGACTGGGCCGTACGGCCGAGGCCCGCGCCGAGTTCGAACGGGCGGCGGGCCTTGCGCGAAACGAGCGGGAGCGGGCGATGCTGCGCGCACGGGCGGAGGAGGCCGGCGAGGGAAGCGGGGGAAGCGGGGGGAACGAAGGCGACTGAGGGCCGTGAGGACACTGCCGTCGGTCGGCTGTGGCGCCGTCGTGGCCGATCGCGCAGTTCCCCGCGCCCCTGACGGGGCGCTGTCCTCCGACCGTGCTCCGACCGCACCCCTGAAGGGGCGGCGGAGCCGCCGCCTTTCAGGGGCGCGGGGAACTGCGCGGCCGGCCACGACGGCGCCGCACCCGAACGACACGCCGGCAAGAACCCCCGCCGCCCTCTCAGACAGGGCGCCCGATCAACATCGTCGGCGCCCCCGCGACCCGCGTCAGAAAAACCGTCGCCGAGCCACGCCCCTGCGGCTTGACCTTCTTGCGCAACTCCTCCGGCTCGACGGCCGACCCCCGCTTCTTCACGGTCAGGATGCCGACCCCCCGCTCCCGCAGCAGCGCCTTCAACTTCTTGACGTTGAACGGGAGTTGGTCGGTGATCTCGTAGGCGGTGGCGTACGGGGTGACGTGGTGCTCGTCGGCGGTGACGTAGGCGATCGTGGGGTCGATCAGCCCGCCCGCCAGGTCCTCGGCGACCTCGGCGACGAGATGGGCGCGGATGACGGCGCCGTCGGGCTCGTACAGATACCGGCCGACCGGGCGGACCGGGGGGTCGGGCAGCATGGTGGCGGGGGAGGCCCCGAGGCCGGCCCCCGAGGGCAGCAGCATCGCCCGCCGTGACCCCGGAGTGCCGTTCGGGCGGAACCAGAGCACGGCCTCCTTCACGTCCCCGCCGTCCGAGATCCACTCGGCCTCGGCCTCCGGCGGGATCGCCTCGTGCGGGATTCCGGGCGCGATCTTCAGGGCGCCGAGCTGGGCCTTGAGCGCGGCCGAAACGGCCCAGGACAGGGGCGGGGAGTAGGCCTCCGGGTCGAAGATCCGGCCGCGTTTGGAGGAACGCCGGGCCGGGTCGACGAACACCGCGTCGTACCCGGCCGTGTCCACCTCCGTCACATCCGCCTCGCGCACCTCGATCAGCCCGGCGAGGCCGAGCGCGTCGGCGTTGGCGCGGGCCACCGCCACCGTCAGCGGGTCGTGGTCGACGGCCAGGACGCGGATGCCGGCTCGCGCGAACGCGATCGCGTCCCCGCCGATCCCGCAGCACAGGTCGGCGACCGACCGTACGCCCAGCGCGTGGAAGCACTCGGCGCGGTACGTCGCCACGGTCGTCCGCGTCGACTGCTCGACCCCGTTGGGCGTGAAGAACATCCGCCCCGCGTCCGCCGCCCCGAACTTCGCCGCCGCCCGCTGCCGCAGCCGGGCCTGTGCCAGCGCCGCCGTGACCAGTTCCGCCGGGTGGTCGCGGCGCAGCCGGGTCGCCACGGCCAGCTCCCGCGCCGGTTCGGTGTCGCGCACCTCGTCGAGGAGGGCACGCCCCTCGGGGGTGAGGAGGGGGGTGAGGAAGGCGGCGGGGTCCAGGTCGTTCACCGGGCCATTGTCGGTCAGGGGGCGGGGGTGTGGGCCACTCGGTGGATGGTCGGGGGCCGGTGGCGGTGTCGGGGCGGTGTGACGGGGTCGTCCTGCGAGGATGCGGCGCCATGCGACTTGTACGACAAAATGATGTAAAGAGCGCGAAGCGGGCGGGTTTCTGGAGTGGAGGAGGGAGTGGGAGATCGAGGGGGAGGGGGCGAGGGAGAGGGTGGGGCCGGGGGAGCGGTGGTGTCCGGGGCGGGGTCGCAGTGCTCGCCGCCGCGGTCATCGTGTCCGGGTGCGCCGGGGGTGCCGGCGGCGGTGCCGAGGGGACGTCGGAGAGGGGCTCCGCCGAGGGGCGGGGGACCGCGGGGCCGGCCCACGGCCAGGAGCGCGGCCAGGAGCGCGGCCAGGAGCGCGGCGGGCGGCCCGCCGACGCGTCCGGCGCCCGTGCCCTCGACCGGTCCGCCGCCAACTCGCGCCCGGCGCACGCCGCGCGGGTCGCCGCCGCGAAGCGCTGGGGGCTGGCCGAGGTGCCCCTGCTCGCGCCCGCGCCTCCGGCGAAGAAGCCGGCGCTCAGGACGCGTGCCGGATTCGAGGTCGACGGCCACGAGGAGGACGGGCTCCCCCCGGTCTTCACCACCGTCCCCACCCGCCACAAGGTTGTCTTCCTCACCATCGACGACGGCGCCGAGAAGGACCCCGCGTTCCTGCGGATGATGAGCGAGCTGAGGGTCCCGTACACCGCCTTCCTCAGCGACTACCTGGTCAAGGAGGACTACGGCTACTTCGCGCGGATGCGGGACCGTGGCGTCGTCCTCAACAACCACACCCTCAACCACCGCCATCTGCCCTCCCTCTCGTACGAGGCCCAGAAGCGCGAGATCTGCGGCATGCAGGACGTGATCGAGAAGCGGTACGGCAAGCGGCCCGCCCTCTTCCGGCCGCCGTACGGGAACTACGACCGGGACACCCTCCGCGCCGCCAAGGCCTGCGGCATCGAGGCCGTCCCCCTGTGGAACGAGGAGGTCTTCGTCGATCGCTGGGACCACCGCGAAGCGGACCGCGCACTGCGCCCCGGCGACATCGTCCTCAGCCACTTCCGGGGCGAGTCCGACTGGAACGGCACCATGCCCGACATGATCCGCCGCTTCCTGAACCTGGTCACCGCCGAGGGCTACGCGGTGGCGAGGCTGGAGGACTACCTGTGAGGGCCCCCGGGGGCCGCCGGGCGCGCGGAGACGGAGAGGGGGGAGCGCGGTCGGGGCGCGGGGCGCGGCGCGGCGCACGCCGCAGGGCGCGTGGGCCGGCGGCCCGTACACCGGCGGCCCGCGCCTTGGCCGCCCTCGCCGCGCTCGCGGCCCTCGCCGTGCTGCCCGTCGCCGGATGCGCCACCGAGCGCGCGGAGCGGGCCCGCCCCGCCGGCGGCACCGACCGCGCCCTGCCCCCGGCCCCGCACCGCCGCTGGGGCCTGGCCGCCCCCCTCGCCCCCGCGCCCAGGGCCCCCGACCGGCCGCCCGCGCCCCGGGGAGCCGGGCCCGGACTGCCGCCCGTCGTCGACCGCGTCCCCACCCGCGACAAGGTCGTCTTCCTGACCTACGACGACGGGGCCGAGAAGGACCCCCGGTTCGTCGACATGGTGCGTGAACTGCGGCTGCCGGTGAGCATGTTCCTGACGGACAGTGTGGTGGGGCCGGGGTACGGCCACTTCGCGCGGCTGCGGGCGGTCGGCGCGACCGTACAGAACCACACGCTCGACCACACCGCCCTGCGCGGACTGCCGTACGCAGGACAGCGCGCCGAGATCTGCGGCCAGCAGGACAAGCTGAAACAGCGCTTCGGCATCCGGCCGACCCTCTTCCGGCCGCCCTACGGCGTCTACGACACCACCACGCTCCGCGCCGCCGCCGACTGCGGCATCTCGGCCGTCGTCCTGTGGCGCGCGTCCATGCGGATCGACGACCTCCACCACACCGTCGGCGACCGCCTCCGCCCCGGCGACATCGTCCTGGCCTACTTCCAGGGCCCGGACCAGCTGAAGGGCGCGACCCTCACGGAGACGACGGCACGGCTGCTGCGCAGGGTCCAGGAACAGGGCCTGACAGTGGGCCGTCTGGAGGACTATCTCTGACGTCCACCCCCCGCGGAATTAGCAGTCCGCTTGACCGAGTGCTAATCGCGGTCATAGTCTCAGGTCTGGCACTCCCCCCTGGAGAGTGCCAACTAGCGACGGGCAGGTCCGGCACCCGCGACGACGGATCCACCTGGTCGCCACCTCAGACAGTTAACCCCGTGAGATCTCCGAAGGGGGAGGTCGGATCGTGACGACCACCAGCTCCAAGGTTGCCATCAAGCCGCTCGAGGACCGCATCGTGGTCCAGCCGCTCGACGCCGAGCAGACCACGGCCTCTGGCCTGGTCATCCCGGACACCGCCAAGGAGAAGCCCCAGGAGGGCGTCGTCCTGGCCGTGGGCCCGGGCCGCTTCGAGAACGGCGAGCGGCTTCCGCTCGACGTGAAGACCGGCGACATCGTGCTGTACAGCAAGTACGGCGGCACCGAGGTGAAGTACAACGGCGAGGAGTACCTCGTCCTCTCGGCCCGCGACGTGCTCGCGATCATCGAGAAGTAATCACCTCAAGCACATTCTGCTTGTGAGCTGCGCCCCTGGCCCCCGCGACCTTATGAAGCCGGGCGTTAGGGGCGCAGTTCGTTTCACCCACGTTTTCCGAGAGGGCTGAACCGCTCCCATGGCGAAGATCCTGAAGTTCGACGAGGACGCCCGTCGCGCCCTCGAGCGCGGCGTCAACAAGCTTGCCGACACGGTCAAGGTGACGATCGGCCCCCGCGGCCGCAACGTCGTCATCGACAAGAAGTTCGGCGCCCCCACCATCACCAACGACGGTGTGACCATCGCCCGCGAGGTCGAGGTCGAGGACCCGTACGAGAACCTCGGCGTCCAGCTGGTGAAGGAGGTGGCGACCAAGACCAACGACGTGGCGGGTGACGGTACGACCACCGCCACCGTGCTGGCCCAGGCGCTCGTCCGCGAGGGCCTGCGCAACGTCGCCGCGGGCGCCTCCCCGGCCGCCCTGAAGAAGGGCATCGACGCCGCGGTCAAGGCCGTGTCCGAGGAGCTCCTCGCGACCGCCCGCCCGATCGACGAGAAGTCCGACATCGCCGCCGTCGCCGGTCTGTCCGCCCAGGACACCCAGGTCGGCGAGCTCATCGCCGAGGCGATGGACAAGGTCGGCAAGGACGGTGTCATCACCGTCGAGGAGTCCAACACCTTCGGTCTGGAGCTGGACTTCACCGAGGGCATGGCCTTCGACAAGGGCTACCTGTCGCCGTACTTCGTGACGGACCAGGAGCGTATGGAGGCCGTCCTCGACGACCCGTACATCCTCATCCACCAGGGCAAGATCGGTGCCATCGCCGACCTGCTGCCGCTGCTGGAGAAGGTCATCCAGTCCAACGCCTCGCGGCCGCTGCTGATCATCGCCGAGGACGTCGAGGGCGAGGCCCTGTCGACCCTGGTCGTGAACAAGATCCGCGGCACCTTCAACGCGGTCGCCGTCAAGGCCCCCGGCTTCGGCGACCGTCGCAAGGCGATGCTCCAGGACATGGCGACGCTGACCGGCGCCGAGGTCATCTCCGAGGAGGTCGGCCTCAAGCTCGACCAGGTCGGCCTGGACGTGCTCGGCTCCGCCCGCCGCGTCACCGTCACCAAGGACGACACCACGCTCGTCGACGGCGCCGGTGACTCCGGTGCCGTGCAGGGCCGCGTCGCCCAGATCAAGGCCGAGATCGAGAACACGGACTCCGACTGGGACCGCGAGAAGCTCCAGGAGCGCCTCGCGAAGCTGGCCGGCGGCGTGTGCGTGATCAAGGTCGGCGCCGCCACCGAGGTGGAGCTGAAGGAGAAGAAGCACCGTCTGGAGGACGCCATCTCCGCGACCCGCGCCGCGGTCGAGGAGGGCATCGTCTCCGGTGGTGGCTCCGCGCTCGTCCACGCCGTGAAGGTCCTGGAGGGCAACCTCGGCAAGACCGGCGACGAGGCCACGGGTGTCGCGGTCGTCCGCAAGGCCGCCGTCGAGCCGCTGCGCTGGATCGCGGAGAACGCCGGCCTGGAGGGCTACGTCATCACCTCCAAGGTCGCCGAGCTCGACAAGGGCCAGGGCTTCAACGCCGCCACCGGCGAGTACGGCGACCTGGTCAAGCAGGGCGTCATCGACCCGGTCAAGGTCACCCGCTCCGCCCTGGAGAACGCCGCCTCCATCGCCTCCCTCCTCCTGACGACCGAGACCCTGGTCGTCGAGAAGAAGGAAGAGGAGCCGGCCGACGCGGGCCACGGCGGCCACGGCCACTCCCACTGAGGCACCGCCCCACCGAGAGAAGCCCCTGTTCCGCATCGGCGGAGCGGGGGCTTCTCCCTGCCACGGCGGCTACTTCTCCAGATCGTCGAGCGCGCCCAACTGCCCCATCAGCCCCAGCCGGTCGTACTCCCACCATCCCTCGGCGATCTTCCCGTCGGAACCGCACCGGTGAATGAGCGTCCCGGTCATCCGGACCGTCCTCCCGCTGGCCGGAATCCCGAGGAAGTCCCCCTTGTGGGTCGCGTCCCAGCTCCACCGCGTGCACACCCGGTCACCCTCGGCGATCTGGTCCTCCACGGTGAACTCGAAGTCGAACCCGCCCCGCCACTCCTCGACGGTCCGCCGGAACGCGTCCATCCCGATGGCGTCCGGCTCCTCGGAGGGAACGTGGTCGTGGTAGTCCTCCACCAGCAGATCGTCGAGCGGCGGCAGCTCGCCCTTCGCGGCGATGGTCGCGAGGAACCGCCGCGCGGTGGCCGCGTACAACTGCTCGTCCCGCACCACGTCCAGATCCGTGAACGTCGGCATCTCGTCGCACAGCGCCACCATCTCCTGGAAGATCCGGTCCGTCTCCGGCAGCCCGGAATTCCGCATCGCCTCCTCGTACGACGGGAACTCCACGATCTCCACGAAGTGCGACCCGTCCGACCGGTCCTTCCCGATCACGCTGTGTGTCGCCGTCCGCTTGCCCCTGGTCTGTTCGACCCATGTGTCCATCAGTCGGTTCATCTCGTCGAACCGACTGGTCCTGCAGTCGATGAGCTGCACGAATGTCATGGCGCGCCACCTTCCGGCCCCCCTGGGTCCGGTCGAACAGCTCCATTGTCTCCCGGCGCCATCTCCCTCTCACCCGCAGGCGCCGTCCCGGCCGCCCGGATTCCTCCTACTGCGGCCCGTACTTCCGCCCCGTCTTCGAGCTGATCCCGCCCAGCAGCCCGCGCGGCACCACCTTCACCACACCCATCAGGGCCTTGTAACGCGGGTCGGGGATGGAGACGGTCCGGCCCCGGGAGAGGTCGGCGAGGGCGGCGGTGACCAGCTTGTCGGCGTCCAGCCACATCCAGGACGGGATGTTGTCGGTGCCCATACCGGCCCGGTCGTGGAACTCGGTACGGACGAAGCCGGGGCAGAGCGCCATGAGGCGCACACCGGTACCGGCCAGGTCGCGCGCGGCACCCTGGGTGAACTGCACGACCCAGGCCTTCGACGCCCCGTACGTGCCGCGCGGCACGAAGGCCGCGACCGACGCCACGTTCACGACACCGCCCCGGCCCCGCTCGCGCATGGCCTCGGTCGCCGCCGACGTCAGACGCAGCACCGCCTCGCAGTGGACCTTGAGCATCCGCAGCTCGTCGGCCATGGAGACGTCGAGATAGCGGCCCTTGTTGCCGAAGCCGGCGTTGTTGACCAGCAGGTCGACCGGGTTCCTGCGGTCGGCCAGCCGCTTCGCGACCGCCTCGATGCCGTCGTCCGTCGCGAGGTCCGCCGTCAGCACCTCCGCCTCGATGCCGTGCCGGTCGTGCAACTCGGTCGCCTGCTCCCGCAGCCGCTTGGTGTCACGCGCCACCAGCACCAGGTTGTGCCCGTCCGCCGCCAGCCGCCGCGCGAAGGCGGCACCGATCCCCGCGGTCGATCCCGTAATCAGAGCCGTTGTCATGGCGCAAGCGTAGTGACCGGGACTGTGCGCACCCATGTGCTCCACCGCACGTTCACCAGCGGCTTCGGGGACCTCTCACCGAACACCCGCACCGGCGTGGCGGCTTCACCAGCCCCTCGTCCCGGCCCGGCCCGTCACCCCTGTGCCGCCACGTACTTCCGCGCGACCTCCCGCAGATGCGGATGCAGCGCCTCACCCGCCTCCAACAGCCTTGGCAGCAGCTCGCGTTCGTTCATCGTGGCGCGGAAGGAGAGGGCCACGGTGATGTCGTGGCCGGGCCGGTGGACGATCTCGACGGGGTCGCCCGCGCGGATCTCGCCCGGCCGGATCACCCGCAGATACGCGCCGGGCGCGCCCCGGCGCGTGAAGCGCTTGACCCAGCCCGGCTCACCCAGATGCCGCTGGAAGGTGAGACAGGGGACGCGGCCGGACGTGATCTCCAGGATCACCTCGGAGCCGATCCGCCAGCGCTCGCCGATGAGGGCGCCGGAGACGTCGAGACCCTCGGTGGTGAGGTTCTCGCCGAAGGATCCGCTGGGCAGGGTGCGCCCCAGCTCGCGCTCCCACTCGTCCAGGTCCTCGCGGGCGAACGCGTACACCGCCTGGTCGTCGCCGCCGTGGTGCTCCAGATTGCACACCGAGTCCCCGGCCACCCCACTGGCGCCGACACCCTTGGGCCCGGGCGCGAACACCCGCACCGGCCCGTCCACCGGCCGTTTGTCGATGCCCGTGACGCTCTTCGACTCCTCCACGACGTCGACGGCCTTGGGACGTCCCACATTCAGTGACAGAAGCTTCATACGGAAACGGTAGGCGGACCGGGATCAAAGCGTCGACGCGATATTCGGAACCCTTCCCAAGTTCCGCTTATGCTCGACTCCGTGATCGAGGCCCGCCATCTCCGTGTCCTGCGCGCCGTCGCCGCCACCGGTTCCTTCTCGGCGGCCGGACGCGAACTCGGCTGCACCCAGCCCGCCGTGAGCCAGCAGATGAAGGCACTCGAATCCTCCGTCGGCACCCCGCTGCTGGTCCGCACCGGCCGCGAGATGCGGCTGACCCAGGCGGGCGAGGCGCTGGTGCGGCACGCGGCCGGCATCCTCGCCGGGCTCACCGCGGCCGAGGAGGAGGTCGCCGCCATCGCCGGGCTGCGCGCCGGCCGGGTCCGTCTGGTCTCGTTCCCCAGCGGCAGTTCCACGCTGGTCCCCACCGCCCTGGCCGCCCTGCGCGCCGACCACCCCGGCACCCGGGTCTCCCTGGAGGAGGCCGAACCGCCGCGCTCGGTCGAGATGCTCCGCGAGGGCGACTGCGACATCGCGCTCGCCTTCCGCTACGAGGGCGCGGCGGGCGCGGAGGAAGGGGAGTGGGACGACCTGGTCGTACGCCCCCTGCTCATGGACCGGCTCGTCGGGCTCGTCCCGCAGGGGCACCGACTGGCCCGTACGCGGTCCATCGGCATCGGAGAACTCGCCGGGGAGCCCTGGATCGCCGGGTGCCCGCGCTGCCGGGGGCAGTTGGTGCGGGTCTGTGAGAGTGCGGGCTTCACGCCCCGCATCGACTTCGCGACCGACGACTATCCGGCGGTGGTCGGCCTGGTGGCCGCGGGACTCGGCGTCGCCGTGCTGCCGGAGCTGGCCATCGAGTCCGTACGCGCCAAGGGGGTACGGGCGGTGTCGGTCGAGCCGGTGGTGCGCAGGGAGATCGTGGCACTCACCCTGCCGGACCTGGCCCAGGTGCCCACGGTCGCGGCGACGCTGGACCGGCTGGCCACGGCTGCCGCGCGGTAGCGCCGCACGGGCACGGGCCGGACTTCAGAAAAAACGTTCCTTCAGGTGTTCGAACCCGGGTCGCCCCCGGAGGTGGACGCGGACGCCGTCACCAGCCGGTGGCGCGCCCTGCCCATGAGCTCCTCGCGCTCGTCCTCGGTCAGCCCGCCCCACACGCCGTACGGCTCGCGCACCGCGAGGGCGTGGGCCGCGCACTGGGCGCGCACGGGGCATCTCATGCAGACCTCTTTGGCCGAGTTCTCACGAGCGCTCCGTGCCGCACCGCGTTCTCCTTCGGGGTGGAAGAAGAGTGAGCTGTCGACCCCACGGCAGGCCGCGAGGAGCTGCCAGTCCCACAGATCAGCGTTCGGTCCGGGAAGGCGGGAGAAATCTGCCATTTCGTGTCCCCTTGTTGCCGTTCTGGGAGGAGATGTTGCCCATGACCGTACATCGACTATCTAAGGAGATGAAAATATGACTCATTGCGAATCTAGCCGCAGACACCAACAAATGGGAAGAAAAACGGCTGAATGGGGCATAGGTTGTGTTGAAAGATTGAGGGTCCGTTGTGCATGTCTGCACCGTGTGCGCGCCCTCACGTAGAGTGCCGAAGGTAGCCAGCCATCCCGTAACTCTTTCGAGTGACCGTCGTTGAGACGGGCGGAGGCGGTTGAAGAACAAGCGCTCGGGCAGACGTTCGTGTCAGCTCGTGAGCGTCGACCGCACAGGTGACGATTTCGTACCAGCCTGGAGGCTCAAGGTGACGCGCATCAGCTGCGGAGGGCGGCCATGACATCCGTCCTCGTCTGCGACGACTCCCCGCTTGCCCGAGAGGCGCTGCGCCGCGCGGTGGCGACCGTGCCCGGCGTCGAGCGCGTGACCACGGCGGCCAACGGCGAGGAAGTCCTCCGCCGCTGGGGGGCCGACCGCTCGGACCTGATTCTGATGGACGTACGCATGCCCGGACTGGGCGGCGTCGAGACCGTACGGCGGCTGCTGTCCGCCGACCCCGGGGCGCGCATCATCATGCTCACCGTCGCCGAGGACCTGGACGGCGTGGCCCTCGCGGTCGCCGCCGGAGCCCGGGGCTATCTGCACAAGGACGCCTCCCGCGCGGAGCTGCGAGCCACGGTGACACAGGCCCTCGCCGACCCGACCTGGCGGCTCGCCCCGCGTCGGCTTCGCTCGGCCGAGATGGGCGCCGCGCCGACGCTCACCGCGCGGGAGATCCAGGTGCTGGAGGGCATGAGCCACGGTCGCTCCAACGCCGAGATCGGTCGCGAGCTGTTCCTCTCCGAGGACACCGTCAAGACCCACGCCCGGCGCCTGTTCAAGAAGCTCGGCGCCTCGGACCGCGCGCACGCGGTGGCGCTCGGCTTCCGCTGGGGTCTGGTTCGCTAGGTGAGCCGCGCCGGGGGTTCGGGAATCCCCGCCTGCCGCGAGGCGGGCGGGGGCGCTTACCGCCAGGTGAGCGGGGCCGGGCGAAGGCCCGCTGCTCGTTTCGCCGCGGATGCCGCATCCTTGAGGGGTGGAGTTCCTCGGGGAGCAGTCGAACGAGCGGGAGGGGAGGGCGCAGGAGATGAGTTCCGGCGCGCCTGCTCATAACGCTTCGGTGCACAACCATGGACGTGGCGCCACGGACCGGACGGCCGCAAGGCACCATGGACCGATGCGCGACGACGAGACGACAGTGATCGGTGCGCTCGTGCATCGCGCGGTCGACGGGGACGAGCAGGCGACACACGATCTGCTCGCCCATGTCCACCCCTTGGCGTTGCGCTACTGCCGCACCCGTCTGTCCCGGCTGCCGGGCGACGCGCGGCACTTCGTGGAGGACCTGGCACAGGAGGTCTGTGTCGCCGTCCTCCTCGCGCTGCCGCGCTACAAGGACACCGGCCGGCCGTTCGAGGCGTTCGTCTTCGCCATCGCCGGCCACAAGGTCGCCGACCTCCAGCGGGCCGCGATGCGTCACCCCGGGTCGACGGCCGTCCCCTCGGACGAGATGCCGGAGCGCCCGGACGACTCCCTGGGTCCCGAGGAGCGCGCCCTGCTCAGCAGTGACGCCGAGTGGGCGAAGAAGCTCCTCGCCAACCTCCCCGAGAACCAGCGGGAGCTGCTGCTGCTGCGGATCGCGGTGGGGCTCACGGCCGAGGAGACCGGACAGATGCTCGGCATGTCACCGGGCGCGGTCCGGGTGGCACAGCACCGGGCGCTGAGCAGGCTCCGGGCACTGGCGGAGCAGTAGCCGCACGGGCTCTCAGGGCGCCCCGCATGAACACGCGGGGTGCCTTTTCCGTACGAACATACGAAGCCCGGCCCTACTTCGTACCGTGGAATGTGTGCCCCGCGCTTCCCGTTAGCATGGACATCCGCACCGATCAAGGCCATTTGGGGAAGGTGTCATGACTGCCAACGTCGACGGAGTGCCCGATAAATTCGCGACGCTCGGGCTGACCTACGACGACGTGCTGCTGCTGCCGGGCTCGTCGGACATGGCGCCCGACGAGATCGACACCGCCTCGTACGTCTCCAAGAACGTGCGGGTGAACATCCCGCTCCTCTCGGCCGCGATGGACAAGGTCACCGAGTCCCGGATGGCCATCGCCATGGCCCGCCAGGGCGGCGTCGGTGTGCTGCACCGCAACCTCTCCATCGAGGACCAGGCCAACCAGGTCGACCTGGTGAAGCGCTCCGAGTCCGGCATGGTGGCCGACCCGATCACCGTGCACCCGGACGCCACGCTCGCCGAGGCCGACGCGCTGTGCGCCAAGTTCCGCATCAGCGGTGTGCCCGTGACCGACGGCAACAAGAAGCTGCTCGGCATCGTCACCAACCGCGACATGGCCTTCGAGAGCGACCGCTCCCGCCAGGTCCGCGAGGTCATGACGCCGATGCCGCTGGTCACCGGCAAGGTCGGCATCTCCGGCGTCGAGGCCATGGAGCTGCTGCGCAAGCACAAGATCGAGAAGCTTCCGCTGGTCGACGACGCGGGCATCCTCAAGGGCCTGATCACGGTCAAGGACTTCGTCAAGGCCGAGAAGTACCCGAACGCGGCGAAGGACGGCGAGGGCCGGCTCCTCGTCGGCGCGGCCGTCGGTGTCGCAGGTGACGCCTTCGAGCGCGCCCAGGCCCTCATCGAGAACGGCGTCGACTTCATCGTCGTCGACACCGCCCACGGCCACTCCCGTCTGGTCGGCGACATGGTCGCCAAGATCAAGTCGAACTCCTCGGGCGTCGACGTCATCGGCGGCAACATCGCCACCCGTGACGGCGCGCAGGCCCTGATCGACGCCGGGGTGGACGGCATCAAGGTCGGTGTCGGCCCCGGCTCCATCTGTACGACCCGTGTCGTCGCCGGTATCGGCGTCCCGCAGGTCACCGCCATCTACGAGGCCTCCCTCGCCGCCAAGGAGGCCGGTATCCCGGTCATCGGCGACGGTGGCCTGCAGTACTCCGGCGACATCGCCAAGGCCCTGGTCGCGGGCGCCGACACCGTGATGCTGGGCTCGCTGCTCGCGGGCTGCGCCGAGTCGCCGGGTGAGCTGATGTTCATCAACGGCAAGCAGTTCAAGTCGTACCGCGGCATGGGCTCGCTGGGCGCCATGCAGTCGCGCGGCGACCGCAAGTCGTTCTCCAAGGACCGCTACTTCCAGGAGGGCGTCGCCTCCGACGAGCAGCTCGTCCCCGAGGGCATCGAGGGCCAGGTGCCCTACCGCGGCCCGCTCTCCTCGGTCGTCCACCAGCTCGTCGGCGGACTGCGCCAGTCGATGTTCTACGTCGGCGGCCGGACCGTCCCGGACCTCCAGGCGAACGGCCGCTTCGTCCGCATCACCTCCGCGGGCCTCAAGGAGAGCCACCCGCACGACATCCAGATGACCGTCGAGGCGCCGAACTACAGCCGTAAGTAGTCGGTCGGCACCGACAGCGGACCTGGTGAGGGCGGCCCCGGTGCATCCGGGGCCGCCCTCCGCGTGCCCGTCGGCGATACTGGAAGACGCTGAACGCATCAGGGAAAGGCCACACACGTGACTGAGATCGAGATCGGGCGCGGCAAGCGCGGCCGCCGGGCGTACGCCTTCGACGACATCGCCGTCGTCCCCAGCCGCCGTACGCGCGACCCGAAGGAGGTCTCGATCGCCTGGCAGATCGACGCCTACCGCTTCGAGCTGCCGTTCCTGGCCGCCCCCATGGACTCGGTCGTCTCCCCGGCCACCGCGATCCGCATCGGCGAGCTGGGCGGCCTCGGCGTCCTCAACCTCGAAGGCCTCTGGACGCGGTACGAGGACCCGCAGCCCCTGCTCGACGAGATCACCGGCCTGCCCGACGAGGCCGCGACGCGCCGCCTCCAGGAGATCTACGCCGCTCCCATCAAGGAGGAGCTGATCGGGCAGCGCATCAAGGAGGTGCGCGACTCGGGCGTCGTGACCGCCGCCGCGCTCTCGCCGCAGCGCACGGCCCAGTTCTCCAAGGCCGTCGTGGACGCGGGCGTCGACATCTTCGTCATCCGGGGTACGACCGTGTCGGCGGAGCACGTCTCCGGTTCGCACGAGCCGCTGAACCTGAAGCAGTTCATCTACGAGCTGGACGTCCCCGTGATCGTCGGCGGCTGCGCCACCTACACGGCCGCCCTGCACCTGATGCGCACCGGCGCGGCCGGCGTCCTCGTCGGCTTCGGCGGCGGCGCGGCGCACACCACGCGCAACGTGCTCGGCATCCGGGTCCCGATGGCCACGGCGGTCGCCGATGTCGCCGCCGCCCGCCGCGACTACATGGACGAGTCCGGCGGCCGGTACGTACACGTCATCGCGGACGGCGGTGTCGGCTGGTCCGGCGACATCCCCAAGGCGATCGCCTGCGGCGCCGACGCGGTCATGATGGGCTCCCCGCTGGCCCGCGCCACGGACGCGCCCGGCAAGGGCAACCACTGGGGCATGGAGGCGGTGAACGAGGAACTGCCGCGCGGCAAGAAGGTCGACCTCGGCACCGTCGGCACGATCGAGGAGGTTCTCGCCGGGCCCTCGCACACGCCCGACGGTTCCATGAACCTCTTCGGCGCGCTGCGGCGGGCGATGGCCACGACCGGGTACAGCGAGCTGAAGGAGTTCCAGCGGGTCGAGGTCACGGTGGCGGACTCGCAGCACATGCGGTGACGTGACGCCGCGCTTGGCTTGAGCGGGGTTTGGGGCTCGGTTGTCTGAGGGCGACCGGGCCCTTTTGCGTGCCCAAGTGGGGTGGTGGGGGCGTGAGTTGTGGGGTGGGGGCGCGTGGTTGTGTTGGGGACGAATGTGGGCCGAATGGGCGTAGCCGGGCGATAGCGTTCGTGTCCGGCGCCCCAGTTTGGCTGGGAGCCCCCTTCCAAGGACATGGTCCGGACCCCGCCCTCGGGGCCCGGCCCGATTCCGACGGACCGTCCACCGGGCTACTGGGCGGTGTCGTGGAAGGGGGCGCCCATGGGACGTCACCGCAAGCCCACCCGCTGGGACCGAGTCCGTCTTCGGATGGTGAAGTGCCGGAGGAGGTGGATTTTGCGGCTTTTCGGATGGTGAGCGGCCGCCCCCACGCGAACTAGGGGCGGACACTCCGTGAACCATCCAGGAGCCTGCCGCAGCAGCCACTGCGGTGGGCTCCACCTTGTTGGTGAGATGGTGAGCGGCCGCCCCCAAGCCCAATAGGGGCGGACACTCCGTGAACCATCCAGGAGCCTGCCGCAGGGCCTACTGCGGTGGGCTTCACCTGTTTCGTACGGTACCGGGGTGGGGCCGTGTCTGCCACCAGCTCCGGAGGCCGGGGCCGCGTCGTGCGCCCCCTCTCACAACCTGTGCGCCGCCCCCGTGGGTGTGGCCCCCCGGGTGTCCAGCAGCAGTTGCGCCTTCACCGACAGGCCCTGGAGGTCGTAGGTGCGGTGTTGCTGGAGGAGGATCGTCAGGTCGGCGTCGGCGGTGGCCTCGTAGAGGGAGTCGGCGCGGGGGATGGGGCGGTCCAGGACGCTCCAGGTGGGGATGTGGGGGTCGTGGTAGCTGACGTGGGCGCCGAGTTCGATGAGGCGGCGGGCGATCTCGTCGGCGGGGGTGCCCTGTTGGTCGGGGACGTCGGGCTTGTAGGTGACGCCGAGGAGGAGGACGCGGGCGCCCCGGGCCGACTTGCCGTGCTCGTTGAGGAGGGTGGCGGCGCGCTGGACGACGTACTGGGGCATGCGGTTGTTGACGCGCTGGGCCAGTTCGACCATGCGGAGCGAGCGGGGCGCGTGGCCTGAGAGGTCCTGGGGGAGGGCGTGGCCGCCGACGCCGGGGCCGGGGCGGAAGGCCTGGAAGCCGAAGGGTTTGGTCTCGGCGCAGCGGATGACGTCCCAGAGGTCGACGTTCAGGTCGTGGCAGAGGGCGGCCATCTCGTTGACCAGGGCGATGTTGACGTGGCGGTAGTTGGTCTCCAGGAGGTGGACGGTCTCCGCCTCGCGCAGGCCACGCGCGCGTACCACCTTGTCGGTGAGGCGGCCGTAGAAGGCCGCCGCTGATTCCGTACAGGCGGAGGTGAGGCCGCCGATCACCTTGGGGGTGTTGGCGGGGCCGAAGTCGCGGCTGCCGGGGTCCACGCGCGCGGGGGAGTAGGCGAGGTGGAAGTCGCGGCCCGCGCGCAGCCCTGAGCCCTCTTCGAGGAGGGGGCGCAGGAGTTCCTCGGTCGTTCCCGGGGGTACCGCGGACTCCAGGATGACCGTGGTGTGCGGGCGCAGCCGGGCGGCCAGGGTGCGGGCGGCCTCCTCGACCTGGGTGAGGTCGAGGGAGCCGTCGGCGCCCGGAGAGGTCGGGGCGCAGATGACCGCCGTACGGACACGGCCGAGTTCGGCGGGGCTGGTGGTGGGCTTGAAGCCGCGGGCGAGCATGCGGCGCAGTTCGCCGGGGGTGAGGGAACCGGAGTCGGGGCCGGTGCGGTAACCGAGCGTGGGGATGCCGGCGGCGACGGCGGCCTGGGCCAGCGGCAGCCCCAATTGGCCGAGTCCGATGACGGCGAGATCTGCGGGCATGGCGTGTGGCCGTCCTTCCCAATAACCGAAGCGGGACAGGCGCGCAAGCCCGGTGGACTGGATGAGCGAGCGCAATGTCACACTAGGAGTAAATATGACCGATATGCGGGATTGGGGAATTGTTTTTCTGTGCGCGTCCTGCGGAGTTATCCACAGGCTGGGGGCCGGTGGTGGCCGAAGTCGGGCAACGAGGTCAGACTTTTGGGCAGGGGGATGTGAACCGGGTCTTGCCTGACAGGCATGGACAGGTGAGGCCGGAGCGCGACCGACATCGGGAGGCAGCGGTGAGGACAGCGGCACTGGGACCGGCGCAGCGCGTCGAGTCACTGGCGGGTATGGCCGAGCGCGAGCTGGATGTGCTGGTCGTGGGTGGTGGCGTGGTCGGTGCGGGCACGGCCCTGGACGCGGTGACACGCGGTCTGTCCACGGGCCTGGTCGAGGCGCGTGACTGGGCGTCCGGCACCTCCAGCCGGTCCAGCAAACTGATCCACGGCGGTCTGCGCTATCTGGAGATGCTCGACTTCGCCCTCGTCCGGGAGGCGTTGAAGGAGCGCGGACTGCTGCTGGAGCGCCTGGCACCCCATCTGGTGAAGCCCGTGCCGTTCCTCTATCCCTTGCAGCACAAGGGCTGGGAGCGGTGGTACGCGGGCTCGGGCGTCGCGTTGTACGACGGGATGTCGATGGCGCGCGGGCATGGGCGGGGGCTGCCGGTCCATCGTCATCTGACCCGCCACCAGGCCCTGCGGATCGCGCCCTGTCTGAAGAAGGACGCGCTGGTCGGGGCCCTTCAGTACTACGACGCCCAGATGGACGACGCGCGCTATGTGGCGACGATGGTGCGCACGGCCGCGTCGTACGGGGCGCAGGTCGCCAACCGGGCGCGGGTGACCGGGTTCCTGCGCGAGGGCGAGCGGGTCGTCGGGGCCAGGGTGCGGGACGTCGAGGGCGGCGGGGAGTACGAGATCCGCGCCCGGCAGGTCGTGAACGCCACCGGGGTGTGGACCGACGACACCCAGGCGATGGTGGGGGAGCGGGGACAGTTCCACGTCCGCGCCTCCAAGGGCATCCATCTGGTCGTACCCAAGGACCGGATCCACTCCACGACCGGGCTGATCCTGCGGACCGAGAAGTCCGTGCTGTTCGTGATCCCCTGGGGGCGCCACTGGATCGTGGGGACGACCGACACCGGCTGGGACCTCGACAAGGCGCATCCGGCGGCGTCCAGCGCGGACATCGACTATCTCCTCGAGCATGTGAATTCGGTACTGGCCGTGCCGCTGACCAGGGATGACGTGCAGGGCGTCTATGCCGGGCTGCGGCCGTTGCTCGCCGGGGAGTCGGACGCCACGAGCAAGCTCTCGCGGGAGCACATCGTGGCGCATCCGGTGCCGGGGCTGGTGGTCGTGGCCGGCGGGAAGTACACGACGTACCGGGTCATGGCCAAGGACGCGGTCGACGCCGCCGTGCACGGGCTCGATCAGCGGGTCGCCGAGTGTGTCACCGAGGATGTGCCGCTGCTGGGGGCGGAGGGGTACCGGGCGCTGTGGAACGCGCGGGCGCGGATCGCGGCGAGTACGGGGCTGCATGTGGTGCGGGTCGAGCATCTGCTGAACCGGTACGGGTCGGCGGCCGAGGAGGTGCTCGAACTGATCGCCTCCGACGCGTCGATGGGGGAGCCGTTGCAGGCCGCCGACGACTATCTGCGGGCCGAGGTGGTGTACGCGGCCTCGCACGAGGGGGCGCGGCATCTCGACGATGTGCTGACTCGGCGGACGCGGATCTCGATCGAGACGTTCGACCGGGGGACGCGGAGTGCGCGGGAGGCGGCGGAGTTGATGGCTCCGGTGCTCGGGTGGGACGCGGATCAGATCGAGCGGGAGGTTCAGCATTACGAGAAGAGGGTGGAGGCGGAGCGGGAGTCGCAGCGGCAGCCGGATGACCTGACGGCGGATGCGGCTCGGTTGGGGGCGCCGGACATCGTGCCGTTGTAGGGGGAGTGGTTGGGGCCGGCGGGGTGGTGGGTGGTTGGTTTCGCCCCCGCCGCCCCTACCCTTCCCGTCCCTGGGGGCTGCGCCCCCAGACCCCCGCTTGTCGCCCTGCGGGCTCGTCCTCAAGCGCCGGACGGGCTGGATTGCGCTGGGGTTGGGTCTGTTCTCATGCGCCGGACGGGCTGGATCGGGCTGGGTCCGGCTGGATTGAGCCCGGTGTGGCTGGTTGAAGGGGGCCCTGGGCGTGGGGCGGTTGGCGGGTGGGTGACAATGGAGGCTCTGTCAGGGCGGGTTGTATGAGGGGACGCATGTCGGAGGCGGAGCGGGCTGGGGATTCCCGTCAGGACAAGGACGCACGTCTCCTCGCCGGGCGGTACCGGCTGGGAGGGGTCCTCGGTCGCGGCGGCATGGGCACGGTGTGGCGTGCCGAGGACGAGACGTTGGGCCGTACGGTCGCCGTCAAGGAGTTGAGGTTCCCGTCGAGCATCGACGCGGACGAGAAGCGGCGGCTGATCACGCGCACGCTGCGCGAGGCCAAGGCGATCGCGCGGATCCGTAACAACGCCGCGGTGACGGTGTTCGACGTCGTGCACGAGGACGACCGGCCGTGGATCGTGATGGAACTCGTCGAGGGCAAGTCGCTCGCCGAGGTCATCCGCGAGGACGGGGTGCTCGAACCTCGGCGGGCCGCAGAGGTGGGGCTCGCCATCCTTGACGTACTGCGGGCCGCGCACCGCGAGGGCATCCTGCACCGGGACGTGAAGCCGTCGAACGTACTCATCGACAAGCACGACGGTCGGGTCGTCCTCACCGACTTCGGTATCGCCCAGGTCGAGGGCGACCCCTCCATCACCTCGACCGGCATGCTCGTGGGCGCGCCCTCGTACATCTCGCCGGAGCGGGCGCGCGGCCACAAGCCCGGCCCCGCCGCCGACCTGTGGTCGCTCGGCGGTCTGCTCTACGCGGCGGTCGAGGGGGTGCCGCCCTACGACAAGGGGTCGGCCATAGCGACGCTGACCGCGGTGATGACCGAGCCGGTGCCGGAGCCGAAGCGCGCCGGGGCGTTGAAGGACGTCATCTTCGGGCTGCTCACCAAGGACCCCGAGCGGCGGCTCGACGACGCCGGCGCGCGGGCGATGCTCAACACGGTGATCCACGCGCCCGACCCGAAGGACGTCGACCCGGTGGACGCCACGCGGGTCGTGCCGTTGCCGCCGGTGCCGGAGCAGCGCCCGAAGAAGGGCGGTTCCGGGGGCGTCGGGGCCAAGGAGGGTGGCGGCGAGCGGCCGCGTGCGCCTCGGTGGTCCATGCGAAAGGGGCCGGTCGGGGCCGGAAGCGGGAGCGGAGCTGCCGCCGGTGCCGGTGCGGATGTCTCGCGGGGTGCGTCCGGCGGGGCGGCGGCCGGTGCGAAGTCCGCGTCCGCGTCCGCTTCTCCGGCGGCTGTGACGACGCGGTCCGCTTCCGTCGGGGTGGCGTCGGGGGCCGATGTCGCGAAGGCCGGCGGTGGTTCGGGGCAGGGCGTGGGCAAGCCGGCGGCCGGGGTGCCCGGGGCGCGTCGCGCCGGGACCGGTGCGGGCGTCGGCGCGGGGAACTCCGTATCCGCGGGGCGGACTTCGGGGTGGCCGGAGATGACGCCGCCGGATCTGCCGCCGCGGCCGGTGCCCAGGGCGCCGATCACGGACGTGGTGTCGCGGCGGACGCTGGCCGTCATCGCGGTGGCCGTGGTGCTGGCCGTCATCGGCACCGTCCTGGCGCTCACCCTCGGCGGTGACGGCGGCAGTTCGAACGACAGCAAGGGCGCCGACACCAAGGCGACCGCGTCCAGCGGGCCGGCGTCGGGGAGCGACGCCGACGGCGAGGACACGGAGAAGGACAAGGACAAGGGCACGGGGTCCAACCCCAGTCCGGACGGAGACACGTCGGCGAAGACCGACGGATCGAGCGGGTCCGGGGGCAGTTCGCCGAACCCTTCGGGCGGGTCGAACGGGTCGGTGAGCGGCAACGGCTCCAGCGGCTCGAAGGACATCGCGACCGAGACGTACAAGAGCGGTCAGGGGTTCTCGATCGGGCTGCCCGACGGGTGGAATTACCAGTCCACGGACGCCGCCGGGGCCCGGTTCTCCGGTCCCGACGGCCAGCGGCTGCTCGTCGGGTGGACGACCACACCGAAGAGCGACCCGGTCGCGGACTGGAAGAACCAAGAGCGGTACATGACGCGCGCGCAGTACGACCGTATTCGAATAGAGGCGGTGGACTACCGGGGCTGGAACGCGGCCGACTGGGAGTTCACCTATGTGGAGAGCGGCACGAAGAACCGGTCGATCGACCGCGGGTTCGTCGTCGACTCCCGGCAGGGGTACGCGCTGATGTACACCGCGAAGGCGTCGGAGTGGAGCGGCGAGCTGCGCAAGGACACGTGGCGGACGTTCACGAAGACCTTCAAGCCGAAGCCATGAGGCGCCGGGCGCCCCGCCCGTGACGGTGTGCGCAGGGGCGCGCGTGGGTGGGGTGTTGTGCGCCGGTGCGTTCGAGACAGCGGCTGTATACGGTTTCGTGCTTCAGGTCGGGGTGCCGTACGGGGGCGTGCGGGGGTGCGGGTCGGGGTGAGCTCCCTCGATGTGAGCTCGGCTTCGGGAGTTGTGCCCGCCGGGTGAGTTCGGGGACGGGTCTTCCGGGGAAGATCGGATGCGTTCGAGCGCATTCGAGACGAACGAGATATCGCATCGAGTCAATGTGAGTTGCCTCCGGCACGTATCGTGAAGGGCTGCGGTCCGTACGCATCCAGAACGGAACGGGTCGCGGGGCGAGCGGAATTGACCAACCGGGCGGCCGGGGGAGGGCATTGTGGAGGAATACGCGGGGCGAGTACTCGCCGACCGCTATCGCCTGCCTCTGCCGCCCTCCGACGAGTACGAACTCGCCTCCGAAATGCGGGCCTTCGACACCTACAGCGGACAGGAAGTCCTGGTCCGGCAGGTGCCGTTGCCGGAGGTCGTCGAGGCGGAGGTGCTCGACGCGGACGGGCTGCCCGACGGATATGTGCCGCGTGACGGCGCGGGGCGCCCGGGCGGGGCGCGGACCACGCGCCGGTCCACCGACCCGGCCGTACGGCGGGCCGTCGAGGCCGCGCAGGCCGCCGCGCAGATCCCCGACCATCCCCGGCTCGACCAGGTCTTCGACGTGTTCGCCGAGGGCGGCTCGTTGTGGATAGTGAGCGAACTGGTGTCCGCCCGGACCCTTCAGGCGATGCTCGCGGAGCAGCCGCTGACCCCGTACCGCGCGGCCGAGGTCGCCTCCGACGTGCTCACCGCGCTGCGCGCGCTGCACGCCCACGGCTGGGTCCACCGGAACATCACCGCCCGTACGGTGCTGGTCTGCGACGACGGCCGGGTGATGCTGACCGGGCTGGCGGTGGGGGCGGCGGAAGAGGCGTTGTGCGGGTACGACCCGGTGCCCGCACGGGAGTTCGAGGACCGGACGCCCGGGGCGCCCGGCGGAGGGCAGGTCGCGGGGCATGACCCGGTGCCGCCCGGTGGTGTGCCGGGGGCGCGTGGAGCGTCGGCGCCCGGGGGTGCCCTGCCCGGGGGAACCGGCGGTGGCACGTTCGGCGGTTCCCGTGGCGGTGGGCCCCGTGGCGCGGTGGAGGACCCCGAAGCCGCCCGGCGGGCCGCGATAGAGGCGCGGGCGGGACGCGCGGCGGCGCCGGGCGCGGACCCCTCCGGGGGACAGCGCGCGCTGGAGGCCGGCGGGGACGCCCGGGCGGCGCGGGCGGGTGCGATCGCCGCGTACCGGGCGGGCGCGCGGGCGGCGGCCCGGGTGCAGGACGACCAACGCGGCGGGCCGGGCGCGGGGTTGCCCGCGCAGCGGCCGGCACCGCGGGACGGTACGACAGCGGGGCGGGACGGAGACCCGGCTTCCGGCGCGGCGACGCGCCCGGTGCCGCTCGGCCAGATCGCCGACCCCTACGGCGTCCTCGCGAACGGCGGCGCCACCAGCGCCTGGCACGGCGCCCTGCCCCGAGGCGGGACGGCCACCCCCGGGGGCAACGGGCGGGGGAACGCGACGCCGGGCAACTCCTCGGGCGGCGCCGACACCGGCACACATCCGGCACCGGGGCCCAGCTCACGTCTCGACGGCGGGTACGGCGACCCCGCGTACGACACCGGCGTGCACGGCAGCGGCGCGTACGACACCGGCACGCACGACAACCCCGCGTACGACACCGGCGCTCGTGACAACGCCGGGTACGGCGACTCCGTGCGGGGCACCGCAGGCCCGCACCCCGCCGGTGTCACGGACGCCGTGCCCTGGGACGGCGTCGGCGCCGGGGCCGCTCCCCGGCGGGGGCCCGCGACCGCGCTCGCCGCCGAGCGGGCGCGGCAGGCGCGGATGGCCGTGGTCGGGCCGGTCACGGAGCGGTGGGCGCCGGAGCAGGCCGGACCGGTGCACGAGAACTGGCAGCTGGCGGCGCCGATCGGCCCCGCGACGGATCTGTGGGCGCTCGGGGCGCTGCTGTTCCGCGCCGTGCAGGGCCACGCGCCGTACCCGGAGGAGAACACCGCCGAGCTGGTGCAGATGGTGTGCGCGGAGCCGCCGGCGTTCGCCGAGGAGTGCGGCCCGCTGCGGCCGGTCGTGGAGTCACTGCTGCGTCAGGACCCCACCGAGCGGCTGGACTTCGAGGAGCTGCGCGGCTGGCTGCGCTCCCTGGTGCGGTCGGCGCCCGAGCCCGAGGCCGGTACGCATGTCGTGCCCGCGCCGCCCGTGGACGCGAGCCGGCTGCCGATCGTACGGCGGCGGGGCGAGCTCGTCCGCAGGCGCCGGGCCGGGCTGCCCGCGACCAGCGCGCACGCCCGCCACAAGCGCACCCGGGGCAAGCCCCCGCAGCCCCGCAAACTGGGCCGGAACCTGCTCCTGCTGATCCTGCTCGCGCTGGTGGCGGCGATCACGTACGCCATGGTGTTCCTGCCGAAGGCCACGCCCAGCAGCGAGGGCAGCGACACCGGCAGCCGTACGGACAGTGCCGGGCAGCAGAGTCCGGCGCCGGAGGCGAGCAGCGAGTCCGGGCCCGACCAGAACGCGAACTCGCCCGACGGCGGTGAGGAGGGCCAGAGCGGGGCGAGCCCCTCGCCGTCGGAGTCGTCCGGTTCGACACAGACCCAGACCGGCGACCCCGAGGTCGCCCAGGGGTTCACCCTGCGCAAGGACCCCGAGGGGTTCCAGGTCGCCGTCGCCACCGGATGGGACCGCACCGCGAAGAACGGGCGCGGTCAGATCGTCTACTCCCAGGGCGACTTCGAGCTGATACTCGTCCCCGGGCGGGACGGCACGGGCACGTACGGCAGTGATCCGCTGAAGTACCAGCGGGAGGACGAGCGCGAACTGCAGCCGTTCCGTGACTCGTCGTGGGCCACGTCCACCGGGATGCGGCTGATCGAGGTGGGCGGGGTGACCTCGGCCGAGGGGCAGTTCACCTGGCAGGACTCCGAGGGGCGCGGTGTCTTCGTACGGAATCTCGTGATCCTCCTCGACGGGCGGTACCACGTGGTGCAGTTGCGCGGGCCGGAGGCGGAGCGGGACGAGGTCACACGGCTGTACGAGCAGGCGGCGGCCACGTACAAGGCGACCGGATAGGGCGACCGGACAGGGCCGGACAGGGCCGGACGGGACCGGAACAGGACCGGAGCGGGACCGGAAACAGGGCAAGGGCGGCGGCTGTTCGGCCCGGCGGTGGAAGGTTGTGCTCCGGGCGCGGAAGCGAGAACCGTCACAGTGCTGTCTCCGTGCGGCCGGGCCGGTTCCCCGGGTCGTGGGCCGCTCCCTAGTCTGACCCTGTCAAGAACATTGCGGGGCAACGTGAATCAGATGCAGGGGCTGCTCCTCTCGGAGCGCTACCGGCTCGTCGACACGATCGGCAGCGGTGGCATGGGACGGGTCTGGCGTGCGCACGACGAGGTGCTGCACCGGGCCGTCGCGGTCAAGGAGTTGACGGCCGCGCTCTATGTCTCGGAGAACGAGCGGGCCATCCTGCTGCGGCGCACCCGGGCGGAGGCGCGCGCGGCGGCACGGATCAACCACTCGGCCGTCGTCACCGTGCACGACGTGCTGGAACACGACAACCGGCCGTGGATCGTCATGGAGTTGGTCGAGGGCGTCTCACTGGCCGACGCGGTCAGGGAGCGGGGGCGCGTCGAGGCGCGCGAGGCGGCACGGATCGGGATGTGGGTGCTGCGCGCGCTGCGGGCCGCCCACCGGGCCGGCGTACTGCACCGCGATGTGAAGCCGGGCAATGTGCTGCTCGGCGAGGACGGCCGGGTCATGCTGACCGACTTCGGTATCGCTCAGGTCGAGGGCGATACGACGATCACACGGACCGGCGAGATCGTCGGTTCCGTCGACTACATCGCCCCCGAGCGGGTGCGCGGGCAGGAGCCCGGGCCCGCCTCCGATCTGTGGTCGCTGGGCGCCACGCTGTACACGGCGGTGGAGGGCAAGTCGCCGTTCCGGCGCACCACACCGCTCACCACCATGCAGGCCGTGGTGGGCGAGGAGGCCGCCGAGCCCGTGGACGCGGGGCCGTTGGGGCCCGTCATCACCGCGCTGCTCCGCAAGGACCCGGCCGTACGGCCCGGCCCGGACGAGGCCGAGCAGATGCTCGCCGAGGCGGCGGAGGGGCGGCGGCCTCGGGTGGCCCAGGCGTTCGTGCCGACGCAGCAGCGGCCCGCGGGTGCGAGTGACCCAGGTGGCGCGGTTCTTGGGGGCGCGCGTGGCGCGCACGAGGGCGGCGGGCAGGCGCCGGGGAGCCCCACCCTCGATGAGGCCTCCCGCGGGGGACAGGCCGCGTTCGGGGGTGCCGGTACTCCGGTCGGGCCGATGCCCACCGTTCATCAGCCCGCCGCCGCCGTCCCCGCCAAGCGGCGCGGCCGGCGTCGTACGGTCGCCGTCGTCCTTCTGCTGGCCGTGTTGGTCGGCGGTGGCGGCGCCGTCGCCATGCACTACGCGGACGGGTGGCGTGCGGGGAGCGAGTCCGCCACGGGCGGGGCGGACGGGGACCAGGCGGCCGACGGGGTGCCCGAGGGGTGGGAGCGGGTCGAGGACCCGGAGGGGTTCAGCCTCGCCCTGCCCGAGGGGTGGAAGCGGAAGGTGCGGGGGTCGCAGATCGACTACACGCCCGACGGCGGTGACCACTTCCTCCGGGTCGCCGTGGACGACTCGCCGGACTTCGACAGCCCGTACCACCACCAGGTCGACCTGGAGGAACAGGTGAAGGTGCGGACCGACTACGCACGCGTGACCCTGAAGGAGAACATCTACCGCGACCGGCCGGGCGCGCTGTGGGACTTCACCTGGACGGCATCGGCCGAGGACTCCGACTTCCCCGGCCCGCGCCGGGCGATCGAGCAGATGTATCTCTCCCGGGACGGCGTCGAGTACACGATCTACATGTCCGCACCCGCCGAGGACTGGGTCACGGCGGAGGAGCAGTTCTACGCGGTGCTGCGCAGCTGGCGGCCCGTCCAGCGGTGACGCGGGGGTGACGGACCCGGCGAGGGCTCTCGCACGGCGCTCGCAAGGCGCTCGTGCGTCGTGCGTACGTCGCTTGTCGGCCAGGCCGTCACATGGCACCGGAGGGTTCGGGTCCGGTGCGGCATGATGGGGCGTATGGGGACCGAGGGGGAGAACGTCCGCGTCATAGCGGGGCGTTACCGGCTGGAGGCCAGGATCGGCCGCGGCGGTATGGGGATCGTGTGGCGGGCCACCGACCAGCTCCTCGGTCGGCAGGTGGCGGTCAAGGAGCTGGCCCTCGACGACTCGCTCCCGGAGGAGCGGTCCCGGCAGCGGCGCGAGCGCACCCTGCGGGAGGCGCGGGCCGTCGCCCGGCTCGGACACCCGCACATCATCGTCGTGCACGACGTCGTCGAGCAGGACGAACGCCCGTACATCGTCATGGAGTTGATCGACGGCGGCTCGCTCGCGGAGCGGATCGAGGACCAGGGGCCCGTCGACGCGCGGGAGGCCGCGCGGATCGGGATCGCTCTGCTGGGCGCGCTGCGGCGGGCGCACGACGCCGGGGTGCTGCACCGCGACCTCAAGCCCGCGAACGTCCTGATGGAGTCCGGCACCGACCGGGTCGTCCTCACCGACTTCGGCATCGCCCAGGTCGCCGGCGCGACCACGCTCACCGAGAGCGGGTCCTTCGTCGGCTCGCCCGAGTACACCGCGCCGGAGCGGATGTCCGGGGTCCGCACCGGGCCGGAGTCCGACCTGTGGTCGCTGGGCGCGCTGCTGTGCGCCGTGCTCAGCGGGGAATCGCCGTTCCGGCGGGACTCGTTGGGCGGCATCCTGCACGCCGTCGTCTTCGACGAGATCCGGCCGCCCGCGCAGGCCGCGCCGCTGCTCCCCGTCGTACGGGGGCTGCTGGAGCGCGATCCGGACCGGCGGCTCGACGCGGCGGAGGCCGAGCGGCTGCTGCGGACCTTCCGGGAGACCGGCCGGACCCCGAGGACGACGAAGACCCCGAGGACGTCGCCCGGTTACACCCCGACCCGGCGGGACGTGCCGCACCCGCACCGGGAGTTGCCGCACCTGCACCGGGGCGCGCCGCGACCGCCCGCTCCCCCCGCCGACCAGGACGTACCGGCGGCCGGGCAGGCGGAGCAGCCCGCACCGGGTCCGGTGGCCGCCCTGCGGGAGCAGCCCGCGCGGCAGCGGCCGCAGGCCTCCACCCGGAGCGTGCTGGTCGCCGCCGCGCTGGTGGCGGCGATGGCCGGGGCGGGCGTGTCGGCGGCGGCCCTGCTGATGCGGGAGGGCAGCGGCGGGGGCGACACGCCGAGCAGCCCGGCACCGCTGACGCCGGGCGCGTCGAGCACGACGAACACGTCGAGCGGGTCCGGTACGCCGAGTACGCCGAGCACGCCCGGTGCTTCGGGTGTGTCGGGCACCTCCGGTACCACCACCGGCACCTCCGGTACGTCGGCCGACGCCACGCCCACCGTCACGCGCTCGCGGGCGGCCACCGCGCCGACCGTGCCGTCGGGGTACCGGCTCGCCGAGGACGACCGGGGCTTCAGCTTCGCCGTGCCGGACGACTTCACCCGGGAGCCGCAGGGGGAGCGGGTCTTCTACATGTCGCCGGGGCAGGTGATCCGGATCGGCGTCAAGGTCGACGACCCGGAGGAGGGCGGGCCGGCCGGGGTGATGCGGCGCGCCCATGCGAAGGGCCCCTCCACCAACCCCGGCTACCGCGACGGCCGGGTCGCCGAGACCACGCACGACGGGCGGACCGCCGCGCTCTGGGAGTTCACCTGGGACGGCTTCAGCGCGACGGAGGGGCCCCGGCACACCTACGACCTGTGCTGGGAGCAGGACGGGCGGCTGTACGACGTATGGGTGTCGGCGCCGGTCGGGCGGGTCAGCGAGGCGAAGGAGTACTTCGACGTGGCGGTGGACACGTTCGTTCGTAACTAAAGCGGAGATAAGTGGTGTTCCGCGTCACGGGTCTGTGACCGGAAAGCGACGGGGGTGGATGCCGAAGCGCTTGCCGCGATACAGATGACCGTATGAGCAGCAACGGGGGCGCCCCTTACGGATCCGGGCATGGGCCCGGCTACGGACCCGACGAGCCGACGAGTTTCGGACTGCAACCGCCGCAGCCGAGTGCGCCGTACCCGGGGAACCCGTACGCGCAGCCGACCCGGGTGGTGGCGCAGCCCGCGCCGCCCTCGGCGCAGACGTCACCGGCACCGTCCTCCGCACCGCATCCGCAGCCTCCGCAGGACCCGCAGCCCCCGCAGGACCCCGGCACCGGGCGCCTGATCGCGGGGCGTTACCGGCTGCTCGCCAAGCTCGGCCACGGTGGCATGGGCACGGTGTGGCGGGCGAAGGACGAGACGGTGGACCGTGAGGTCGCCGTCAAGGAGCCCCGCGTACCGGACCATCTTCCCGAGCGTGAACGGGCCAACGCCTTCGAGCGGATGCGTCGCGAGGCCCGTGCGGCGGCCCGGCTCGATCATCCGTCGGTCGTGAACGTGCACGATGTGGCGGTCGTGGACGGTCAGCCGTGGATCGTGATGGAGCTGGTGCGGGGGCGTTCGATGGGCGACGCGCTCCAGGAGGGCACCCTCGGGGTGCGCGACGCGGCGAGAATCGGCCTCGATGTGCTCGGCGCGCTGGAGGCCGCGCACGCGGCGGGCATCCTGCACCGTGACGTCAAGCCGGACAACGTCCTCCTCGGCCGCCACGACCGGGTCGTCCTCACCGACTTCGGCATCGCCCAGATCGAGGGCGAGACCAATCTGACGGACACCGGCGGCTTCGTCGGCTCGCCCGAGTACATCGCCCCCGAACGGGTGCTGGGCCAGCGCCCCGGCCCCGCCTCCGACCTCTGGTCGCTCGGCGTCGTCCTCTACGCCGCCACGGAGGGCGTGTCGCCCTTCCGGCGCAGCAACACGCCGGCGACCCTGCAGTCCGTGCTCAACGCGACGCCCGCGGCGCCCGCGTCGGCCACCGGCCCGCTCGCCGAGGCCATCAACGGCCTGCTGCAGAAGGACCCGGCGCGCCGCCCGACCGCCGCCCGCGTCCGCGAACTGCTGGAGACGGCCGCGAACCCGCCCGCGCCCACCCAGGTGGTCCAGCAGATCGCCGCGCCCCCGGCGGCGGAGGGCAAGGGCATCAGGATCGGCGCCAAGACCCTCGCCGGGGTCGGCGCGGCCGTCGTCGCGACGGCGGTCGCCGGGCTCGGCGTGCTGGGCGTGGCGGCGGCGGTGACGGCCTACGTGGTGATCGCCGACCCCTTCGCCGGGCCCCTGCCGGACGGCTGGAAGCAGCGGGATCTCGGCACGAAGGTCGCCGCGAGTGTGGGTGTGCCCGGGGACTTCGTGAAGGACAGGTTCGAGCCGGACGACACCGACGGGACGTTCGCGCAGTACAGCGATCCGAGCGGGCTGATCCGGATCAACGTCGACCGGGACATCGAGAAGGACGACAAGGAGAACGAGATCCCGGGCGTCGCGCTCGACAAGGCTTACGCCGACTGGGAGCTGGTCAAGGACGGCGAGTACAGCCTCGACATCGCCGACGACCCGGGGCCGAAGGGGCGGCCGCAGGAGGCGAAGTTCAAGGATCGCGAGGCCGCCGAGAACACCATCGTGTACACGACCACGGACAGCCAGGCCCCACGCCTGCGTGAGGCACGGGTCCTGTACTACAGGGCGGGCAACGGCGACATGTACCGGATCTGGATCGACTATCCGGGCAAGGGGCACTTCACCGAGCAGGGCCGCGAGATCGCCCGTACGGCCATCGCGAACCTGAAGATCGACCACATGTAGCCGAACTCGGCAGGGTGGCCGCCTTGGCAGGAGCAGCCACATCGGCAGGGGCGGTCGTCTCAGGAGAGGGCGACCGCCAGGTCGTTGGTGACCGTGAAGAAGAAGCGGGCCTGCGGGGCGGCGCCGCTCGGCGTGGCCAGGGTGACCGCCGGGTACTTGTCGGTGTCCTTGCGGTCCACGATGTCGTCGAACAGCCGTCCTAGACGGACGGGTTCGGCGTCGGGAGCGGGGCGCAGGAACAGGTCCCAGATCACCTTGTCCGGCCCAGCGGGGTCGGGCAGGGACGTCAGTCGCGCGTGGAAGCGGTGGCCCTCGCCGCCGCGTCCCCCTTCGCCGCCTCCCCCTTCGCCGCGCCCGCCCTCGGTGCTCGTCGCCGGTGCCTCGAAGTCCGCCACCTCCTCGCCCCGGGCCACGCCCACCAGCGTCGCGCCCTCCCCGAGTTCGGCCCCGTGCAGGACGCCCTCCACGGAGATCGAGCCGTCGCCCACGGGCAGCGCGGTGACCTCGGCGTGGGCCGCGCGGCGGAAGGTGCGCAGGGCGAGGTAGCCGTCCTTGGTGGCGTACGGGATCCACCAGGCGACCGGTGTCCCGTCCGGGACCTCGGCGGTCAACAGGCCCCGCTGCTCGACCAGTCCGGCCCGCAGTCGACGCCGTAACCCGTCCTCGGCCCGCTCGACGTGCAGATCCCAGCGGCCCTCCGCGAGGGCCAGGGCGCCACGGTCCAGCGTGGCCGTCCACGGGCTCTTCGCCTCGCCCGGCGCCTCCCGCTCCAGCGGGACGCGGACCTCGTCGTCACCGTGGCGCCGGCGCAGGACGAGCGAGAGGCCCCCGCCGGACCCGCCGGACGTGTCGGACGCTTCTGATGGGCCGGACACGCCGGACACACCTGACGCGGCGACCGAGATCCGTACGCCGCCGTGCGCGTCGACCCGGCAGCCGGCCTTCGGGCGCAGGGGGCGTGGCTTGGCGTTCTCGGGCGAGGGCTTCGCAGGCGCGGATTCCGTGGTCCCGGCGGGCGGCTTCGGGGTGGGGGTCCGCGTGGCGCGAGGCAGCAGCGCCCCCGTCGCCCTCCGTAATCGGCGCCGCAGCCTCACCGTCGCCGGTGTGCGCGCCTCCTGGAGTTCGGCGATCAACCGCTCGTACTCGGCGGCGATGGCGCGCGGCGCGTACCGCTGGACGGTGGTGCGGCCGGCGGTGCCGAGGCTCTGCCGTAACTCCGGGTCGTCGATGAGGCGGAGCAGACCCGTGGCGAGGGCGTTCGGGTCGGACGGGGCGACGAGGAGGCCGTCGGTGCCGTCGGTGATGATCTCGCCGGGGCCGTGCGGGCAGTCGGTGGCGACCACGGGGACGCCGGCGTGCATGGCCTCCAGGATGGTCATGCCGAACGACTCCCACTCGGAGCTGACCACGGCGACGGAGGCCTTCGCCCACTCGGTCTCCAGCGTGGCGTACGGGCCCATGAGGAAGACGTGGTCGTTGAGGCCGTGCGTGTCGATCGCGGTGCGCAGGTTCGCGCGCTCCGGGCCCTTGCCGTAGATCCGCAGTCGCCACTCGGGGTGTAACGCGACGACCTTGGCGAAGGCCTCGATGAGCAGGTCGTAGCGCTTGACCGGGAACAGGCGTCCGGCGGCGACCACCAACGGGGCGCGCAGATCGGAACGTTCGGCCTTCGGGCGGGGCGCGGCGTTGGCGATGTCCGTGATCCGGGTGCGCCGTCCGGGTAACCGGCGGCGGTGGTCGGCGGCGTCCGGCTCGGAGACGGTGACGAACGCGTCCAGGCGCCCGATCGCCGCGTTCTGCGCCTCGCGCACGCCGGGCACGTGGTTGTCGTACGACAGATGCTCCTGCCCGATGCGTACGGCGTGGCGCGGTCCGTGCTCGGCGAGGAAGACGACCAGTGCCGGGCGGGTCGCGATGACGACGTCGGCGTCGGTGGTGTCGAGGAAGGCGCGCAGGCGTTCGTCGGTGAGCGCGGTGTAGCGGTGGGCCAGGACCTCGGTGGGCGGGACGACGGCGGAGGGCCGGGACATCAGCTCGTGGCCGCCGTCGTACGTGTCCGCGTCGGGGCGTTCGTCGACGAGCGGGACAAGACGGACCTTGCCGCTCACACCGAGCAGAGGACTCTCGGCGGTGCGTAACACGGAGACGATCTCGACCTCGTGACGGGTGGCCAGGGCCCCGGCCAGGTTCAGGGTCGAGCGGACGGTCCCGCCGATGGCGTACGCGTTGTGGAGCAGGAAGGTGATCTTCATGGTGCTCAGCGAGTCCTCTCAGCGATCCAGCCCAGGACCTGGTCGGCCACCCCCGGCTCGTCCAGCAGTGCTCCGCCGTGCGCGGAACCGGGCACCGTGTCCACCGTCACCCCGTTGGCGGGCATGTTGTGGTCGGTCTCCTCGGCGGCTTCGAGGTCGCGCGAGTGCCGGACGGGGACGGGGTCGTTCTTGGAGTGGAGCAGGTACATGGGGGCGTCGTCGGCGCCGGAGGCACGGCTGTTGGCGGACATGTCGTCCCAGGTCTCCCGGCAATCGGGCTGCGCGGAGGGGACGGTCCCGGTGTTGGTGCCGGGGGCGGTGTCCGTGTCGGCGTCGGTGTCCGTCGTGGCCGGTGAGCAGCGCGCCAGGATGACGGCGTTGTCGCGGAGCTCGCGCTGCCCGTCGGTCGCGGCGGCGGCGTTGCCGGCCTGCCAGGCGCGGTACGGGGAGACCACGGGGGACAGTGCCACGACGCCGTCGACGCGGTAGGTGCCGGAGCGGTAGGTCGCGACGCCGGTCGCTATCTGGCCGCCGGTGGAGGAGCCCAGGAGCGCCAGCCGGTTGGTGTCGAGGTCGAACTCGGCGGCGTGGTCGCGGATCCAGTCCAGCGCGGACAGGGCGTCGGTGCGCTGGGCCGGCCAGGGGGCGTCGAAGTTCAGCCGGTAGTCGACGGCGAAGACGGCGTACCCGGCGTCCGCGAAGGTGCGCGACCAGGTGGCCCAGCCGGTGTCCTCGGACCAGTGGCCGCCGTGCAGGATCACGATGCCCGGCTGCGTTCCGTCCGGTTCCTCGCGGGCGGAGTTCCAGTAGGCGTCGAGGGTCTGCCGGGTGTGCGCACCGTAGGAGTAGGTGGCCTCGTTGCGGTCGGCCGCCGCGCTGTCGCGGGCGTCCGAGATGAGGAGGGTCGTGACGGCGGCAGCGCAAAGAACGAGACAACCCCAGAGCCGACGCACGGCTACCTGCCCTTCGAATGACCTGACGGCAGGCGACCGTTGTCCCCGGGCACGGGATCCGACCGAAACGTCCACAGCAGGGGGAGCGCCCACACTGCCTGCTTACGTGAGCAACCGGACTATAGGCGGCCCGCTCGAACAAAAGCCAAGCGGGGTAGGGGAGTTGGGGTGACATGCGCGACTCGGAGGTGTTCGCTCAGGTTTGTCTCCGTGCGATGTCCTTCGTCCGGCGGCATGGACGGCCCGGGGACGACGCGGCCGGTGCCCGGCAGCCATCGCTTTGTCCGGCCTCTTGGCCCTAACATGCCGTGTCAAGTGCATGATCGGCGCGAAGGGCGAGCGAGCGTGGGCATCGAACACCTGGACGTGCGGGCTCACGCGAGACAGCGCTGGGCGGCCAGGACCGCACTCGGCTGCGCCGCGCTCGCCATACTGCTGCCGCTCGGCTACGCGCGCGGGGCGAGCCTCCTGCTCGTCGCCGGCGTCGTCCTGGGCGCCGGCCTCACCGTGGCCGCCCTGTGGTGGGTGCTGATCCACCGCGGACCCGTCCGGATCGCGGCGGGCGTGCTGGCCGTGGCCGCGCCGGTCGGCGTCATCTGGTGGTTCGCCGTCGTCAACCTGCTGTGGGTCGTGATCGTCTCCGCCGCGCTGTGGGGCGTCGCCGTGTGGTCCGGCAAGTTCGCCCTCAGCAGCACCAAGTCCCATCAGGTGCATGTGCCCGAGCACCGGGTCCCCGCACCCACCCGCCCCTTCTTCATCATGAACCCCAAGTCCGGGGGCGGAAAGGTCGAGCGCTTCCGGCTGAAGGAGCGGGCCGAGCGGCTCGGCGCCACGGTCCATCTGCTCGACCCCACGCACCACGAGGACGTCGCCGTACTGGCCCGGGACGCCGTCCGGAACGGCGCCGACCTGCTCGGTGTCGCGGGCGGCGACGGCACCCAGGCCCAGGTCGCCGCCATCGCGGCGGCGTACGACGTCCCTCTCCTCGTCATCTCCGCCGGGACCCGCAACCACTTCGCCATGGACCTCGGCCTCGACCGCGACAACCCCGCCGCCTGTCTCGACGCCCTCACCGACAAGGGCGTCGAGCTCCACGTCGACCTCGGGTACGCCAGCGGCCACCCCTTCGTCAACAACGCCTCCTTCGGCGCCTACGCCGCCGTCGTGCAGAGCCCCGCCTACCGCGACGACAAGGTCCGCACCACCCTGGAGCTGCTGCCCGAACTGCTCACGCACCAGCGGGGCCCGCGGCTCACCGCCCGCATCGGGGACGCCGTCATCGACGCGCCCCAGGCCGTGCTCGTCAGCAACAACGTCTACCGCAGCGACGACCTCGTCGGCCTCGGCCGCCGCGAACGGCTGGACGCCGGGGTGCTGGGCGTCGTCGGCGTCCGCGTCGACAGTGCCGCCGAGGCCGCCGGTATGGTCCTCGGCCCGAACGCCCCCGGCCTCAGCCTCCTCGTCGCCGACGAGATCGTCGTCGAGGCCGACCGGCCGGAGATCGAGGTCGGTGTCGACGGCGAGGCGCTCCTCCTGCCCACCCCCGTCCACTGCCGGGTCTCGCCGAAGGCCCTGCGCGTCCGTGTGCCCCGCGACCGCCCCGGCGTCCCCGAGCCCAAGCCGCCGCTGGACTGGCGCCGGCTGCGCAAGCTCGCCGCCGCGGTCGGCCGTACGGCGCTGCCCAAGCATCGCGAACGGTACGGCTGGGCCCAGCGGTTGTGGGACAGGCGGCGTTAGCCGTCCGGTCCAACCGGGTGGTAGTGATGAGGCATGAGCGACGACGGCGAACACCCGCACGACGCACCTCAGTACGACAACGGGGCCGCGGCGAGCCGGGGCCGCCGGGACGCCGGGGGCGACGGTGGGCAGGGTGGCGAGGGTCACGGACACCGGGGTGGCGAAGGTGACGGCCGTACAGGTGCCGGGAGGGGCGGCTGGTTGGTGGGCGGCCGGTTGGTGGGTGGTCGCTACCGCCTCACCGAGCGGATCGGCTCCGGCGGCATGGGCACGGTGTGGAAGGCCGTCGACCAACTCGTCGAGCGTGAGGTCGCCGTCAAACAGCCCCGGCTGCCGGGCGGCCCGGAGTACCTGGGAACCCCGGGCGACGGTCCAGCCCCGCACCCCGACGGCCTGAACGGACCCAACGGGCTGAAAGGGGTGGACGGGTCGGACGGGGCGGACGACCCCGAGAGCGAGGAGCGGCAGCGCGCCGCCCACCGCCTCTACCGTGAGGCCCGCGCCGCCGCCCGAGTCGACCACCCGTCCGCCGTCACCATCCACGACGTCGTGATCGAGGACGGCCACCCCTGGATCGTCATGGAGCGGGTCCGCGGCGAGTCCCTCCACGAGGTGCTCCGGCGGGGCGCCCTCGCCCCCGCCGAGGCCGCCCGGATCGGCCTCGCCGTCGTCGGCGCGCTGCACGCCGCGCACAGCGTCGGCATCGTCCACCGCGACGTCAAACCGGCCAACGTCCTCCTCGGCGCGCACGGCCGCGTCGTCCTCACCGACTTCGGTATCGCCCATGTCCAGGGCGAGGAAGCCCTCACCGTGAGCGGGGAGTTCGTCGGCTCGATCGAGTTCATCGCCCCCGAACGCATGTCCGGCCGTACCGCGGGCCCGCCCTCCGACCTGTGGTCCCTCGGCGTCCTCCTCCACACCGCCGTCGAGGGCTGGTCCCCCTTCCGCCGTACGACCTTGGAGTCCACCCTCGCCGCGATCCTCGCCGCGGACCCGCCCAAGCCCGAACACGCCGGTCCCCTCGGCCCGCTGATCCTCCGTCTCCTCGCCAAGGACCCGGCGGCCCGCCCGGATGCCGAGGAGGTGACGGCGGCGCTGGAGGCGGTGGCCGAGGTCCAGGGAGCCGTGGCCCAGGGAGCCGAGATCCAAGGGGCCGTGGCCCAGGGAGCCGAGGCCCAGGAGACGGAGCCCAACCGACAGGCCGTGGCCCAGGCGGCGCAGATCCACGCCCCCGCCGAATTACCGGCCCCCCACGACGACGACGGCACGATACGGCTCGGAAGCACAACAGCCCCACCCGCCGCAGCCACCCCCAGCCCAGCCACCCCAAGCACCGCCACCCCGAACCCGGCCACCCTCAACCCGGCCACCCCCACCCCCCGCACCCCGGGCCGTGGCACAGGCCGGCTGTTCCTCGTCGCCTCCCTCACCGGCGCCCTGCTCGCCGGCGGCGGAGTCTGGCTCGGCACCTCGCTCGCCCGGGAGGGGGAGAGCACCGAGACGGTCTCCGACCCCGTCAACCCCGGCCCCACGTCGGGCGCCCGCTGGATCCCCCACGAGGAGAAGGCCATGGACGCCGTGCTCTCCCTGCCCGCCCCGTACGAACGCCGTCGCGCCCGGGACGGCGAGGGCGACCGGCCGCGCACGGTCACCTACGAAGGCGAGGAGGTCGTCCGGGTACGGCTGACGCAGTGGGACGAGGCGCCCGCGTCGCCCATGGAGCAGGCCAAGGACTCCACGGACATCGTGGCGGGTGACGTGAAGTCGACGGCCAACTACACCACCACGAGCTTCCACGACCAGGAGGCCGTCCTCGCCGACACCACCCACTACCTGGACGGCACGCCCACCCGGGTCATGGAACTGATCATCCGCACCGACGACGACCGCATGTACGAACTGCGTGTGGACATGCCGAAGGGAACGGCGGACGAGAAGAAGGGCACGGCGGTGTTCAAGGGCGCACGGGACCGGCTGGAGATCGGAGAGCCGAAGACCGGCTGAAGACGAAGACCGGGAGCGGAGGACCGGTCGAAGCCCGGCGGGCAGCCGGCTCCCGCGGATTCGAACGGCGTGATCCACGCCGCATTCGCGCCCGCACCGCACCCCCCGCCCCGCTGATCAGCGACTTCGTTGCCAGCGATCACTGGCGTGGTGTGTGCGCCCGGTGAAACCCTGTTACCGCCGGGTACCCAAAGTCGTCCGGTCCGGAATACCCTGCGCGTCATGACGGACTCGCAGGCCCCCGAAAAGACCGGCACGACCACCACGGGAACGACCGGCACGGCACGGACGACCGGCACCAACCCCCTCGCGGCGGCCCCGCAGGGCGCCCGTACCGCCGCCGACGTGGTCACGCCCGAACTGGTCGCCCAGCTCACCAAGGGCGTCGTCGGCTCCGGCCGGACCGCCAACCACACGCCGTTCACCGGCGAGAAGCTGGCCGACCTGCCGGAGTCCACCCCCGAGGACGTGGAGAAGGCGTACGAGCGGGCCCGCGCCGCCCAGGCCGTCTGGGCCCAGCGGCCCGTGCGTGAGCGCGCCGCCGTCCTCCTCCGCTTCCACGACCTGGTCCTCGAACGCCAGGCCGAGGTGCTCGACCTCATCCAGCTGGAGACCGGCAAGGCCCGTCTGCACGCCCACGAGGAGGTCCAGGCCGTCGCGGTCGCCGCCCGCCACTACGGCCGCAAGGCCCCCTTCTACCTCAAGCCGAAGCGGCACACCGGCGCCGTACCGACCCTCACCAGGGTCACCGAACTCCGCCACCCGCGCGGGGTGATCGGCCAGATCGCACCCTGGAACTACCCGCTCGAACTCTCCGTCGGCGACGCCATCCCCGCCTTCGTCGCGGGCAACGCGGTCGTGATGAAGCCCGACACGGAGACCTGCCTGACCGCCCTGTGGGCCCGTGACCTGCTCATCGAGGCCGGGCTGCCCGCCGAGGTGTTCCAGGTCGTCCTCGGCGAGGGCCCCGTCATCGGCCCCGAGGTCGTCAAGCACGCCGACTACGTCTCCTTCACCGGCTCCACCCGCACCGGCCGCGAGGTCGCCCAGGGCGCCGCCGCCCGTCTCGTCGGCGTCTCCCTCGAACTCGGCGGCAAGAACGCGATGCTGGTCCTGGAGGACGCCGACATAGAGAAGGCGGCCGCAGGCGCCGTCCGCGCCTGCTTCAGCTCCGCCGGCCAACTCTGCATCTCCATCGAGCGCCTGTACGTCCACGAGTCCGTCGCCGACGCCTTCCTGGAGCGCTTCGCCGCCCGCACGAAGGCCATGCGCCTCGGCAAGTCCCTCGCGTACGGCGCCGAGATGGGCTCCCTCGTCGGCGAACGCCAGCTGGAGACCGTCACCCGCCACGTCGACGAGGCCGTGGAGAAGGGCGCGAAGGTCGTCGCGGGCGGCGTGGCCCGCCCCGACATCGGCCCCTACTTCTACGAGCCCACGATCCTCGACGGCGTCACGGAACCCATGTCCGTGTGCACGGAGGAGACCTTCGGACCGGTCGTCTCCATCTACCGCTTCAAGGACGAGGACGAGGCCATAGCGGAGGCCAACTCCACCGCGTACGGCCTCAACGCCTCCGTCTGGACCAAGGACGGCCGCCGCGGCCGCGAGGTCGCCTCCCGCGTCCGCGCCGGCACGGTCAACGTCAACGAGGGCTACGCCTCCGCCTACGGCTCAGTCCAGTCGCCGATGGGCGGCATGAAGGACTCCGGCCTCGGCCGTCGCCACGGCTCCGAGGGCATCCTCAAGTACACCGAGGCCCAGACGGTCGCCCACCAGCGCCTGCTGCCCATGGCCCCGTCCCTGGGCATGGACGACGAGAAGTACGCGCAGTTCATGAGCAGGAGCCTGAGGGCGATGAAGGCACTCCGGCTCAGGTAAGCGCCCCGTTTTTCAGGGGCGCGGGGCTGTATCGATATGCGGCTCCGCCGCGTGAGCGCGAGCAACCACAGACGGCCCGCACGGACACTCAACGAGGAGCAAACGTGCCTCAAGACGCATACGACTACGACGTCATCGTGGTCGGATCGGGCTTCGGCGGCTCGGTGACCGCCCTCCGCCTCACGGAGAAGGGTTACCGGGTCGGCGTCCTGGAGGCGGGCCGCCGCTTCACCCGCGAAACCCTCCCCAAGAACTCCTGGGACCTCAAGAACTACCTGTGGGCGCCCGGACTCGGTCTCTACGGCATCCAGCGCATCCACCTGCTCGGCAACGTCATGGTGCTGGCGGGAGCCGGCGTGGGCGGCGGCTCCCTCAACTACGCCAACACCCTCTACGTACCGCCGAAACCGTTCTTCGAGGACCCGCAGTGGAAGGACATCACCGACTGGCAGGAGGAGCTGAAGCCGTACTACGACCAGGCCCGCCGCATGCTCGGCGTACGGCTCAACCCGACGATGACCCCGTCGGACGTGCACCTGAAGGCCGCCGCCGAGCGGATGGGCGTCGGCGACAGCTTCCACCTCGCCCCGGTCGGTGTCTTCTTCGGTGACGGCGAGGACGCCGACGGCAAGGCGAAGGCCGCCCCAGGCGACCAGGTCGCCGACCCGTACTTCGGCGGCGCGGGCCCCGCCCGCAACGCCTGCACCGAGTGCGGCGAGTGCATGACCGGCTGCCGCCACGGCGCGAAGAACACCCTCAACGAGAACTACCTCCACCTCGCCGAGAAGGCGGGCGCGGTCGTCCACCCGATGACCACGGTCGTCGCCGTCACCGAGGACTCGCGGGGCGGCTACGCCGTCACCACCCTCCCGACGGACGAGCGGAGGAAGGGCAGGTCCCGGGTGCTGAAGGCCCGCCGGGTCGTCCTCGCGGCCGGCACCTACGGCACCCAGACCCTGCTGCACCGGATGAAGGCGAACGGCCAACTCCCGCACATCTCGGACCGGCTGGGCATGCTGACCCGTACCAACTCCGAGGCCCTGGTCGGCGCCCAGACCGACAACCGCCGCTACCGCAAGGCCCACGGCGTGCCCGAGGTCGACTTCACCCGGGGCGTGGCGATCACCTCCTCCATCCACCCCGACGAGAACACCCACATCGAGCCCGTCCGCTACGGCAGGGGCTCCAACGCGATGGGCGGTCTGTCGATCCTCCAGGTCCCGTACGCGGGCGGCACCGCGTCGGGCACCACCCGCGTCCTCGGCTGGCTGGCGCACGCGGCCAAACACCCCTTGCTGGTGGCCCGTTCGCTCTCCAACCGCCGCTGGTCGGAGCGGACCATCATCGGCCTGGTGATGCAGTCCCTGGACAACTCCCTGTCGACGCACCTGAAGCAGAAGGGCCCGGGCAAGGGCCTGTTGACGGCACGTCAGGGCCACGGCGCGCCCAACCCCAAGCAGATCGAGGTCGCTTCGAAGGCCGCCTCCACGATCGCCGCCGAGATCAACGGCTTCGCCGGCAGCAACGTGGGCGAACTGATGGGCACCCCGCTCACCGCGCACTTCCTCGGCGGCTGCCCCATCGGCGCCACGGCGGCCGACGGCGTCATCGACCCGTACCACCGGCTCTACGGCCACCCCGGTATCTCCGTCGTCGACGGCTCGGCCGTCTCCGCGAACCTGGGCGTGAACCCGTCCCTGACGATCACCGCCCAGGCCGAGCGCGCGATGTCGTACTGGCCCAACAACGGCGAGCCCGACCACCGCCCGGCCTCGGGCGCGGCCTACGAACGCCTCAGCCCTGTGGAGCCCCTGCACCCGGCGGTCCCGGCGGACGCGTTCGGCGCGCTGCGGCTGCCGCTGGTCCCGGTGCCGACGGTGCCGCCGAAGCGGTAGCCGCCGGGCGGCGAAGTGACAGGTGATGTGACAGGCGATATGACAGCGGAGAAGGACCCGCACCCCCCTCCGAGCGCGGGTCCTTCTCTCGTGTGCCAGGTGTGACCGGCGAGTGGGCCGAAGGGTTGCCCTTGCGATAACGGTTTCTTCGTGTGACGTGAGTCACTTACGAATGTGGCCGCTGTGGCACAACGGATGGGCGGTCCGCGCTGTCAAATACATGTTCGGTGGGGCCCCTGGGGCTCCTGTGAGACGTGAAGTGACAGTTGTGAGGGTGGGGGACATGAAGTCGACGATGTCGCGGGTGGCGGTGGCCGTCTCGGTCGTGGCCACGCTGGGATTCACCGCGGCGTGTGGTGGGGGCGGCGACGAGGACGCGGACGCGAAGCCGACGGCGGCCGGCAGCGCCACGGCCGCCGGGGACGCGAAGGACGAGCAGGACGCGGCCGGCAAGCCCGCGCTGACCGAGGCGCAGCTGAAGGAGGCGGCCCTCGCGCAGGGGGACGTGAAGAAGTACAAGATCTCCGAGATGCCGGCGGACGAGATGCCCGCCGTACCCGTTCCCGCGGAGCCGGCCGCCTGCCAGCCCCTCGCGAACATGTTCTACTTCACCTCCGACCCGCAGGCGAAGGACCGTGCCGGACGCAGGGTCACCTCGGTGAGCGACATCTCCGCCACCGTCATGGCCCTCGCCCTCGCCGCGCACGAGCAGAGCGACGCGGAGAAGGTGATGGCCGACCTGCGCAAGGCGACCGAGAGCTGCGACGGGTACGAGCAGGTCGGCAACAAGTACACCGGTGTCGAGGTCCTCACCGCCCCGAAGCAGGGCGACGAGGCCGTCTCGTACAAGCTGAAGGGCGACATCGAGGGCGCGAAGATCCCGATGTCCTTCACGGTGGTGCGCAGCGGCTCGACGCTCATCGCGTTCTCCTCGATGAACATGCTCGACGCGGACAAGGCCGAGGTGCCGGCCGAGATCCTGGACGCCCAGGTCAAGAAGGTGGAGAAGGTCGCCGGCTGAGCGCGCACGAGATGACGAAGGGCCCCGCGGGACGGAAGTCGCGGGGCCCTTCGGCGTCGGCACCGGCGTCAGGGCGGCCGGTGCCTCGAAGTGGCGCCGGGGGAGTGCGCCTGGTGTCGAGTCGAGGTCGATGTCGGCGTCGATGTCGAACAGTCGATGTCGATGCCGGTGTCGATGTCGATGTCGATGTCGATGTCGATGTCGAACAAGGGTGGTCGGTGGAGGTCTGTTCCCGTGTCGTGAGGGGCGAACGGCCTCCGCAACCGGTTCGGCCACCCTGGAACAGATTCCGCCGGCCGGCCCCGGGCGTCCCCGGAGCCGACCGTTCTCTTGAGTGACCGGGCTGCTGTCCCCTGCCGTCCGGTCACAACCCTGGAGCGAGGTCCCACGGCGCACGGCACGATCCGTACGCCTCATCGCTCCAGCGGAGCCACGCGTGGTTCTTTCGGGCCCGGACCTGGCTGGCACGGACACCGACACCAACGAAGCGTGTCGGACGACGGTCACGCGCCGTACGGGTGAGAAGGCAGGCGTACGTGCGTGCGCCGGTCAGATGCGCCCCCGGCACAGCTCCAGCAGGGTCATGGCGAGCGCGGTGCCGGGCTTGCCGAGGGCGTCCCTGTAGTGGGCGAGGATCTCCATCTCGCGGGAGAGGTTCACGCGCCTGCCGCCGGACTCGATGCGTGCCTCCTGGATCACGGCGGAGACCGCCACGCGTTCCTGGATCAGGCCGATGATCCGGTCGTCCAGCGCGTCGATGCGCTCCCGGGCACCGGTGATCACACCGGCCGCCTCGGACGTACGGGCGCCGGTCTTCTCGGTGGAGGTGACGGTCATCTCTGGGCTCCTCGTCGGAAGTCGGAATCGACCCCCCGAAGGACTCCCCGAAGCGGAAGGACCCGGAAAACGCCAGACGCCCCGGACCTTGTCGGCCCGGGGCGCCTGGGAAGTCGCTTGTCAGTTGCTCAAGCAGCACGACCATGGCAGCCGGTGGGCCGGTTGCCATAGGTAAACAGGAAGGTCGGGTGCGTGAGCATGGGCGCCAGTATGCCATGAGGGTGCGGCAACGCTTTCCGGCCGCTTCCCGCGGCGGGGTCGAGCTGTCCCTCCGGGCGGGTGTCTTCTCCTCCGAGCGAGTCCGGTGGTGGGTGGGCGACGGTCCTCGGGGGTCTGGGGGCGGAGCTCCCAGTGGGACCACGCCACAGGAGGGCACCCCGGTAGACTCGGCCACACAGACCCCCGCCCAACCGCCGGAAGGCACCCCGTGTCATCAGCGAACCCCGCTGCCGCCGCCCCCGACACCGTCCTGGTCGTCGACTTCGGCGCCCAGTACGCCCAGCTCATCGCCCGTCGGGTCCGCGAGGCCCGGGTCTACAGCGAGATCGTCCCGAGCACCATGCCGGTCGCCGAGATGCTCGCCAAGAACCCGGCGGCGATCATCCTCTCCGGCGGCCCCTCCTCGGTCTACGCCGACGGCGCCCCCCGCCTCGACCGCGCCCTCTTCGAGGCCGGCGTCCCCGTCTTCGGCATGTGCTACGGCTTCCAGCTGATGGCCACCACCCTCGGCGGCACCGTCGACAACACCGGCGCGCGCGAGTACGGCCGTACGCCCCTCCATGTCTCCAAGGCCGGCAGCACCCTCTTCGAGGGCACCCCCGACGAGCAGTCGGTCTGGATGTCCCACGGCGACGCCTGCTCCGCCGCCCCCGAGGGCTTCACCGTCACGGCCTCCACCGACGTCGTACCGGTCGCCGCCTTCGAGAACGACGAGAAGAAGCTCTACGGCGTCCAGTACCACCCGGAGGTCATGCACTCCACGCACGGCCAGCAGGTCCTGGAGCACTTCCTCTACCGGGGGGCGGGCATCACCCCGAGCTGGACCACGGGCAATGTCATCGAGGAGCAGGTCGAGGCCATCCGAGAGCTGGTCGGCGACAAGCGCGCGATCTGCGGCCTCTCCGGCGGCGTGGACTCCGCGGTCGCCGCGGCCCTCGTCCAGAAGGCCATCGGCTCCCAGCTGACCTGCGTGTACGTCGACCACGGTCTGATGCGCAAGAACGAGACCGAGCAGGTCGAGAAGGACTTCGTCGCCGCGACCGGCGTACAGCTCAAGGTCGTCGACGCGGAGGAGCGGTTCCTCAAGGCGCTCGCCGGGGTCTCCGACCCCGAGCAGAAGCGGAAGATCATCGGCCGCGAGTTCATCCGCGTCTTCGAGCAGGCCCAGGCGGAGATCATCGCCGACGAGGGCCCCGAGGCCGCGTTCCTGGTCCAGGGCACGCTTTACCCGGACGTCGTCGAGTCCGGCGGCGGCACCGGCACCGCGAACATCAAGTCGCACCACAATGTGGGCGGCCTGCCGGAAGACCTCGAATTCAAGCTGATCGAGCCGCTCCGCAAGCTCTTCAAGGACGAGGTCCGGATGGTCGGCCAGGAGCTGGGGCTCCCGGAGGAGATCGTCCAGCGCCAGCCGTTCCCCGGCCCCGGCCTCGGCATCCGGATCGTCGGCGAGGTCACCAAGGACCGGCTCGACCTGCTCCGCGAGGCCGACGCCATCGCCCGCGAGGAGCTGACGGCCGCCGGCCTCGACCGCGACATCTGGCAGTGCCCGGTGGTGCTGCTGGCGGACGTCCGGTCCGTCGGCGTCCAGGGCGACGGCCGCACCTACGGCCACCCCATCGTCCTGCGCCCGGTGTCCAGCGAGGACGCCATGACCGCCGACTGGTCGCGCCTGCCGTACGACGTCCTCGCGAAGATCTCCACCCGGATCACCAACGAGGTCGCCGACGTCAACCGCGTCGTCCTCGACGTGACGTCGAAGCCCCCGGGCACCATCGAGTGGGAGTAGCCCCTGGATCCCTGGTGATCCTCAGGTCCGCTTGAGGGTCCGCACCGGCTCTCCGGGCTTCCAGACCTGGACGACCAGATACTTGTCGTCCTCGACGTGGGTCCGTACGACCTCCGTCAGCTCGGTGCGGAAGAGGTGGAACGGCTCCGGCGGTTCCACCTCTTCGCCGTACGCCGCCTTGACCGCGGGGTCGTCGACCTCGACCGCCCGCCCGCTCACCCGTACGTCACCGCCGCCCATCTCCGTACCGGGGCCGGGGTTGGCCTGCAGCGAGAAACGGGGGTCGCGGCGCAGATCGAGCGCCTTGAGCGAGTCCGGCATCATCCCCAGCCACAGTTCCCCGTCGACGAACCGGACCTCCAGCCCGGTCGTCCGCGGGGAGCCGTCCCGGCGGAGCGTGGCCAGGACGTGATGGGTGAAGGCGCCGAAGCGCGTCTCGACGGTCTGTGCGAGCTCGGGTTCGGCGGCGACGAACGCGCCCCAGTTCATCCGCGAAAGTTTCTCCGGCATACGTCGAGTCTCGCGCGGATACCCGACATCCACTGTCCGGTTACCCCGAGCGGTGTACGACCACCGTTTCCGCCCCGGCGACCGCGGTGCCACCTGACGCGCTTCCGTGACTTGCGTAACGGTTGCGCACTCTCTTCACCGGACGGACCTGTTCTGCGCCGGGGACCGACGGTAACTTCCGCTTCGTAAAGGAAGTCACTCTGGAGGACACATGCACGGGCCCACACCGCCCCTGCCCCTACCCACCGACCAGCTCCGGTTCGCCATGCCACCGATGCACGAGTCGGCGCAGGACGAGCGGCGGCACCGCAAGGAACGGCTGGCCGGGGCCCTGCGGATCTTCGGGCGACTGGGGTTCGAGGAGGGCGTCTCGGGGCACATCACCGCGCGCGACCCGGAGTTCAGCGACTGTTTCTGGGTCAATCCGTTCGGGATGCCGTTCAAGCACGTCACGGTGAGTGACCTGGTCCTCGCCAACCAGGACGGGCAGGTGATCGAGGGCCGCTACCACGTGAACCAGGCCGCCTTCACCGTCCACGCCCAGGTGCACGCCGCCCGTCCCGACGTCGTCGCGGTCGCCCACTGTCACTCCGTGCACGGCCGCGCGCTGGCCGCCCTCGGCGATCTGCTCGACCCGATCACCCAGGAGTCCTGCGCGTTCTACGAGGACCAGGCGCTCTACGACCACTACACGGGCGTCTCGGTCGACGCGGACGAGGGCCGCCGTATCGCCGCTGTGCTCGGCAGCCGCAAGGCGCTCGTGCTGCGCAACCACGGTCTGCTGACGGTCGGCGACTCCGTCGACGCGGCGGCCTGGTGGTTCCTGTCCATGGAACGCTCGGCCCAGGTACAGCTCACCGCGAAGGCGGCGGGCCGCCCGCAGCTCATCGAACACCGACTGGCCGCCGCGACCCGCGAACAGGCGGGCGGCGACCTGGTGGCGTGGATCAACTACCAGCCGCTGTGGCAGGACATCAGCAGGAGCGAGCCGGATCTGCTGAGCTGAGCGCAGGAGCCGCTCGCCTTCGGGTGCGGGCTCGTCGTGGCCGGTCGCGCAGTTCCCCGCGCCCCTTCGGGGCGCTGATGCCGGTCAGAAGTCGCGAAGCACCGCCGCCTTCGTGGCCACGAACTCCTCGTCCGTAAGGACACCGTCACGGTGGAGTTCGCCCAACTCACGCAGACGCCGGAGGAGGACATCATGATGATCCGGGGCGGCGGGCTTCGCCGGCCGGGCCGCGTCCGGGCGGCCGGTGGCGCCGCGCGTGGACGGGTGGGGAAGCCGCGCCGTGACCGCCGTCGCGACGAGCGCCGTGAGCAGGTCCCGACGCGTGCTGCCCCACAGGTCGAGGGCGAACGGATCCCGCTCCGGCGGCAGCTTGGAGAACACGGTCTCGCGCGTCACGAACCGCAGGAACCCGTCCTCGTAGCCGGAGTTGGGCAGCCACTCGACCCGCGCCAGCTCGCCGACGTCGATGATCCGCGGGCCGGTCGCCCGCTTGACGCGGTCGGAGGTGTCGTTCCAGTCGATCCGGACCCGCGAACCGTCGAAGGAGACCGTGCCGTCGCTCGACCGCACGGACACCGGCACGGGCGGCCCGGGCAGCAGATAGATCTTGGCGGGCTCCTTCGGCGTCTGCTCCAGCAGCATCGACTGCCGTATCTCCTCGGCCACGTACTCGGCGACCCCCGAACGGTCGAGATCGACCGTCAGCCGGTACGGGTCGGCCGCGTCCGGCAGCCGCCCTCCGGTGGCCTGGAGCAGCGGATCACTGCCCTCACGGAGCCGCAACCGGAGCCGCCCGCGCTTGCGTTCGGGCTCGTAGACGACACCGGCCACCGCCTCCAGGGGCACCGCGATCTCCCCGTACGTCTGCCGGAACAGCGCCACGGAACGGTGCAGGCCCGGCGTGATCCGGACCGTGCTCCCGTCGAAGGCCCAGGTCCCGTCCCGCTGGATGATCTCGGCCATAGGGAGATTCTCGCAGCCGGGTCAACACGGGCACCGGGACTTCACCCCGCGCCTCCCTTGCACGGAGTGGCCCTGCCGGACGCGGGCCGTGTTCCGTACGGCACAATTCGCTGTCATCGCAGAGCAGTTGTACGGCGGCACGGCTGTGGTAGTGCGCGGACGTATGTACGGCCTTCCGCGACGACGACGAAGGCGTCCACGAAGTGCCGAAGACGGCGCTGACGAAGGCGCTGATGAAAGCGTTGTAGAGGGCGCTGATGAAGGTGCTGTTGAAGGTGCCGACGCGGCCGTCGCCGAGGGAGGTCGGCGGCGACGGCCGCGAAAACGGCGATGACATGCGGTGAACGATGACGGCAATGCCGATGACGGCGAATGCCGAGGGACGCGGACGCGCAGGCGGACGCGGCGCGGGAAGGCGGGCTCGGACGTGGCGGTACAGGAGGCGAGAGGGGGCATGGGCGCGGGTGCCCATGAAGGCGGGTGCACGTGCGGGGACTGCCCGCACGGAGCGCGCGCGGGACACCGGCGCGCGGTGGCCGCGTTCCTGCTGAAGCGGGAGGAGTTCGCGGCCGGGCAGGGGCTGCCGGCGGCCGTCGCGCACTCCGCGTCCGCCTCCCGGCAGTGGGTCTCCGACGAACTCACCCAGTCCGCGGCCCTCGTCGCCGAACGCGGCCGCGTCGAGGGCGAGGCCTGGCTCGCCCGCCTCTGGCTGCGCACGGCGGTCGTCGTCTGGGCGGCCGTCGTGACCCTCCTCGTCGTCCAGGCCCTCACCGCGATCGGCGCGGGCTGGACGGTCGCCCGCACCGCCGGACTGCTCGCCGCCCTGCTCCTGGGCGTCGCCCTGACCGGCGCCGGATATCTGCACCGGGCACGCGGTGGCGCCCTCGCCCCGGTCATCGGCGAGGACAACCGTCTCTCCACCTCCCGCGCGATCGCGGCCGGTTGGGTGCTCTTCGTAGTCTTCGCGGTCCTCGTCCTCGTCGGCCGCCTGGCCGCCGCCTCCGACCACCGCGAACGCGACGCCCTCATCGCCGGTCTCGACCTCGCCCGGGGCGCCGGCATCGTGACCGTCCTGGCCGTCGTCTGCGGCATCGCGGTCCTGGTCCGCCGTGTGGTCGGCCTCCGTGTCCTGTCCCAGCGCCTCCAGAAGGTCCGCGCCCACCGCCCCCGCGCCGCCGACCTCCTCACCGACGACTCGGGCCGAGGCAGCTTCACGGACATCCAGTACGTGATCATCTGCGCCGTCGCCCTCGCCTTCGCGGCGGTCCGCCTCGCCCGCAGCCCCGACCAACTCCCCGACCTCCCCTGGGGCCTGGCCCTCCTCGTCCTGGTCTCCGCCGCCACCTACGTCGCCGGCAAATACGCCGAGGGCGGCCGCCCCGTCATCCTCTCCGTCGTCCGCTCCCGCGAGGCCGGCGACCTCGACGCCCCCATCCGCAACGGCGACGACATCGAGATCCGCGGCGCCGGCTTCGTCCCACCCGGCGCCCAGACCGCCGACCGCCTCTCCCGCATGGTCGTCCGCATCGGCCCCGTCCATGTCCACGTCCCCCTCGTCCCCGTCGCCGGCGGCTTCAGCAACCCCACCGACGCCGTCCTCACCGCCCCCGTCCCCGCCGACGTCGAACCCGGCAAGGTCGACGTCCAGGTCGTCACAGCCGCCGGCGTCGAAACCAACCGCTACACGATCGAGGTCTCGGCGGACTGAGCGACCTCCACGGGCGACCTCTACATGGCGGGGGTCCAGGGGGGCGCAGCGCCCCCTGGCAGGGTGCGGTGCGGGGTGCGGTGCGGTGCGGAGCCCCACGCCGGTGCGGCGGCAGCGGGCGCGCGCGGGGTGTGGTGTGGTGCGTGGTGTGGTGCGGGGTCGAAGGGGCGCAGCCCCTGGGGACGGGACGGGTAAGGGCGGCGGGGGGCGATGAAAGGACCCCCGAAGCCACAACCCGGCCCCGACAAGACACCCCGACCCGGAAAAACACGCCCGAACCATTGAGCACCCCCACCCCTCCGACCGTATCGTCTGTTGAGGGGTCAACGGCACGGCGGACCAGAGGCGGCGCAGACCATGGCTCACGACTTTCGCACGGACTCCACCACCCCCTACCGCGACGGCGGCCCCGACTGGCGGGACACAGCCACCCGCTACGCCCTGCTGCCCCTACGCGTCTTCCTCGCCGTCACCTTCATCTACGCCGGCCTGGACAAACTCACCGACAGCGCGTTCATGGCGGACTCCGGCTCCGGCTCCATCGGCGACATGATGAGCGCCGCCCGAGACTCCTCCGCCATCCCCGCCCTGATCGACATGGCCCTCAACAACCCCGTCGGCTTCGGCTACGCCATCGCCCTCGGTGAACTCGCCGTCGGTATCGGCACCCTCCTCGGCCTCCTCACCCGCCTGGCCGCCTTCGGCGGCGCCCTGATCTCCCTCAGCCTCTGGCTGACGGTCAGTTGGTCGGCTTCCCCGTACTACTACGGCAACGACCTCCCGTACCTCATGGCCTGGATCCCCCTGATCCTGGCCGGCGCCCCGGTCCTCTCGGTGGACGCGGCCATCCGCTCCCGCCGCCACGGCGGCAGCAGGCACCGCGCGGGCGCCTACCACTGAGCCCCACGGCTCCCCGCCTACGGCTTATCGCCCACTGCTTCTCGCCCACTGCTTCTCGCCCACGGCTCCTTGACGTCGGCCGCCGCTCAGCCACGGTGGCGGCTCAGCGATTCACACGGCACCGCTTGTCTGGCCCTTGGCCCTTGGCCCTTGGCCCCCGGGGACCCTGCCGGGCCAGGCTCCAGATCCCGCCCGCCCTGCCGTGCACGCTCCGCCCCCTCCACTCATCCCGCTGCCCCTCTCGGCCCTCCCACCCCCTCCCCACCAGCCCCCGCCGATCCCGCCGCCCCGGCCCCGCCCGCCGGTCCAGTCGGCCCCGCCGATCCCGCCGGCCCCGTCCGTCCGGCCGCCCGCCGCCCCCGTACCGCGTGGTTCAGAGAACCCACCGCCCCCGCCAGACACAGCCCCCCGACGACGAGCGGGATCACGACGAACCAGGGGGTCTCCCAGGCGTTTCCCGCGTCGCCGAGGTACACGACACCGGCGGCGGTGAGGAAGAGGCCGGCTATGAGCTTGCCCGGCCGGAACTCATGACGCAGCACGGGCCACCTCCGCCTGTCCCAGACCGACTTCGAGGTCGATGGTGAGCGTGCCGCCGCTGTCCGAGCCCTTCTCGGGGGACAGCGTCAGCCGGTCGCTCTTGTCCGGTGCCACGTCCACGTCCTCCTTGTCGTCACCCGGCAACTGGATGTCACCGAGACCCACTTCGACGTCGAGCCGCACGGTGACGTCGGGCGGAACGACCACCTTCACCTTGCCCGCGCCGACCTCCACGCTCGTGGCCAGCGCCCCGCCCTCGGGTATGTCCACCTTGGACAGATCCAGCGTGCCCACACCGGTCCCCAGCTCGTATCGGGCCGCCACACTCTCCGCGTTCCGTGGTGTCCACTCCGTACGGACCCAGTCGGTGGTGATGTTCGTCGGGAGCGCCGCCGTGCACGCCAGCAGTCCGGCCGTCACCACGGCCAGGAAGATCGACCCCGCTCCCGTACGACCGAGGAAGGCGCTCAGGGCTATGCCCAGGCCGAACACGGTCAGCGCGCAGGCCAGGCCGGTCTGCAGGCTGGCGGCGAGAGCGCGCTCCTCCCAGGTCGCGCCGGTGCCGATACCGCCGGCGAGCAGCGCGAGCAGGAAGATCCAGCCGCCTGTCCAGCGCGGCCCGCGCGGCTTGGGCGGGCGCGCGGTGCGTATGTCCTGGCGGGAGGGCGGCACGCCCCGGGCGATGTTGGCGGCCGCCGCCATGTCCCGGTCGCGGCTCTCCCACGGCCCCCACATATAGCCCGTGCCGCCCACGTGCTTTCCGTCCTTGATGATCGGGTCGCGCCACCAGGAGGGGTAGGCGGAGGCCACGGGCGGCGCCTGGGCCTCCGGCGGGGCGTCGGCCACGGCCTGCGCGGCGAGCGGATCGGGATCGGGGGCGCCGCGCTGCCGCGACCAGTACCCCGCGCCGGCCAGGAGCAGGGAGACGACCACGGAGAAGGTCAGGACGGTCGTGTTGCTCAGCAGGGTGAGGAAGACGCCGCAGCCGACCAGCGCGAAGAGCACGGCCGTGAGGGCCTGGCCGTCGACCCGGCCGGTCAGCAGCTTGCGTACCTCGTTCTCCTCCTCGTCGTCGTACGGCACGAACAGCCAGGCGAAGCCGTAGAAGACGAGGCCGAAGCCGCCGGTCGCGGAGAGGACCGCGAGCACCACCCGGAAGATCACCGGATCCATGTCGCACTGCCGACCGAGCCCGGCACAGACACCGCCCAGCATCTTGTACCGCCGGTCACGGCGGAATCTGTGCGGGGCGGCGGGGCCGCCGACCGGATCGTCGGGGGCCGGGTGCCCTGTCCCGCCGGGGGCGGAGGGGCCCGCCGCACCGGGGGAGGGGCGGCGCCCAGCTCGTGGTGGGCCGGTGCCGGCCCCTTGTTCCGCCCGCGGGCCCGCGCCCGCGTCCCCGTGCGCGCGCGGCTTCTGTGCCCCCGTGCCCGGTGGGGGCACGGCGTCCTGTGGCTCGGTGGTGGGCCGCAGGGCGTCCGGACCCGAGCCGGGGCCCGGCTCCGCTGCCGCGTGCTGGTGATCCGTCATGCGTCCATCGTGACCGCCGAGCCGCTCCGATGGCAGTCGGGATGACCCTGGTCGAACCCTGATATCGGCCCGGGGATGCGTTCGATCATGGTGGGACCGAAGATCAGGGGCGTCTCGGGGGTCGACCCTGATGCCTCGATCCGCCGTGCGTGTGAACATCGATGGCATGCCGGAAGCCGCAGCACTGCCAGTCGACACTCCGCGGCCCCCGCGCAAGCTCTACCGCAGCAGCGACGGACGCTGGCTCGGAGGCGTCGCGCGAGGGCTCGCCGGACATCTCGGCCTGCCGGTGACCTGGGTACGGCTCGTGTTCGCCGGCCTCTTCCTGGCGGACGGCCTCGGCGCCCTGGTCTACGCGGCGTTCTGGTTCTTCGTCCCGCTCGGCGTGGGAGGCGTCGACAACCAGCGGCCCCCGGCCATCGCCGCCGAGACCTCACCCGACGGCCGCCGCAGACTCGTGGCCCGCAAGCCCGACCGCGGCCAGATGGTCGCCCTCCTTCTCATGGTCGTCGTGGCCATGGTCTTCGTCGGCAATGTGGACCTCGGCGAGGCCGCCCGGGCGTATCTCTGGCCGACCGTGCTCGTCGCGGCCGGCGTCGCCCTGGTCTGGCGCCAGGCGGACAACGCGCGGCGGGCCCGCTGGGCCGAGGTCGGCCGTCGGCGGCGCACGATCACGCTGCTCCGGTCCGTCGCCGGTGTCCTGCTGGTCACCGCGGGCGTCTCCGGGATGTTCGTCCTGCAGGGCTCGGCCGCCCACCTCGGCTCGGTGCTGCAGGCCGCGCTCGCGGTCCTCGTCGGGATAACGCTGCTGGCCGGCCCGTATCTCGTCCGTATGACGCAGGACCTCTCAGAGGAGCGCCTGATGCGCATCCGCGCCCAGGAGCGCGCGGAGGTCGCGGCCCATGTCCACGACTCGGTGCTGCACACACTGACACTGATACAACGCAACGCGGAGAACCCGAACGAGGTCCGCCGCCTCGCCCGCGCACAGGAGCGCGACCTGCGGAACTGGCTGTACAAACCCGAGGGCACAGGTAAGGACGAGGAGGACGAGCCCGACACCCTCGCCGAGGCGGTGCGGCGGAACGCGGCGGAGGTCGAGGACAAGCACGGCGTCCCCATAGAGGTGGTCGTCGTCGGCGACTGCCCCCTCGACGAAGGACTGACCGCGCAGATGCAGGCCGCGCGCGAGGCGATGGTGAACGCCGCCAAGTACGGTGGCGAGGGCGGCGCCGTACAGGTCTTCGCCGAGGTCGAGGGAAGGACGGTCTTCGTGTCCGTCCGCGACCGAGGTCCCGGCTTCGACCTCGACGCGATACCCGCCGACCGGATGGGCGTCAGAGAATCGATCATCGGCCGCATGGAGCGCAACGGAGGCACGGCACGGCTCCGCGCCGTTCCGGACGGCGGCACGGAGGTCGAGCTGGAGATGGAGAGGGCGGAGACGACGTCATGAGTGACGCGAACGGGGCGAACGACCTTGCCGCACAAGGCGGTTCGGGCACGGGCCCGGACCGGGACCAGGGAGGTCCGGCCGCGCGGGGCACGGATCCGGCCGAGAGCGTGCCCGACGAGTCCGGTCGGCCCGCCGAGCCCGGCAAGACCGCCGAGCCGGGCGCTTCCGGCGTGACCGCCGCGCCCGGACAGTCCGCCACGGCCGGAGCCGGGGCTGCCCGGACCGGTGCCGGGGCCGCTGTTTCCGGGGCCGGGCGCCATGTCCGGGTCGTGCTGGTGGACGACCACCGGATGTTCCGGACGGGAGTGCAGGCCGAGATCGGGCAGACGGACCGTACGGGTGTGGAGGTCGTCGGGGAGGCGCCCGATGTCGACCAGGCGGTCGAGGTGATCACGAGTACGCGGCCCGAGGTGGTGCTCCTCGATGTGCATCTGCCCGGCGGCGGCGGGGTCGAAGTCCTGCGTCGGTGTTCGGCGTTGATGGGGGACGCCGAGCAGCCCGTGCGCTTCCTCGCCCTGTCCGTGTCGGACGCGGCGGAGGACGTGATCGGTGTCATCCGGGGCGGTGCGCGCGGCTATGTCACCAAGACGATCACCGGCTCCGACCTGGTCGAATCCATCTTCCGGGTCCAGGAGGGCGACGCGGTCTTCTCCCCGCGTCTGGCCGGCTTCGTCCTGGACGCCTTCGCCTCCACGGACGCCCCGCCCGTCGACGAGGACCTCGACCGGCTCACCCAGCGCGAGCGCGAGGTGCTGCGTCTCATCGCCCGTGGCTATGCGTACAAGGAGATCGCCAAGCAGCTCTACATCTCGGTGAAGACGGTGGAGTCGCATGTCTCCGCCGTCCTGCGGAAGTTGCAGCTCTCCAACCGCCATGAGCTGACGAGGTGGGCGACGGCACGACGCCTGGTGTGAGGGGGAGAGGAGAGGGCCGGAGAGGGTGCGGGCCCGGGCCGACGGGGAGCGCCGCAAGCGACGACCGCCCCGGGCTAGCCCGAGCCGTCCCGACCGGCCCGAGCCGACCCGTTCGGCTCAGGCCGCCCGCAAGACTCAGGCCACCCGCGTGGCCCCCGCGTACGGCATCTCGTCGAGCGGCGCCACGCGTACCGGGGCCGAGGGGTTCGGGGCGTGGATCATCTGGCCGTTGCCGACATAGATGCCCACATGGCTGATGCCGGAGTAGAAGAAGACGAGGTCGCCGGGGCGGAGTTCGGAGCGGGCGACGCGGCGGCCTGCGTTGATCTGGGAGTAGGTGGTGCGGGGGAGGGAGATTCCGGCGGCGCGGTAGGCCGCGAGGGTGAGGCCGGAGCAGTCGAAGGCGTTGGGGCCGGTGGCGCCCCAGACATAGGGGCTGCCGAGCTTGGTGTAGGCGTAGGAGACGGCCGCGGCGGCGCGGGAGTCGGGGGCGTCGGCGGTGGCGGAGGCGGGGGAGACCGGGCCGGTGAGGTCGCGCCGGGACGTGTCGGAGGAGCGTGAGGCGTGTCCCGCGGTGCCGCCCCGGGAGTCGTAGCGTGCCCGTTCCTCGGTGGTGAGCCGGCCGAGCAGCTGTCGCGCGTCGGTCAGCTTCGAGGTGACGGTCTTCTTGTGTCGCTTCAGCTCGGTCTGCCGGGTCTTGAGCGTGCCCAGTTCGACGCGGGCGGCCCCGCGGAGCCGTTCGATCTCCAACAGCTGCTTCCGTACGCTCGCGACGTCCGCCGACTGGCGGCTGCCGACGCGCTCGGCGAGGGCGGCGCCGTCCAGGTACTGGTCCGGGTCGGCGGAGAGGGCGAGCTGCCAGGAGGGGTCCATGCCCCCGTCCCGGTACTGCGCCGCCGCCAGTGAACCGAGTTCGTCCCGGGCCGAGTTGAGGCGCTCGGTGCGGCGGGCGGCCTGGTCGCGCAGCTCTTCGAGGTTCTCCTGCGCCTTGTCGGCCTTCTCCTTCGCCCCGTTGTACTTCTCGGTGGCGACCTCAGCCTCTTGGTACAGCTTGTCCACTTTCGCCTTGACCTGGTCAGGCGTGAGCTGTGGATCGGCGTGTCCGGTGCCGTCGAAACCGGTCGCGGTCGCCGCGCCCGCGAGGGCGAACGTCGCGGCCGTGCGGACCGTATGGCCGCCGAGCGAGCGCTGTCTGGGCTTGCGGTGCGCTGCCACGTGGAGTCCACGTCCTCTCCGTACGACCGCCGTCCGAAGTACGAACATCGTCTGTCCGTACGGACCGCCTGGGGGAAGCGGTGACGCGTCCGGCGGCGGCCCGCACAGGGGGAGCGGGACGCCGCCGGACTTTCTCGGCGGTGGTGTCCGACTGCCGCCCCTGGTCCGGGCGGCGGTGGGGAGCCGGGCACCTGAGGGAGGACGCTAAACCTGGCTGTGAGGGCACGGTAACGCGTTGTACGGAAGTGGCGTGCACCGACCGCGAGGTGACCGTATGTGACCGTGATCCCGTCCTGGCGCCGTCGACTTCACGCTGCGCGATGACCGATGCGGCGATTTCGGACCGGGCGGGGGTGTGGCGGTGCTATGCGGCGCATATATGCAAGATCGTCAGGGTGTCGGGGACGCCCGGGACGCCCGGAACGCCCGGAGCGTGCCGCCCTCGGCGCCTCCGGGTACCCGCCCGGTGGCCGGTGGATCACAGGCCTCTCATTAGGCTCCGCGCATGGACGTACTCATCCACATCCTCGTCGGCCTCCACATCATCGGCATCGCCTCCCTCCTGGGCGGCTTCCTCACCCAGATGAAGGCCATGGGCCAGGGCACCGCCCGATTCGTCCCCGCCATGCTGCACGGCGCCCTCACGATGCTCGTCACCGGCGTGCTTCTCGTCGGCCTCAACCAGGCCGACGACCAGCCCGTCAACAACATCAAGATCGGCGTCAAACTCGCCCTGCTGATCGTGATCCTGGGGCTGGTCTACGTGAAACGGGACGAAGAGACGGTGGAGAAGCCGCTGTTCGGCCTGGTGGGCGCGCTGACCATCGCGAACGTCTTCATCGCGGTGCTCTGGACCTGAGGGCTCGCGCGTCTGTGCGAAGAACGCTGCCGCTACGCCGGCCGCACCACGCTGTGGATCGACGACTCCCCGTCGTAGAAGACCGACTCCTCGCGGACGTACGTTCCCGGCTTCGGGGCGTGGATCATCATGCCGTTGCCGATGTAGAGGCCGACGTGGCCGATGTTGTCGTAGAAGAAGATGAGATCGCCGGGCCTGGCGTTGGCGAGGGGGACGGTCGTGCCGGTCTTGACCTGGTCGTAGGTGGTGCGGGGCAGGTCGACGCCGGCGGCCTTCCAGGCGGCCTGGGTGAGGCCGGAGCAGTCGTAGGAGCCGGGGCCGGTGGCGCCCCAGACGTACGGCTTGCCGATCTGCGCGCGGGCGAAGGCGAGGGCCTTGGCGGCCTTCGAGGCGTAGGTGGCGTCCTCGGCCGGGGCGGCGGTCTCGGTGGTGCCGGTGGACGTCTCCGCGCCGGTGGAGGGCTCCTCCTGGGTCCCCTGGGCCCCTTGGGTGCTCGGGGCGCCCTGGGTCTCCTGCGCCTCCTGGGCCGTCGTCCGCGCCGCCGTCTGCTGCCGCGCGAGTTCCTCGGCCTTGCGGTCGGCCTCCTCCCGCTCGCGCTGTTCGATCGCGGCGAGCCGGGCCTGCTCCTCGGCGGTGAGGGTGGAGAGCAGTTCGCGGGCCTGGGCGAGCTTCGCCTGGACCTTGGCCTTGCTGGTCTTGAGGGCGTTCTGTGACTCGGTGAGCTGTTCGAGGCTGTCGCTCGCCTCCTGGCGCTGCTTCGTCGCCTCGGCCTGATCGGTGACGTACGCGTCGACGGCGTCCTTCTGGCGCTCCGTCAACCGGTCCATCAACTGGTTCTGGTCGAAGTAGTCCTGCGGGTTGTCCGCCAGGAGCAGCGAGGCCTGATCGGGGGCGGCCGCGCCGGTGCGGTACTGGGCCGCGGCGAACGAACCCAGCTCCTCCCGCGCCTCGTTGAGCTTCTCCGTGCGCTTGGCGACGGAGTCGAGGAGGGTGTCGACCTGCTTCTTCTGCTTGGTCGTCCTCTCCTTGGCCGCGTTGTAGTTCTCGGTCGCCGAACCGGCCTGGCGGTAGAGGGCGTCGACCTTCTTCTCGACTTCCTCCAGGCTCGGCTTGTCGTCGGCCGAGGGTGCGGCCGCGGCCGTTTGGGAGAGCAGGGCCACGGAGGTGAGGGCGGCCGTGGCGAGAGCGGGGGTGCGTATGCCCACGCGTGTTCCGGCAGGACGCGGCTTGCGGTGCGGCGCCATGGTTCGGCGTCTCCTTCCGTTGTCCGCCTACCGAGTTAGCTGTCGGGTTCGGGCGCAAGCTTCGGAAGGTTTGCCCTACGACCCTTGCCGCGTGCGGCGGTCGGGTCGATTCACCCCAGAGGATCGGTGGGTCCCCGGCTCCGGCTGCCACGGGAGGCGTGCCGGACTCGGCGGAGGGTCGTGCGGCCCGGCGACGTTCGCCGGTTGGGTCGTACGGCCCAGAAGAAAAAGCTAGCCAACTCGTGTGGCCCGTGTGAAGGTTGATGTTCGATATGCCCGATACGTTTTCGTGACCTTAGCCTCTTCGGCACGACAGGCGGTACGCTCGATCGCTCACCGTCGCAACGCGGTCGCGGTGTGTGGCGGATGCGGACTTCCCGGGGCGGCCTCTCGCTGTCAGTGGGGGCGCCTAGACTCGGAGAGCGATGAGCAGCCTCTTTGACGACAGCTTCCTGGCGGACCTCCAGGCCCCCCGCGGCCACGCGGAGGAGCCCCCGCCGCCGCCCGAGGACGATCACGTACCGGAGCCGCTTCCGGACGATCTGTTCGGCGGGAAGTTCGACGCGCCCCCGGACCGCGACGCGTACTACCGCGACGGCGCCCCCCGCCCGGCCCTGGACGCGGCGGCCCTCCTCGACGGGCTCAACGAGAACCAGCGCGCGGCCGTGGTCCACGCCGGCTCGCCCCTGCTCATCGTGGCCGGCGCCGGCTCCGGCAAGACCCGGGTGCTCACCCATCGCATCGCACACCTGCTCGGCGAGCGGCATGTCCACCCGGGCCAGATCCTCGCGATCACCTTCACCAACAAGGCCGCCGGCGAGATGAAGGAGCGCGTCGAGCAGCTCGTCGGCCCGCGCGCCCACGCGATGTGGGTCATGACCTTCCACAGCTCGTGCGTCCGGATCCTGCGGCGCGAGTCGAAGAGGCTCGGCTTCACATCCTCCTTCTCGATCTACGACGCCGCCGACAGCAAGCGCCTGATGGCGCTCGTCTGCCGTGATCTGGACCTCGATCCGAAGCGCTTCCCGCCCAAGTCCTTCAGCGCCAAGATCTCGAACCTGAAGAACGAGCTGATCGACGAGGAGGACTTCGCCGCCCAGGCCTCCGACGGCTTCGAGAAGACGCTCGCCCAGGCCTACGCGATGTACCAGTCCCGCCTCCGCGAGGCGAACGCGCTCGACTTCGACGACCTGATCATGACGACGGTCAATCTGCTGCGCGCCTTCCCGGACGTCGCCGAGCACTACCGCCGCCGCTTCCGCCATGTCCTCGTCGACGAGTACCAGGACACCAACCACGCACAGTACGCCCTGGTCAGAGAGCTGGTCGGCACCTCCGAGCACCCCGTGGACGTACCGCCCAACGAGGGGGACGTACCGCCCGCCGAGCTGTGCGTCGTGGGTGACGCCGACCAGTCGATCTACGCCTTCCGCGGCGCGACCATCCGCAACATCCTCCAGTTCGAGGAGGACTACCCGGACGCGACGACGATCCTGCTGGAGCAGAACTACCGCTCCACCCAGACCATCCTGAGCGCCGCCAACGCGGTCATCGAGCGCAACGAGTCCCGCCGCCCCAAGAACCTGTGGACCAACGCGGGCGCGGGCGCGCAGATCACCGGCTATGTCGCCGACACCGAGCACGACGAGGCCCAGTTCGTCGCCGACGAGATAGACCGACTGACGGACGCGGGCGACGCGAAGGCGGGAGACGTCGCCGTCTTCTACCGTACGAACGCCCAGTCCCGTGTCTTCGAAGAGGTGTTCATCCGCGTCGGCCTGCCCTACAAGGTCGTCGGCGGTGTCCGCTTCTACGAGCGCAAGGAGGTCCGGGACGTCCTCGCGTATCTGCGTGTCCTCGCCAACCCGGAGGACTCCGTCCCGCTGCGCCGCATCCTCAACGTCCCCAAGCGCGGCATCGGCGACCGCGCCGAGGCGATGATCGACGCCCTCTCGCAGCGCGAGAAGATCAGCTTCTCGCAGGCCCTGAAGCGCGTCGACGAGGCGTACGGCATGGCGGCCCGGTCGACGAACGCCGTCAAGCGGTTCAACACGCTGCTGGAGGACCTGCGGACCGTCGTCGAGTCCGGTGCCGGACCGGCGACCATCCTGGAGGCCGTCCTCGAACGCACCGGCTATCTCGCCGAGTTGCAGGCCTCCACCGACCCGCAGGACGAGACCCGCATCGAGAACCTCCAGGAACTCGCCGCCGTCGCCCTGGAGTTCGAGCAGGAGTCCGGGGCCGCGGCAGGCGAAGGGGAGGGCGAGGGCGAGGCTGCCGCGACACCCGTCGGCCTCTCCGCCTTCCTGGAGCGGGTCGCGCTGGTCGCCGACTCCGACCAGATCCCGGACGACGAGGAGGACGGCTCGGGCGTCATCACGCTCATGACCCTCCACACCGCCAAGGGCCTGGAGTTCCCGGTCGTCTTCCTCACCGGTATGGAGGACGGCGTCTTCCCGCACATGCGCGCCCTCGGCCAGACCAAGGAACTGGAGGAGGAGCGCCGCCTCGCGTACGTCGGCATCACCCGCGCGCGGGAACGGCTCTACCTCACCCGGTCCGCGCTCCGCAGCGCCTGGGGCCAGCCCTCGTACAACCCGCCGTCCCGGTTCCTGGAGGAGATCCCGGCCACCCATCTGGAGTGGAAGCGCACGGGTGCCTCCGCGCCGGTGTCCTCGGGCCCGGCCGGCGGGATCGCGTCCTCGTTGTCCTCGTCCCGTTCCCGCTCCTCGGCCTCCGGCGCGTCCGGCTTCGCGACCCGCCGGAGCAACGAGAAGCCGGTGGTCTCGCTCGCCGTGGGCGACCGCGTCACCCATGACCAGTTCGGCCTCGGCACGGTCGTCGGCGTCGGCGGCTCGGGTGCCAACGCGGAGGCGACGATCGACTTCGGCGACACCAAGCCGAAGCGGCTGCTGCTGCGGTACGCGCCGGTGGAGAAGCTGTAGCGAGCCGGCTCCCGTCTCGTCACCGACATGACTCGGGCCCCTGCTCGGCAGGGGCCCGGTCCTCGTCCTTGTTCTTGTCCTGTCCGGATGCGCCCGTATGCGCGCGTCCGTGACGGAGGCCGCTACGGCGTCCGTTACGTCGGGTCCAGCCCGTGGCTGCGCAGCCACGGCAGCGGGTCGATGGCGGAGCCGCCCGCCGGGTGGACCTCGAAGTGCAGGTGCGGGCCGGTGGAGTTGCCCGAGTTGCCGGAGTAGGCGATGGTGTCGCCGGCCTTGACGGTCGTACCGGAGGCGACCTTGTACGTGGAGAGGTGGCAGTACCAGGTCTCGGTGCCGTCCTTGGCGGTCACGATGACCATGTTGCCGTAGGCGCTGTTCCACTGGGTGCGCACGGTGCCGTCGGTCGCGGCCATCACCGGGGTGCCGTACGAGACCGGGAAGTCGATACCGGTGTGCAGGCTCATCCAGTTGACGCCGGACTGGCCGTAGTAGGCGCTGAGTCCGTGCCTGGCGACCGGCAGGGCGAACTTGGGCCGCAGTCGCTCCTTGCGTGCCGCCTCGGCCGCCGCCTTCTTCTGCTGCAGCTCCTGCTGGGCCTTGAGGTCGATACGCTCCTGCGTCCGGCTCGCGCGGTCGGCGAAGTCGTCGGCCTCGGCGGAGAGACTCTCCAGCTGGGTGTCGAGCTGGTTGTTGGCGGTGGACGGCTTCACGGCGGTGGCGTCCGACTTGACGGTCGCCGTCGTCTCCGTGTCGTCCGACGTGGCACCGACCGAGGCCGCCGCGATGCCGGCGACTCCCATGACACAGGCCGACGGAACGGCCACGGTCAGCAGGGCGGAACGTTTGGCCGGAGCCTTCCGGCGCGATCGCGAGGCCGCGCGGGTGGCCGCCCGGCCGGGGCTCGTGCTGTGGGTGGCCGCCGGGGCGGCCTCCTCCTCGCCGTCGAGGAGCGCGGCGCGGTCCGCGCCGTCGGTCTCGAACTCGCCGTCCGCGGGGAGGTGTTCGTCCTGGTCGTACGGGGCGATGTGCTCGAAGGTGGCCGTCGCCTGCTGGTGGAAGTCCGCGGCCTCGGCCGACAGGTCCACCACCACGGTCTGCGGGTGCTCGTGCGCGTCGTACGACTCGGGGGCGGAGCCACTGTGTTCGTCGGCGACGGGAGTGCCGTCGCTGTTCCACTGCGTGGCGTCGAACGCGCCCGTGTCGAAGTGCTGGGTGCCGACCCACTGCTGGGTCTGGTCGGCCTGCCCCGACTGGCCGGACTCGTCGGACTGTTCGGCCGACAGCCAGCCGCTCGCGTCCCACTGTCCGCTGGCATCGGGGCCCGAGGACTGCGTCGGGACCTGGGAGAGGTGCTCGTAACCGGCCGACCAGGACGTCGAGTCGTAGGCGCCCGTGTCGTACGCGGCCTGGTGCTGCGCGGCGTACGGGTCGTAGTTCAGCGTCTGGTGGCTGCCCGTCGACCACTGCGAGGCGTCGTACGAACCGGTGCCGGGGTCATTGCCGGGCAGGTCGCCGAAGAGGGGGTCGACCGCGAAGGTGCCGGTCGCCTGGGCACCGGTGCCGGGGTCGAAACCAGTGGCGGGATAGTCGCCGTACGTGGTGAAGTCGCCGTAGCCGGCTTCCTGGTGGCCGTACGACGCGTAGTGCGCCGGGTCGGCTTCGGAAGCCGGAGCCGGGGGTGTTGCGGTCCCCGACGGGTGACGATCGTTCACCAACTTCTCTTTCGCCTCGACGACAGGGGCTGGCAGAGCAGTGCGGTGACTGTACCCGGCGGTATGCGGGCGCGACAATCTTCAACGGGTTTCACGCGCGCAGGAAACGGGCATTCGAGCGTCTTTCGGCGGTCTGTGGGCATGACTTTGGCCTTGCGTTCGAAGGCTGTTCGATAGTCGACCGCTGTGTGAGGGCTGTGGGACGCCCGCGCCGACGGGGGTGAGGCGTTTTTCCGGGTGGTGGTGCGTCGGAGGTGGGGCGCGTTGTCGCCGTCGGGAGAGTGTCGCGGGTCGGGCGCGTGGCGGGGGCGCGTGGGTGTGCGCCGCGTTTACCGCCTTACGTCCCTGTTTCGCCGCCCTGTGTCGAGCGTCACTCTGCCTCTTGGCGGCGACCGCGGCTCATGCCACGGTCAGGCCGCCGGGGCGGGCGGCGGGGCGGGCCGCTGTCCGTGAGGTGTCGAGTGCCTCCCGTATTCCGGTGGCGACGGCGGGGTGCACGGGCAGGGCGAGATGGCCGATGCCGGTGACCCGGATGTTCTGCGCCATCAGGTCGGGGTGGTCGACACAGGCGGTTTCCAGCGGGGCCATCACATGGTCGAGGTCGCTCCAGAACGCCACGAAGTGCGTACGACAGCCCGGCGCCGGTTCCCGCAACTCCTCCAACACCGCCGAACCCGGCCGCATCTGGCGGACGATCGGGTGCGCGTCCGCCAGCGGCACGGCCCGGGTGCCGCCGTGCGGGGTGCCGAGCGTGACGAGCGTACGGACGCGGAGGTCACCGCCGAGCCGCTGCACGTAGTACCGCGCTATCAGTCCGCCGAGGCTGTGCCCGACGACATCCACCCGCTCCTGGCCCGTGCGCTCGCAGATGTCCTCGATGTGCCGGCCGAGCAGTTCGGCGGCGGCGCGGATGTCGCAGGTGAGGGGCGAGTAGTTGAGCGACTCGATGTGCCGGCCGCCGGCTTGCGCGAGGGAGCGGCGCAGCAGGACGAAGACCGAGCGGTTGTCGATGAAGCCGTGCAGCAGGACGACCGGGGGCTTCTCCTCGGTCGGGAGCCGGGGCGCGTCGGGCGGAGGGAGTGTGGGCGTGGCCCGGCGCTCCTGGGTCATCCCGGACGGATAGAGCAGCAGATGTCCGGCGAGGATCGCCAACTCCAGGGCGGTCGCTTTGAGAAGGGCCATGGAAAGGCCTGCGAGTTGGGTGGGCAGCAGCCGCTCGCAGAGCGGAACAAGGGGCGCGACCGCCTTGGTGACCTTCATGCCCGACCTCCCGTCGGCAGACGGGTGGACGCCTCTGTCCCCCGTGTGCCCTAGTGGAGAGCCGTGGGTGCGGGCGGCGGACGGCGGGGGCGATGCGACGTGACGCGGTGCGTGTGGCCTGCGAGGCCTGCGTGACGTGCGGTGCGTGTGCGACGCGTGAGGCGCCGATCACGCGACGGGGGTTCGGCCCTTCCGACTCCCCGCTGTCTTGCCCTGCCTTCTGCCCTCCGCCGGTGTCGATCCGGCCCGTCGCCGTGGTCTTCCGCGGGCGGTGGGTCGGTGCGGCATCCTTCCGGCGACTCTCCTTGCGCACGCTCCCCGTGGCGCGCACGCCACGGGAGCCTCTGGCCGGCGGCCCGGAAACGGTCCGGATGCCGCGATCACCTCCGTGATCACCTCGGTCCCCGTGACGCGTGAGCCGCGGAAACCGGGAGCGGTGCGCGGCGAACGTGTCCCACCGTGTGATTTCCCCCTCGCTGCACACCGTGAAACTGCCGGGTTACGGGATGTCGGCGATAACGTTCGTTCACTTTCCGGGGCGCGGTGTGGGTAGGTGTCCTATGTACCTGAAGCCGCGATGAGTGCGATGTGCGTGACATGCGTGATGTGGATGGAATGGATGGCATGCGTGACATGTGCGGCTGTGTTCTGTTACGGGTTGGTGTAGTCGTTTCATGGAGGCAGTGATGGGTGTGGCAGCCGGTCCGATCCGCGTGGTGGTGGCCAAGCCGGGACTCGACGGCCACGATCGGGGGGCCAAGGTGATCGCGCGGGCGCTGCGCGACGCCGGTATGGAGGTCATCTACACCGGCCTCCACCAGACTCCCGAGCAGATCGTCGACACCGCGATCCAGGAGGACGCCGACGCGATCGGTCTCTCCATCCTCTCGGGCGCCCACAACACGCTCTTCGCCGCGGTGATCGCACTCCTCAAGGAGCGCGATGCCGCGGACATCCTCGTCTTCGGCGGCGGCATCATTCCGGAGGCGGACATCGCGCCGCTGAAGGATCAGGGTGTCGCCGAGATCTTTACGCCGGGGGCGACGACGGCGTCGATCGTGGAGTGGGTACGGGTGAATGTCCGGCAGCCGGCGGGGATGTAGGCGGACGGGTTCCTTGGGCGGTTGTTCGACTGCGGGTGAGTGGGGCTTCTCGCGCAGTTCCCCGCGCCCCTTAAGGGCCTACGGCCCTCTCGGGCCGAAAAGCGAAGCGGGGCGCAGCCCCTGCTTCGCTTTTCAGGGGCGCGGGGAACTGCGCGAGCAACCACGACCCACCCGCACCCGCCAAACGCACAGGCACCCCCGAGCCATTAGGCACCCCGAGCCATTAGGCGCCCGGCGGCCCCAGTTCGGCCCGCATCGTCGCCCGCAACCGCAACGTCGTCGCAAGCCGCTGAAACGCCTCGGCCCAGTACCCACCCGCCCCCGGCGCCGAATCCTCCGCGTCCTCCGGCGTAGCCGTGAGCGGTTGGAGCCGCACCGCCTCGGCGGGATCCAGACACCGTTCGGCCAGCCCCATCACCCCACTGAAACTCCAGGGATAACTCCCCGCGTCCCGCGCGATATCGAGCGCGTCCACCACCGCCCGCCCCAACGGCGGAGCCCACGGCACCGCACACACCCCGAGCAGCTGAAACGCCTCCGACAGGCCGTGCGTGGCGATGAACCCCGCCACCCACTCGGCCCGCTCACCACCCCCCAGCGTCGCCAGCAGCTTCGCCCGCTCGGCCAGCGACACGGCCCCCGGCCCGCCGGCCTCCGGTGTGGAGGGCGCCCCCAGCAACGCCCGCGACCACTCAGGATCCCGCTGCCGCACCGCCGCCCGGCACCACGCCCCGTGCAGCTCGTCCCGCCAGTCGTCCGCGACCGGCAACGCCACGATCTCCTCCGGCGTACGCCCCCCGAACCGCCGCGACCACGCCCCGAGCGGTGCCGCCTCCACCAACTGGCCCAGCCACCAGGACCGTTCGCCCCGCCCGGCCGGGGCCTTGGGCAGCACGCCGTCACGCTCCATAGCCGGGTCGCACTCGTGCGGGGCCTCGACCACGAGGGTGGGCACCCCGCTCGTACTCGTGTGGTCGACGGCCACACACGTGGTCGCCCGCCGCGCCATCCGCCCCGCGAGCGCCGAGTCGGGGAGTGCGGACAGCAACTCCGCCGCCGTGGCCCGCACATTCCGGCTGCGGTCGGCCAACGCGGCCTCCAGGAACGGTTCGTCCGCCGCCTCCAGCCCCGTGCGGAGCGTGTCGAGGAACATGAGCCGGTCCTCCGCCCGCTCCGTCGGCCATGTGGCCGACAGCAGCGCGCGTGCCGAGGCAGCGTCCCGGGCCCGTATCGCCGTGAGCAGGGCGACGCGCTCCGCGAACAGGCCCTCTTGCCACAGCCGTCGGACCCGCTCGGGCTCGTCCGGGCCGGGAAGTGCCGTGCCACCGCCGGGCGCGGCACGCAGCGCGAAACGCCAGTCCGTGTTCAGCCGGGCCAGCCACAGTGCCCGCGCGCCCGCGAAGGCCAGGACGGCGGGACGCAGATCCGTACGGCCGCGCGCCGCGTCCAGCAGTGCGGGCAGGACGTCCGGGGGCGGCGCGTAGCCGTGGGAGTTGGCCAACGCCAGCCACTGGGGAAGCAGTTCCATCAGGTCGGGTGCCGCGCCCCGGCGGCCGCCACCGGTGCCGGGCCGGTCGGTCAGCAACATCGCCAGTCTCCGGGCCGCGGCGGGCGGCAGCGGCGGCCGGAGTTCCGGCGCCACCGGCTCCGGCCGCGCCGCCGCCCGCACCGGCCGTATCCCCGCCCTGCGCCGGACGGTCTCCACGGCCGCCGCGTCCAGCAACGCAACCGGCGCCTCCCGGCCCGACACCGGCCCGGCCGGCGTACGCCGGTCCGTCCCGAGCAGCGCGGTCGTGACCAACTCCTCCCAGGAGAGCCCAGCCGAAGCGTCCGAGGTGCTGGTCATGAGGTTCCTTCCGTATGCCATGAACCACTGCTTCCGCCGCTCAGCTCACTGCTTCCGCCAGTCAGTTCACCGCCTTCGCCAATCAGCTCACTGCCTCCGCCAGTCAGTTCACCGCCTCCGCCGGTCAGTTCACTGCCTTCGCTTCCGCCACCGACTCCGCGTCCCCTCAGCACAGCGCCACCGCCTGCCCGGCCGTGCACTGCGCACCCTCCGGCCCCTCCGCCCACGCCGTCAGCGGGGTGAAGCCCCGGTGGCCGCACTCGCCGAAGACCGTGACGGGTGTCCCGCCGGAGAGGGCTATGAGGCGCCACAGGCCGGGGCGAAAACGGGTGGAGGGGGCGAGGGGGAGGGCCAGATCGCTGTCCGCGTCGGCCAGTTGCCACGAATCGCCGTCCGGGGTGGGGATGACGCGGGAGAGGGTGACCGGGAAGGAGTCCAGCCACGGGTCGTCCCGGAGGGCCGCGCCGTAACGGGCCGCCGCCTCGGACGGAGTGATCCCCGGCGGTCGTACGGCGGTGGGCTCGGGCGCGGTGAAGCGCTCGCCCAAGGCCGCTCGCAGCTGTCCCGCGCCCGGATAGGCCGACACCTCGGCCTCGAAGGCCAGCCCGACCGGCAGCGACAGCTCGGGCGCGCGGCCGGCGGCCCCGTAGGAGAGGAGCAGGGCCGTACGGCCCGACTCGGTGCCGTGCAGCCAGATGCGGCGGGTGGTGAGGCGGGAGTCGGATGTGTCGTACTGGGCCAGGGCGAGCCAGCGGTCGCGGACCGGTGGGCCGTCCGGAGAGCCGGACAGTCCGATCCGGGAACGGACCGTGGCCGCGAGGCCGTCCGGGAGGTGATCGCGGCGCAGCCAGCCCTGGTCGAGGAGATGGAGAAGAGCGCACTCCTCAAGAAGGCGGACCGGCCAGCCGGGGCCCGAGCCCGGTATCGCACCCAACTCCCGCACCCGCGCCGCGAGTCCGGGGGCCTGGGCGTCGACCATGCGGGCCGCCGTCTCCTCCCAGGCCCCGTACCCCGCCTGTTCCGCGGCGGCCAGGCCGCCGCGGAACAGGTCGGTCAGGCGCTGTTCGAGCTCCGCCGCGCCCGCGGTGATCCGGTCGGCGCGCCGCTCCGCGCGTCGGCGCGCCGCCTCGGGGTCAGCGGACGTGGCCCCAGATGCCGCGTCCGTCCTCGTCGTCCTCTCCGCTGCGCGTGTGCGGCGGCCGGACAGCCACTGCTCCGCCCAGTCGGGCACCTGCGTCGACGGCACCGCGGCGGCGTCGCCCGCCCAGAGCAGGAGCAGCCCCAGCGCATGCTTGCACGGGAACTTCCTGCTCGGACAACTGCACTTGTAGGCGGGCCCGGAGGAATCCGCCACGTCGACGATCGTCTGATACGGCTTGCTGCCACTTCCTTTGCACAGTCCCCACACCGTCCCCTCGTCCGAACTGCCAGCACTCGACCACGGCCCGGCCGCGGCGAGTTTGCTTCCGGCTTTGCGCGACGCTGCGTCAGGTGCCAATGCCAGCACCTGCTCAGCCGTCCAGCGCACCCCCTGCTGAGTCATGTTCTGAAGGTAGATCCCACCACTGACAATTGGCTTGCGCGATCCAATTTCCCCAGGTCAGACTGGATTGTCAGTGGCGTGGTGCAGGGTGGTCACCAGATCCGAACCGGCCGAGCTGGAGGGGGACTCAGCCATGCCTGCGTCTGCTGGAACGACCACTGTCGACCCGAGCCACAACCAGTCCGCGCCCGCGAACACGCCTACGGGCAGTGACGTGCGCGGGGACGTGTTGCGGGCACACGCCGAGCACGCCTTCGCCGATGAACTGGCCGCGCTGGCCGCCCAGGACGACCGGCCCCGGCCGGCCCGCTGGAAGCTCTCGCCGTGGGCCGTCGCCACGTATCTGCTCGGCGGGACCCTCCCGGACGGCACGGTGATCACACCGAAGTACGTCGGGCCGCGCCGCATCGTCGAGGTCGCCGTCACCACCCTCGCCACCGACCGCGCCCTGCTCCTGCTCGGCGTGCCCGGCACCGCCAAGACCTGGGTCTCCGAGCACCTGGCGGCGGCCGTCAGCGGCGACTCCACGCTGCTCGTGCAGGGCACGGCGGGCACCCCGGAGGAGGCGATCCGCTACGGGTGGAACTACGCGCAGTTGCTGGCCCACGGCCCGAGCCGCGACGCCCTCGTGCCCAGCCCTGTCATGCGGGCCATGGCGGAGGGCATGACGGCCCGCGTCGAGGAGCTGACCCGCATCCCGGCCGACGTCCAGGACACCCTGATCACGATCCTGTCCGAGAAGACCCTGCCGATACCGGAGTTGGGCCAGGAGACACAGGCCGTCCGGGGCTTCAACCTCATCGCCACGGCCAACGACCGCGACCGCGGGGTGAACGACCTGTCGAGCGCCCTGCGCCGCCGTTTCAACACCGTGGTGCTGCCGCTGCCGGAGAGCGCCGACGCCGAGGTCGACATCGTCTCGCGCCGCGTCGACCAGATCGGCCGCTCCCTCGACCTGCCGGCCGTGCCCGACGGCGTCGACGAGATCCGCCGCGTCGTCACCGTCTTCCGCGAGCTGCGCGACGGCATCACGACGGACGGCCGTACGAAGCTGAAGTCGCCCAGCGGCACCCTGTCCACCGCCGAGGCGATCTCCGTCGTCACGGGCGGGCTCGCCCTCGCCGCCCACTTCGGCGACGGCGTCCTGCGCCCCTCCGACGTGGCCGCCGGCATCCTCGGCGCCGTCGTCCGCGACCCGGCCGCCGACCGCGTGATCTGGCAGGAGTACCTGGAGGCGGTCGTCCGCGAACGCGACGGCTGGACCGACTTCTACCGCGCCTGCCGCGAGGTGAGCGCGTGAGGGGGCGGGGGGATGGCGTGACCGGGACGGGCGGGAGCGCCCCGACCGACGTGAGGGGGCAGGACACCAGGACGGGGGAGGGGAACGGGGTGGAGGCGCATGCCGAGGGGGTGACACGAGCCGGGGGAGAGGGCCTCGGCGAGGCGGAGGTGCTGGGCGGGCCGGGGGCTCACACCGGAGGTGGGGCGGATCGTGCGGCGAGGTCGGGGGCCGACGCGCTGAGGTCCCGGGCCGTCGGCGAGCCGCACAGCGGTGCGGGGGCGGTCGGCGGAGCGGGAGTGGCCGGTGGGGTGTGGGCGGTCGAGGGCGGGCCGTTGCTGCTCGGGGTCCGGCATCACGGGCCGGGGTCCGCGCGGGCGGTGCGGGCCGCGTTGGAGGCGGCCCGGCCCCGGGTCGTGCTGATCGAGGGGCCCCCGGAGGCCGACGCGCTCATCCCGCTCGCCGCCGACGAGGACATGCGGCCCCCGGTCGCCCTCCTCGCCCACGCGGTCGACGAGCCCGGCCGCTCCTCCTTCTGGCCCTTCGCCGAGTTCTCCCCGGAGTGGGTGGCCATCCGCTGGGCCCTGGCCCACGGCGTCCCGGCCCGCTTCATCGACCTGCCGGCCGCGCACACGCTGGCCTGGGGGAGGGGCGAGGAAGCGGTCCCGGCCGAGGAGGCGGAGGAACCCGAGGCGGAGGAACCCGAGGCGGCGGCGGAAGAGGCCGTCCGGGGCGACCCGCTCGCCGCGCTCGCCGAAGCCGCCGGTTACGACGACGCCGAGCGGTGGTGGGAGGACGTGGTCGAGCACCGGGGGACGGGCAAGGACGTCTTCGCCCCGTTCGCCGTGCTGGAGGAGGCCATGGGGGCGCTGCGGGAGGTGTACGGCACCGGGGGGCGCGACCGGGACCCGGTGCGTGAGGCGTACATGCGGTTGCGGATGCGGGACGCGCAGAAGGAGTTCGGGGACGAGGGCGTGGCCGTGGTGTGCGGGGCCTGGCATGTGCCCGCGCTGCGGGAGAGGCGGACCGTGGCCGCCGACCGGGCGCTGCTGAAGGGGCTGCCCAAGGTCAAGGCCGACATGACCTGGGTGCCGTGGACCAACCGGAGGCTCGCTCGGGCCGGCGGCTACGGCGCGGGGATCGACTCCCCGGGCTGGTACGGACATCTGTTCGGCGCCCCCGACCGTCCCGTGGAGCGGTGGCTGACCAAGGTGGCGGGGCTGCTGCGTGAGGAGGACCGGATCGTCTCCTCCGCCCATGTCATCGAGGCGGTACGGCTGGCCGAGACCCTCGCCGCGATGCGCGGGCGCCCCCTGCCGGGCCTGACCGAGACCACCGACGCGGTACGGGCGGTGATGTGCGACGGCTCGGACGTCCCGCTGTCGCTGGTGCGGGACCGGCTGGTGGTGGGCGACGTCCTGGGAGAGGTGCCCGAGTCGGCGCCGGCGGTGCCCCTGCAGCGGGACCTCACACGGCTCCAGCGGCGGCTGCGGCTCAAACCGGAGGCGCTGGAGCGCGAGGTGGAGCTCGACCTGCGCAAGGACAACGACGCGGAGCGCAGCCGTCTGCTGCACCGGCTGCGGCTGCTCGACATCGCGTGGGGCGAGCCGACGGTCTCGCGCGGCAGCACGGGCACGTTCCGCGAGACCTGGCGGCTGCGCTGGGAGCCGGAGCTGTCGGTGCGGGTCGCCGAGGCCGGGGTCTGGGGGACCACCGTGCTCTCCGCGACGACCGCCAAGGCCGAGGCGGACGCCGTCTCGGCCCGGTCGCTCGCCGACATCACCGGCCTCGCCGAGCGCTGCCTCCTCGCCGAACTTCCCGACGCCCTGCCCGTGGTGATGCGCGTCCTGGCCGACCGCGCCGCCCTCGACGCCGACGTCGGCCACCTCGCCCAGGCGCTCCCGGCCCTGGTCCGCTCCCTGCGCTACGGCGACGTCCGCGCCACCGACACCCGGGCCCTGGCCGAGGTCGCCGCCGGCCTCGCCGAGCGCGTCTTCGTCGGGCTCCCGCCCGCGTGCGCCGCGCTCGACACGGAGGCGGCACAGGAGATGCGTGGCCATGTGGACGCCGTGCACGGGGCGGTGGGCCTGCTCGGCGACGCCGTCCCGGGCGAGCACTCGGCACGGGACGGCGGAGGCGGGACCGGGAGCGGTGGCGGGACCGGGATACGGGTCCGTTGGCACTCGGTGCTCCACGTCCTCTCCGGGCGGGACACGGTGCCAGGAGTCATCCGGGGGCGCGCCGTCCGACTCCTGCTGGACGACGGGGAGTTGGCGCAGGACGAGGCGGCACGGCTCATGGGGCTCGTACTGTCGCCGGGTACGGCACCGGCGGACGCGGCGGCCTGGATCGAGGGGTTCGTCGGCGGCGGCTCCGGCGGCGGAATGCTGCTCGTGCACGACGAACGGCTCCTCGGCCTCGTGGACGCCTGGCTCACCGGGGTGCCGGGGGACGCGTTCACGGACGTACTGCCGCTGCTGCGGCGGACGTTCTCCGCGTACGAGCCGGGGGTGCGCCGGACCCTCGGCGAGCTGGTGCGGCGCGGGCCGGGGCAGCGGGCGGGCGCGCCGGCCGGCGGGTCCGGCATACCGGGCTTCGCCGACGAGCTCGACGCCGACCGCGCGGACGCCGTACTGCCGGTGGTGCGGCTGCTGCTGGGGCTGGACGGCGACGACCCGACGAATGCCGACGACAACGACTGTGTGGGGGTGGCGGGATGAAGACGACCGACGGACTGGGCGAGCCGAGGCGAGCCGCCCAAGCGATGGACGCCGGGCATGGGCACGGCCACGGACACGGGTCGCGGTCGGGCGACCGCCCGACGACCGTGACGGTGATGCCCCTCTGGGCCCGGCCTCGTGCGGGGGTGCGCGGATGACGACGGGGGTGGAGACGGACGCGGGCGTGGGCGGGGACGCCACCGACGAGCGGCTGCGGCGCTGGCGGCTCGTGCTCGGCGGGGACGCGGCGGACGGCACCGGCTGCGCGCTCGGCGGGCGGGACGCGGCGATGGACCAGGCGCTGGGCGCGCTGTACGGCAAGGGGGACAAGTCGGGGGCGGGGCGGGACCGTTCGGCGGGCCTCGGGGCGTCGGCGCCGTCCGTGGCGCGCTGGCTCGGGGACATCCGGACGTACTTCCCCTCCTCCGTCGTCCAGGTCATGCAGCGGGACGCCATCGACCGGCTCGGACTCTCCGCGCTGCTCCTCGAACCGGAGATGCTGGAGGCGGTGGAGGCCGACGTCCACCTCGTCGGCACCCTCCTCTCCCTCAACAAGGCCATGCCGGAGACGACCAAGGAGACCGCGCGGGCCGTCGTACGCAAGGTCGTCGAGGACCTGGAGAAGCGGCTCGCGACCCGCACCCGGGCCACCCTCACCGGCGCCCTCGACCGCAGCGCCCGCGTCAACCGGCCGCGCCACCACGACATCGACTGGAACCGCACGATCGCGGCCAACCTCAAGAACTACCTGCCGGAGTACCGCACGATCGTGCCCGAGCGGCTCATCGGGTACGGGCGGGCCTCACGGTCGGTGAAGAAGGAGGTCGTCCTCTGCATCGACCAGTCGGGGTCGATGGCGGCGTCCGTCGTCTACGCCTCCGTGTTCGGGGCGGTGCTGGCGTCCATGCGGTCCATCAGCACCCGGCTCGTCGTCTTCGACACGGCCGTCGTCGACCTCACCGACCAGCTCGACGACCCGGTCGACGTCCTCTTCGGCACCCAGCTCGGCGGCGGCACCGACATCAACAGGGCGCTCGCGTACTGCCAGTCGCAGATCACCCGGCCCACGGACACCGTGGTCGTGCTGATCAGCGACCTCTACGAGGGCGGAATACGCGACGAGATGCTGAAGCGGGTGGCGGCGATGAAGGCGTCGGGGGTGCAGTTCGTGACGCTGCTCGCGCTCTCCGACGAAGGGGCGCCGGCGTACGACCGCGAGCACGCGGCGGCCCTCGCGGCGCTCGGCGCACCGGCGTTCGCCTGCACGCCCGACCTCTTCCCGGAGGTGATGGCGGCGGCGATCGAGAAGCGGCCGTTGCCGATACCGGACAGTGCGTGACCCGTGACCCGTGACCGGGGCCGGGGCCGGGGCCGGGCGTGGCCCCGGTTCTCTCGGCAGTCGGTAACCGGACAAGGGAGGTTGAAAAGAGGACATGACAGCGCGTCGGTGACAGGGGGCTTGCGCGACGGCCGGAGTCCCGTGCGAGGATCTGCAACGCTTCACACCCTTCACACGGGTGTTCGCATCTCACGCAACCTCGCCCCGTACTCCGCTGTTCCGCCGCACGGGAGGGTCCTCCCCACCTTGACTTCAGCAGCCGCGCTTCCGGGTGCCGGTGCCGTCCTGCGCGTGGTGCGCGGGGCCGCCGGGCGCCGTCCGGTGCGCATCGCGCTGTTGGTGGGCGGGCTGTTCGTGCTGGGGGTTCTCTGCGGGCAACGGGCGAGTGCGGCGGACCGAGTACCGGCTTCACCGCCCCTCCCTGTCGCGGTCACCGCCGCCGTCACCGAAGTCACCGGAGCGGTCGGCGACGTGGTGCCGTCGGCCGGCAAGCATGCCGTCGAGCCGGTCACACGGCGCGTGGTCGAGCGGCCGGTGACGGAACACGTCGTACGGCCGGTTGCCGAGCATGTCGTGCGGCCGGTCGTCGAGGACCTCGTGGAGCCGGTGGCCGATCCCGTGTCGGAACACGTGGTGGCGCCGGTCGTCGAGGATGTCGTGCGGCCGGTCACCGACCCGGTGTTGGCGCCGGTCGTCGAGGGTGTCGTCGTGCCGGTGGGTGACCTCGTGGAGTCGGTCTCCGAGGGGCTGGCCGGGATGCCGTCGCAGCTTCCGCCGGTGAGTGGGTTGCCGTCGCTGCCGGGGCTTCCGGAGGTGCCGGAACTGCCCGGGTGGACCACGTTGCCCGTGGAGACCGGGCCCGTGGAGGTCCCGCCCGTCAACGTGACGCCGCAGGCGCCGGGGCGGGCCGGGGCCGAGAGTCCGGGCTCGGATGTCGACGGTGACAGCGGGAGCGACGGCGAGCGGGCCGCCGGTCGGACGGCCGTCGCGTACGGGCCGAATGCCATGGCCGGCGGTGCGGTGGTGGCCGTCACGGCTCCTCACCGGGATGCCGCTGCCGGACACACACCCGCCGTGCGGACGCCCGCGCGGCAGAACCCCGACGGTCTTCCGACGGGCACCCTCCGCCGGCACTCCGCCGTCGACAACGGCGGGCCCCGGCACGCCGAGCCGTACGCCGTCACCTCTCCCGACCCGGCGCCGCTGAGCCTCGTGCCCGGCGCCCCCGCGGCCGACGCCGCGGACGGGACCCGGGACCGGCACCGGGACATCCCCGAGTCCCCCGGCTAGGACCGTTCCCCTTCCCCCGCCGGAGCTGTCGCGCGGCGGAGGAACCCTTCTGCTCGCTGTCCGGGTGCGGCCCCTCGCGTGGAGGCCCGGACGCCGGCCCCTCGGAACCGGAACCGCGGCCCATCGGAACGACGGTGCGGCAGCGCTTCCCGGACCACCGAGACGGAACCGGCGTCAGGGACTGACGCACCCGTGAGCGACAAGGACATCCGCCGCTTCCCGTGAGGGCCCGGCGACGCCTGGCCGTGCCTCGTGCCCCGTGCCTCATGCGTCCGCCGGCCCCGTAGGGGCGGGGCGGTCACAGACAACCGACCCACCGGCTGAATCCCGGGCGGCCGAAAGCCGTCGGCCCCGTCCGGGTGGAGGCCGGGGGTGGTGGCGGGTGGTCTCCCCTGGGAAGGAGATCGCCCGCCGGGGGCCCTTCGGAACAGGTGAAGGGCCCCGTAGGGACCTCACCGGACGTGCCCCCGTCCGGTGAGGTCCCGCACACGCGGCACGCGGTGCCAGTGAGCGCGGCATCATGTGACAGGTATCACCGCTCAGGTGTGACCCGCGATTTAGGGGCCTCCGGGAAGCAGCGATAACCTGCGAGACGGACATGCCGCGCGCTCGGACACCGTGTGCGCCTCCCTTGTGACTCTCGGCGGACGTCACGTTGCCCTTCGCGGCACGCCCACGCATCCAACGAACCGCGAGATCACTGATAGGGACGGAAGCGCGTGGACCTGTTCGAGTACCAGGCGAGGGACCTCTTCGCCAAGCACGATGTACCGGTGCTGGCCGGTGAAGTCATCGACACGCCTGAGGCGGCCCGCGCAGCCACTGAGCGTCTCGGTGGCAAGTCCGTCGTCAAGGCCCAGGTGAAGGTCGGCGGCCGCGGCAAGGCCGGCGGCGTGAAGCTGGCGGCGACCGCCGACGAGGCGGTGGAGCACGCGACCAACATCCTCGGCATGGACATCAAGGGCCACACGGTCCACAAGGTGATGATCGCCGAGACGGCCCCGGAGATCGTGGAGGAGTACTACGTCTCCTACCTCCTGGACCGCACCAACCGCACCTTCCTCTCCATCGCGTCCGTCGAGGGCGGCATGGAGATCGAGGAGGTGGCCGCCACCCGTCCGGAGGCCGTCGCCAAGACGCCGATCGACGCCAACGAGGGTGTGACCCCCGAGAAGGCCCGCGAGATCGTCGAGGCCGCGAAGTTCCCGGCCGAGGTCGCGGACAAGGTCGTCAACGTCCTCGTGACGCTGTGGAAGACCTTCATCGAGGAGGACGCTCTCCTCGTCGAGGTCAACCCGCTGGCGAAGGTCGCCTCCGGCGAGGTCATCGCCCTCGACGGCAAGGTCTCCCTGGACGAGAACGCGGACTTCCGCCACCCCGACCACGAGGAGCTCGTCGACCACGCGGCCGCGAACCCCCTTGAGGCCGCGGCCAAGGAGAAGAACCTCAACTACGTCAAGCTCGACGGTGAGGTCGGCATCATCGGCAACGGCGCGGGTCTCGTCATGAGCACCCTCGACGTCGTCGCGTACGCCGGTGAGAACCACGGTGGCGTCAAGCCCGCCAACTTCCTCGACATCGGCGGTGGCGCCTCCGCCGCCGTCATGGCGAACGGCCTGGAGATCATCCTCGGCGACCCGGACGTCAAGTCCGTGTTCGTCAACGTCTTCGGTGGCATCACCGCCTGTGACGAGGTCGCCAACGGCATCGTGCAGGCGCTGCAGCTGCTCGCGGACAAGGGCGAGGAAGTCACCAAGCCCCTCGTCGTCCGTCTCGACGGCAACAACGCCGAGCTGGGTCGCAAGATCCTCTCCGACGCCAACCACCCGCTGGTCCAGCGTGTGGACACCATGGACGGCGCGGCCGACAAGGCCGCCGAGCTCGCGGCTGCGAAGTAAGGGACGAGGGACAGAACAGCCATGGCTATCTTCCTCAACAAGGACTCCAAGGTCATCGTCCAGGGCATGACCGGTGCCACGGGCATGAAGCACACCAAGCTCATGCTGGCCGACGGCACGAACATCGTCGGTGGCGTGAACCCGCGCAAGGCGGGCACCACCGTCGACGTCGACGGCACCGAGATCCCGGTCTTCGGCACGGTCGCCGAGGCGATCGAGAAGACGGGCGCGAACGTGTCCGTCCTCTTCGTACCGCCGGCCTTCGCCAAGTCCGCCGTCGTCGAGGCCATCGACGCCGAGATCCCGCTCGCGGTCGTCATCACCGAGGGCATCGCGGTCCACGACTCCGCCGCGTTCTACGCGTACGCGGTGTCGAAGGGCAACAAGACCCGGATCATCGGCCCGAACTGCCCCGGTCTCATCACCCCGGGTCAGTCGAACGCCGGCATCATCCCCGGTGACATCACCAAGCCGGGCCGCATCGGTCTGGTCTCGAAGTCCGGCACGCTGACGTACCAGATGATGTACGAGCTGCGTGACATCGGCTTCTCGTCGGCCGTCGGCATCGGTGGCGACCCGGTCATCGGTACGACGCACATCGACGCGCTCGCCGCGTTCGAGGCCGACCCCGACACCGACCTGATCGTGATGATCGGTGAGATCGGTGGCGACGCGGAGGAGCGGGCCGCGGACTTCATCGCGAAGAACGTGAAGAAGCCGGTCGTCGGTTACGTCGCCGGCTTCACCGCGCCCGAGGGCAAGACCATGGGCCACGCCGGTGCCATCGTCTCCGGGTCCTCCGGTACGGCCGCCGCGAAGAAGGAGGCCCTTGAGGCCGCCGGCGTCAAGGTGGGCAAGACGCCGACCGAGACGGCGAAGCTCGCGCGCGAGATCCTCAACGGCTGAGTTCTTCACCTCGGCTGAGCCTTACGCGGGCCCGCACCCCTTGCCTGGGGTGCGGGCCCGCTGGCGTTTCCGGGGGTACGGCGGGGTGTGCGGCTGGGTGGTGCGGCGCCCTTCGCCGGGGCTGGGCTCGGGCGGGGTTCCGCTCACCGGCGCTTGCGGGGTGCCGCCTGCGCCCACCCGTGCCGCCCCAGCGGCACGATTGCCCGCAGTTGGGTGGGGGTGGGGGGAGCGGGCGGCACGATTGCCCGCAGTTTGGTGGGCAGGGGAGTGGGGCGGCGTGGTTGTCCGTAGCTGGGGTGGTCCGTCAGTGGGGTTCTGGGTGTAGGCGTTCCGGGCCCGCTGCCGCGGCTGATCTGAGTTTGGCGCGGAGTTTTTGTTCGGGCTGGGAGAGGGGGCCGGGGGCCGCTTTCGGGGGGACGCCGTGGACCGGGGTGCCCGGGGGGACCGGGGGTTCGTAGTGGTCGGGGGCGGTGTGGAGGGTGAGGGCGGTGGTGGTGAGGAGGAGGGTGGTGAAGGCGATGGCGGCGTGGATCCAGCGGCGGGCGCGCAGGTCGGCTCGGGCGCGCAGCGCGGGCGGTCTGGTGGGGCCCGGGCGGATGTCGGACGGGAGCGCCGCCAGAAGGCGGTTGAGGTCGTCGGGTGCGACCGGCTTCGGGAGGCGCTCGGTGACGGTCGCGCGGGCGTAGAGCAGACGGCCCGCCGCGGCGGGTGTGCTCGCCTCCGTCTCGGCGGCCGTGTCGGGCAGGTCGAGGCCGACACCGTCGTAGAGGACCAGGGTCCGGCGGTACGGGGGCGGCAGTTCGAGCAGGGCCGTCAGCAGGGCGCGCCCGGTGGGGTCGGCCGGCTGCGGTTCGCGGTGGCGGCGGGCGCGGGGGCGCAGACGGTGCCAGGGGGAGAGGGCGTACTCGTGGGCGGCGGCCCGCACCCAGCCCGCCGGGTCGCGGTCGACGGCCACCTCCGGCCAGCGGTGCCAGGCGAGCTGGAAGGCCCGCTCCACCGCCTCGCGCGCGAGGCGGCGCCGCCCGGTGAGCAGATAGGTCTGCTGTACGAGGGTGGGGGCGCAGTACGCGTAGAGGGCGTCGAAGGCCTGGTCGGGCGTGAGGGGTGGTGGGGTCGGGTCCGGATCGTCGGCGTCGGCGTCGGCTTCGGCTTCGGCTTCGACACCGACACCGACACCGACACCGACACCGGTACCGGTACCGATGCCGACCTTCGGGCCGAGGGGCTGCTGATACCACTCGGTCTCGCCCCGACCCGACGGCTCCCCGGACGTCCTGGCTCCAGTTCCAGCCGCAGCTCCAGCCCTGGTTCCGGTCCGAGCCCCGGTCCCGGTCACCGGATCGCCTCCCGCAGTAGCGACCCCTGTTCGACCAACCTTCGTACGAAAAAGCACATAAGCACATATTGGGCGACACGTGCAGGAATCCATTGTTACGCCGGTAAAGCGCGTGTCGTTGGGAGCATGGCCGACGTGACACACGCGACCGACCCGACCGACCCGAACGACCCGCCCTCGGGGCCGGGCCACCACCCCGCCGACCACGGCCGGCCGGCCTTCCCGACGGCGTCCCTGTACTCGTCGTCGCCGCGCTCTCCGCTGTCGCCGCTGCTGAGGAAGGCACGCGGCCGGTCGTCCAAGCTGGTGGGCGGGGTGCTGGGCGGGGCCCTGGCGGCGGGGCTCGGACTCGGGGCGTTCGTCGCCCTCGTGACGGTGCTGTGGATCAGTTCGCCGTACCCGGACAGCGGGCCCGGCGGGGCGCTGCACGTGGCGGCGGCGCTGTGGCTGCTCTCCCACGGCGTGGAGCTCGTCCGTACCGACACGCTCTCCGGGGACCCCGCCCCGGTCGGTCTCGTCCCCCTCCTTCTGCTCGCCCTGCCGACGGTCCTGCTGCACCGTTCGGCACGCGACCACGCGGGGGACGGCTCCGGGGTGAGCGCTCGTGCGACGTGGGCGGGGCTCGTCATCGGATACGCGACCGTCGGCGCCGCGGTCACGCTGTACGCCTCGGGAGGGGTGCTTCGGCCGTCGTGGCTGTGGGCCGCGCTCTGGGTACCGCTGCTCGCGGCGCTCGCGACGGGCACGGGGGTGTGGGCGGCGCGCGGGCGCCCCCGGCTGCCCCTGCCCGCGCTCCTCGGCGGCGCCCCGAGGACGGAGGGCCGACGGCATGTCGCGGCCGCCGCCGGACGGGCCGCCGGGGCGGGTGTGCTCATGCTCGCCGGCGGTGGTGCTCTGCTGGTGGCCGTGTCCCTGGTCTGGCACGGCGGCGCGGCCCGCGCCTCCTTCCTCCAGCTCACCGAAGGGCTGTCCGGGCGTTTCGCCGTCCTGCTGCTCTGTCTGGCCCTCATCCCGAACGCGGCGCTCTGGGCGGCTGCGTACGCCCTCGGCCCCGGCTTCGTCCTGGGCGCCGGGCACACCACCGCGCCGCTGTACGCCGCCGCTCCGGCCGCCCTGCTGCCCCCGTTCCCCCTGCTCGCGGCCGTTCCGGCGGGCGGGGGTGCGCCGGTGTACTGGGCGGTGGGCGCGGTGCCGCTGGCCGCGGGGGTGACGGTCGGCTGGTTCACCGCGGCGCGGGCCGTCGCGGACCCGACGGCGCCGTGGTCCGCGCGGCGGACGGCCGTCACGACCTTCCTCGCGGCCCTGCTGTCCGCCATGGCCTTCGCCCTCCTCGCCCTCCTTTCCGGCGGCCCCCTCGGCGTCGCCGCCCTGACCGACTTCGGCCCGGTGTGGTGGCAGGCGGGCGGCGCGGCCGGGGCCTGGGTGGGCGTGGTGGGCATGCCGGTGGCGTTGACGGCGCGGTGGTGGCGGGTGGCGCGGGCCCGGAAGGCGGCGGCCGCGATCGAGGAGGCCGGGCGGAAGAAGCCGTCCGGAGTGCCTGTGGCCAGGGAGTCCGCCGGAGAGGGGAAGAGACCGGGGGCGCCTGCGGGCGAGGGGGACGGGCGGCGGAAGAGGTCGATGGCGGCCTGGATGTTCCGGCGTGGATCGAAGGCGTCGACGGGGCCCCTCCCGCAACGCTCACGCCGGTTCCCCGCGTGGCGCTTCGGAGCGAAGCGGCGTGAGGCCGAACGGGCAGCGTCGACCGCCCCTACGTCCGCCGCCGCCGACGTCGGTGCCGGCGCCGGTATGGGTGCCAACTCCGGCCCAGCCCCAGCCCCCACCCCCGCCCCAGGCCGCAGAACCACCCCCGCCGACACCCTGGCCCCGTACGACGCCCTCGACCCGTACGCCTACGAGTCCACCGCCCCCGCACCCCCGCCCGTCTGGGACCCGGCCTCCCGTACGGCCCGCTGGGCGGCGCTGCGTGAGGTGTCCTCGACCCGGGACGGGTACGAAGACACCGCTCGCTCGGGCTCGGGCCCCACCGAGGACGACGCCCCCCACGCCCCCGAGGTCACCCAGGTCCCCGACGCCACCCCCACGCCCGGGGAAGCCCTCTGACGACGTGAAGGCGCCGCCGGTGACCTACCGGCGGCGCCTTCAACGCTGCTGCTGTGCTGCTGTGCTGCTGTGCTGTTGTGCTGTTCCCCTCCGGCGTCTCTACTCCGCGCCCAGCATGTTCCGCAGGGGCCCCTCCGGCAGGAGTTCCTTGCAGGACTTCGCGGAGGTGGTGGTGAGGGAGTCCTCGACGCAGGTGTAGTAGTCGCGGTAGACGAACTGGGCCGTGAAGGTGACGGCGACGATGGCGAGGGCGATCGTGGAGGTCACCAGGCCGCTGATGGCCGCCGTCTTCTGGGGCCGGCCGCTCGGCTCGGGGGCCGCCGGCGCCCGGGTCTGGTCCGGGGTGCGGGGCTTGGCGCGCAGCGCGCTGACGGCCCAGTACACGGCCAGGGAGCCGAGCAGCAGGGCGACGTACGGCCAGGCGAAGAGGGCGAAGAAGAAGGCCCACATGCCGCAGAGCAGGGAGTACCGCGCGTGCCGCTGGGCGGGGTCCGTCGGGTCCCAGCGCAGCCCGCTGCCCGGACCGCCGCCCTCGGGGCCCTGGCCGGGCCCGCCCGGTCCGCCCTGGCCACCGGGACGCTCACCGAAGGGTCCGCCGGACGAGCGGCCGGGCTGCCGGTCGCTCCACTGACTGCCCCACGGCGAGTGACCACCGCCGCGCCCCGCTCCGTCGTCGGAACCCTGGCCGTCGGGGCGGCGCGGCTGCCACGGGCGGTCGGGCGTGCCCTCGGGCGGCGGCGCGAACGGATTGTCGTCCGAAGGGCCCGCGCCCTGGCCCCGCCCGGGCTGCCCGGACTGCTCGGGGGCGTCCTCGCTCTCGCGCGGAGGCGTGGGCGAGGAACTCCGCTCGCGCAGCAGGAGCGGAGGAAGGCGGAGGCTGCGGTCCGGCATCAGGAGTGCGTCTTCCCCTTGGTGAATACTGCGGTGAACTCGACTGGTGTGCTGGGCGGCGAACCCGCCGGTGAAATCTAGCCGGTGAAATCCACTGGTGGCGCATGAGCTGTCATTCCGTGAACGCCCCGCACACCGACCGCGTTCCCGAGCCCACTCCTCGCAGACGCTACCTTCCGGCCACGCCCCCGTCCCACGGGGGCCGCCCGGTGTGCCGGTATCGTTGCTGGCGGTCGGCCGCTTCGTAGACTTCCCCGTATCGGGGGACGCGAAGCATTCGTATGAACGTACAAGCGGCAGACCCGAACGCAACGTTCCCCGCAGAACCCGTAGAACCCGTAGAAAGGGCCTCACCGTGGCCGCCAAGCCCGTGGCCAAGCGCCTCGTCGTGCTGGTCTCCGGATCCGGCACCAACCTCCAGGCGCTGCTGGACGCCATCGAGACCACCGGCGTCGAGGCCTACGGCGCCGAGATCGTGGCCGTCGGAGCCGACCGCGGCGGTATCGAGGGGCTCGCCCGCGCCGAGCGCGCCGGGCTGCCGACCTTCGTGTGCCGGGTCAAGGAGTACGAGACCCGTGACGAGTGGGACGCGGCGCTCGCCGAGGCCGTCGCCGCGTACGAGCCCGATCTCGTCGTCTCCGCCGGGTTCATGAAGATCGTGGGGAAGGAGTTCCTGGCGCGGTTCGGTGGGCGGTTCGTCAACACCCACCCGGCGCTCCTTCCCAGTTTCCCGGGGGCCCACGGGGTGCGGGACGCGCTCGCGTACGGCGCCCGGGTCACCGGCTGCACCGTCCACTTCGTCGACGACGGCGTCGACACCGGGCCGATCATCGCGCAGGGCGTGGTGGAGATCCGGGACGAGGACGACGAGAGCGCTCTGCACGAGCGCATCAAGGAAGTCGAGCGAAGGCTGCTCGTCGATGTCGTGGGGCGGCTCGCCCGCAACGGCTATCGCATTGAGGGACGAAAGGTAGTTATCCAGTGACCGCCGACAGCACTGTCACGGCCGAGAGCGGCCAGAGCGGCACGAGCGACAAGCGGGGCATCCGTCGCGCGCTCGTCAGCGTCTACGACAAGACGGGCCTCGAAGACCTCGCGCGCGGCCTGCACGAGGCGGGCGTCGAACTCGTCTCCACCGGGTCCACCGCCGGGCGTATCGCCGCTGCCGGCGTCCCCGTCACCAAGGTCGAGGAGCTGACCGGCTTCCCCGAGTGCCTGGACGGCCGGGTCAAGACCCTGCACCCCAAGGTGCACGCGGGCATCCTCGCCGACCTCCGGCTGGAGGACCACCGCAACCAGCTCGCCGAGCTGGGCGTCGAGCCGTTCGACCTCGTCGTCGTGAACCTGTACCCGTTCCGGGAGACCGTCGCCTCCGGCGCCACCCCCGACGAGTGCGTCGAGCAGATCGACATCGGCGGCCCGTCGATGGTCCGCGCCGCCGCCAAGAACCACCCCTCGGTCGCCGTGGTCACCAGCCCGGCGCGGTACGCCGATGTCCTGACGGCGGTGAAGGACGGCGGCTTCGACCTCGCCACCCGCAAGCGGCTCGCGGCGGAGGCCTTCCGGCACACGGCCGAGTACGACATCGCGGTCTCCTCCTGGTTCGCCTCCGCCTACGCGCCCGCCGACGACTCGCCGTTCCCGTCGTTCCTCGCCACCAGCCTGGAGCGCGCGCACACCCTGCGCTACGGCGAGAACCCGCACCAGCCCGCCGCCCTCTACACGGCGGGCACGGGTGGTCTGGCGGAGGCCGAGCAGCTGCACGGCAAGGAGATGTCGTACAACAACTACACGGACACGGACGCCGCCCGCCGTGCCGCGTACGACCACGCCGAGCCGGCCGTCGCGATCATCAAGCACGCCAACCCGTGCGGCATCGCGGTCGGCGCGGACGTCGCCGAGGCGCACCGCAAGGCGCACGCCTGTGACCCGCTGTCGGCGTTCGGCGGTGTGATCGCGGTCAACCGTCCGGTGTCGAAGGAGATGGCCGAGCAGGTCGCCGAGATCTTCACCGAGGTCATCGTCGCGCCCGACTACGAGGACGGCGCGCTGGAGGCACTGGCCAAGAAGAAGAACATCCGCGTGCTGCGCTGCCCCGACAGCCCGGCCCACCCCATCGACGTCAAGCCGATCGACGGCGGTGCCCTGCTCCAGGTCACCGACCGCCTCCAGGCCGACGGCGACGACCCCGCCAACTGGACCCTCGCGACCGGGGACGCCCTCTCCGCCGACGAGCTGGCCGAGCTGGCGTTCGCCTGGAAGGCCTGCCGGGCCGTCAAGTCCAACGCGATCCTGCTCGCCAAGGACGGTGCCTCCGTCGGCGTCGGCATGGGGCAGGTCAACCGCGTCGACTCCGCGAAGCTCGCCGTCGAGCGGGCCGGCGAGGAGCGCGCGCGGGGCTCGTACGCCGCGTCCGACGCGTTCTTCCCCTTCCCGGACGGGCTGGAGATCCTCACCGCGGCCGGCGTCAAGGCCGTCGTGCAGCCGGGCGGTTCGGTCCGTGACGAGCTGGTCGTCGAGGCCGCGCAGAAGGCGGGCGTGACGATGTACTTCACGGGGACGCGGCACTTCTTCCACTGATGCCGATGCCGATGCCGATGCCGGTGCTGGTGTCGGTGCCGATGCTGGTGTCGGTGCCGCTCCGTTGAGGCGTGGGACAAGGGCTCGCCGGACACACCGGCGGGCCCTTCGTCATGGATCGAGGGGATGCGGAATGGCCGATATCCCGGTGCAGAGGCGTTCGTTCCGCTGCGAGGCTCGGGGGGCCAGGCCAGCCATCCGGGACTCAGGGGGTCAGTCATGCGCAACAGATGGAGTCGGTCGAGTCGGTCGAGTCGGGTGAGTCGGTCGGGCCGGGCCGCCGTCGTCGGCGCGGTGCTCGCGGTCGCGCTCGGGACGGGGACGACCGGCAGCGCCGCCGCCGCTGAGGACGCGGCGGCGGTGCCCTGTCCGGTCGGGTTCGTGTGCCTCTCCACGGACGTCGGCGGTGCGGGCGTCATCTACCGCCTCGCGGAAGGGACATCGGCCCACTTCGGTTCCTCGCCGCGTATCCGTGAGGCCACCAACAACACCCGTATCGACTACTGCGTGATCAGCACCTTCAACAGCTATCTGCTCCGTCCTGGCGAGACGCGGACCCAGGACAGCGCCGTGCGCTCCGTCATACCTCGTCCGACCGGCGGGACCTGCCCCGCGTGAACGCGCCGAAGGGCCGTACCCCTCCTGCGGGGTACGGCCCTTCACGTCGCTCGGCGGCTCAGTAGCGCGGGCGGTTGAACCACGCCTTGCCGTTGGCGTTGCCGACGAAGACGGCTATCAGGATGCCCAGCACCAGGTGGACCAGGCCGATCAGGAAGAACGGGAAGACACCGAGGACCGCGGTGATGATGCCGAAGACCAGCGCGGCGACGCGTACGCCGCTGCCGCCGGACTTGAACTTCACGGCCAGCATGATCGCGTAGACGAGCCAGGCCACCGCGAAGACGGCGATCGCCACCATCTGGCCGACGGGAATGTTGCCGAGCGCCTCCGCGAGGGCGGGGTCCTCGGTGTTGTCGCTCGCCGCGGCCACGCCGATCGCGCCGATGCCGTACAGAAGCACGCCGACCACCTGCAGGCCGACGATGACCCAGAGCATGATGCGGGCCGCGTTCACCGTGCTGGGCATGGTCTCGGGGGCGTTCGGGTAGCCGCCGTAGCCCTGGGAGACCGGCGGGGCCGTCGGATAGCCGTACCCCGGCTGCTGGGGCGGGGTCTGCTGCGGGTAGCCGTAGCCCTGGGCGGGCGGCTGCTGCTGGGGCTGGCCGTACGGGTTGTTCTGGTCGCCGAAACTCATGGCGGGGTTTCCTCCGTTGCCTGGTGCGGGGACGCGCGGCACGGGTCGGAGGAATGCCCTGATCTTTGAAATGGTCACGCCCCCCGGCAGTGCCCGCGGCACTGTGTCCCAATCGTTTTATATGCCCGTCCGGATGTCCAGGGAGAATCAGCGGGTGTTGTGCAAGTGCAACACGTCCGATCTTGTCGGGAGGGGCGGGGGGGGGGGGGCGTCCGCCAGGTGACCGGATTGGAACCCGGCGGCGGTCATCCGCGAAGATTGGGGCCATGAGCGCCCAGATTCTCGATGGCAAGGCCACCGCAGCCGCGATCAAGTCCGATCTGACCGCCCGCGTGGCGGTGCTGAAGGAGAAGGGCGTCACGCCCGGACTCGGCACGATCCTCGTCGGGGAAGACCCCGGCAGTCAGAAGTACGTCGCGGGCAAACACCGCGACTGCGCGCAGGTCGGCATCGCCTCCATCCAGCGCGAGCTGCCCGCGACCGCGACCCAGGAGGAGATCGAGGCGGTGGTGCGGGAGCTGAACGAGGACCCCGCCTGCACCGGATACATCGTCCAGCTGCCGCTCCCCAAGGGCATCGACGAGAACCGCGTCCTCGAACTGATGGACCCCGACAAGGACGCCGACGGCCTCCACCCGATGAACCTCGGCCGCCTCGTCCTCAACGAGCCGGCCCCGCTGCCCTGCACCCCGAACGGTGTCCTCACCCTCCTCCGCCAGTACGGCGTCGAGATCAAGGGCGCCGAGGTCGTGGTCGTCGGCCGCGGTGTGACCATCGGCCGCTCGATGCCGTTGCTCCTCACCCGGCGCAGCGAGAACGCGACGGTGACCCAGTGCCACACCGGCACGCGTGACCTGGCCGCGCACCTGAGGAAGGCGGACATCATCGTCGCCGCGGCCGGCTCCGCCCATCTGATCCGGCCCGAGGACGTGAAGCCGGGCGCCGCCGTCCTCGACGTCGGTGTCTCGCGCTCCGCCGAGGGCAAGATCGTCGGCGACGTCCACCCCGGCGTCGCGGAGGTCGCCGGCTGGATCTCCCCCAACCCCGGCGGTGTCGGCCCGATGACCCGCGCCCAACTGCTCGTCAACGTGGTCGAGGCGGCGGAGCGCAGTGTCGGCTGACGACAGGGCGGAGGGGGCGCCCGGACGGCCGGGGGCGTCCCGGACGCCTGGGGCGGCGGCGAAGGGCAGCGGGTCGCCGGGGCCGGTGGACGCGGTGAACTCCGTGGCCTCGGTCGACCCGGTGCGGCCGGATGCTATGAATGCCGCTGGTGCTTCGAGGCCGTCGGATCGGGCCGAGCGGCCTGCGGCGTCGGCTGTCGTCGGGGCCGGGAAGAACGCGGAGGCCACGGAGGCCGCGAAGACCCCGGAGGTTCCGAACGCCGCGGAGGCCGCGAACACTGCGAACACCGCGAACACCGCAGACGAGCCGATGGCGGCGGACCGGTCGGGGACGACGGACGGGGCTGCGGCGTCGGAGAGGGTGGAGATGGCGGAGTCGGCGAGCACGGCCGGGACGGCCGGGGAGACCGAGGTGGCTGGGCCCGCTGGGACGGCTGGGCCCGCTGGGACTGCCAAGTCGACAGGGCCGGCCGAAGCATCCCGGGCGCCCGGGAAGACGGCCGAGGCGACCAAAGCGCCCGGGACGGCTGAGGCGGCCGGGACGGCGTCCGGGGTCTCCGGGACGCCCGAGGTGCCCGGTGAGATCGAGGTGCGGGATCACATCAGCGTGCCCGATGCCGAGGGCAAACCCGTGCGCGGTACCCGGCGGTTCCCGATGTTCACCAAGGACACCGCGCGGCCCGAGGGCGGGGGCCGGGCGGCGCCGCGTGAGGCGCCGGCGCCGGTCCGGCAGTGGCCCATCCTCGCCGTACTGTCCGCCGTGGGGCTCGGGCTGCTGATCACCGCGCTGGACGCGTTCCGGGCCGGCACGATCCTGATCGGGGCCGCGCTGCTCGCCGGCGCGGTGCTGCGCTGGGCCGTCCGGGACGTCGGCATGCTCGCCGTCCGCTCCCGCTTCACCGACATGGCCACGTACATCGTCCTGGGCACCGCCATCGTGCTCCTCGCGCTGATGGCCCAGCCGAAGCCGCTGCTGGAGATCCCGTTCCTCAAGGACACGCTGCACTTCACGGTGGGCGACGAGGAGGCGGGCTGAGGCCTTCCCACCCCGGCCCCCGGGCGGCCCCGCCCCGGTCCCGGACACACGCGACGGCGGCCCGTCCCCTCCCCCGAGTAAGGACGGACCGCCGTCGCGCTCCACGTTCCTGCACGGCGAACGCCCCGTTCAACACCTATCAGCCCGCTGTGGCACGGAAGTGACCATTCCGCCACGGTGTCCGCGCGAGGCGACGACGACGGCACCCGGACGTCATCGGGCCGTGCTCGGGCCGTGACGGGGCCGTGGTCGGGCCATGCCGTGACCGGCGTGCGAGGCCGGTGCGTGGGCCGCTTCACGCGCCCCCTCCTCGCACCCTTCGCATCGCCTCACAAGGCCGCCCCCGTCACTCCATCGCGCTGCCCGAACGCCACGCGCCCGGTGTCCGTGCCGGTGGGAACCGGTTCACCCGCGACCGTCGTCACCTGCTCAGACCCGCCCCTGAGCCGAGGAGGCAGCCGATGAGCGCCTGGCAGCCGCTGCCGGACGAACTCCCCCCGGAGGTACGGCATTTCGTCGAGCAGTTGCGTCTGCTGAAGGACCGTACGGGACTCAGTCTCGTCGCGCTCGGCGCGCGCACCGCGTACAGCAAGTCCTCCTGGCAGCGGTACCTCAACGGCAGCCAGCCCCCGCCCCGGCAGGCGGTCGTCGCCCTGTGCCGGGTCGCCGGGGAGGACGCCGAACGCTTCGGGGTGCGCTGGGAACTGGCCGTACGCGCCTGGCCGCGCCCGGCACCCCAGACGGTGCCCCCGTCCTCCCGGCCGACACACCCTGCGGGGGCGGGGGAGCGGGCCGACGCGGAGGCGTACGAGGACGACCCCACGCTCCCCTGGTGGGACACCCCCGCCGCCGAGCCGGCCCCCCGCCCACCCGGCCGTATCGCCCTCTACGCCGCCCTCGCCGTCCTGATCGCCCTGGCCCTCGTCTGCGCCGCGCTGATAGGGGCCGTCACGCTGTCGTGACGACCCCCATCAGTGGCCCAGTGGCCCAGCGGCCCAGCGGCCCAGCGGCCCCGAAGCTCAGTGGCTCACGGCATCATCGGCCTCGGCCTTCGCCACCCGCCGGGCGAAGGCCGAACCCCGCTCAGCCGCGCCAGTCGTACGCGGCGACCTTCCACTTCGAGCCGATCCGGACGTAGTACTCCCCGTCGAGCCGCTTGAAGGTCACCTCGTTCTCCAGGCCCGTGTAGGTGACTGTGCCGTCGCTGTACGGGCCGTCCAGGAAGCCGTCGGCCTGCCCGAAGGTCTCCTTTCCGACGATCCCGTCGACGTCCTCCAGGTCCTCCTGGGCCTGCCAGTACTTGGTCGCCGAGCGGGTCTTCCAGCCGAAGATCCCGTCGATGTCCCCCGGGGTGAAGGTGTGCAGATCCCCGCCGGAGTCCTTCCACTTGGCGCCGTCGGCGTACAGGACGCTCTGCCACAGTCGCGTCGCGTTGCTCTTGGAGTGCGAGTTGACGGACAGCGTGCCCTCGTCGCCCCAGTCGTTGTACGCGGCGCCGGAGCCGTCGACGACGTACGGCCCGGAAGCCGTGGCGAGCGGAGCGGTGACGCCGAGCGCGAGCCCGGCCGAAGCCGTCACGGCGACGGCCCCGAGCAGCAGCCTGGCCTTGAGTTGCATGTGATCCCCCTGGTCCCCGTTGACCTTCCGACCTTCACTGACGCACACGGTCCGCACGGGCCCCGGCCGATCCGACACGGCGTACGAGCGCCGAGGCACCCGCCGGTGTGTACGAGGCGTACGAGCCCCTGTTCGACTGGTGTGGCCGTGCGTGTGTGGTCGTTGTGTCGATGTGTTGACAAGTTCGAGGATTTGCCATTGCCTCGCTCAACACCAGGGCTAACGTGAGCATTTGGGACGGTCCGGGACGTCCCGCCCGTGGACCTGTCATTCCGCCCGGAAATCCGGGATGCCGGTGGGACACTGGACCGCAGACCGTCGGGGGGCGTGCGACGATGCGCGACCGGCCCGAAATGCTCCCGCACGCCCCTTTCCGGGGAACTGACATCCCGACCGGGCGCATCCCAGTGGGTAGGCCAGAACGGGGCTCCGGAGAGCCTCGGGCCAGGTCCGGGTAAGGCCCCGGACCAGCCTTCGGAACGGGATTCAGCGAGGGCGCCATGCGCGACACAGGGACAGCAGGCACGGCGATAGACAGCACAGCGATAGACAGCACGGCGATAGACAGCACAGCGACAGCGAGCACAGGGACAGCGGGCACGGGAACAGCGAGCACAGGGATAGCGGGCACGGGGGGAATGTTCAGAGTCGTACGGAGAGCCGTACGGGGGGAAGAGGGGGGAAGCAATGCCTCGTTGGAGGGCCTTGCCCGATGAACTCGATCCACAGGTCAGGGAGTTCGCGGGCCAGCTGCGCAGGCTCGTCGACCGCGGTGGACTGAGCATCGCCGCGGTGGCCGACCGCACGGGCTACAGCAAGACGTCCTGGGAGCGATATCTCAACGGCAGACTGCTCGCGCCGAAAGGCGCGATCGTCGCGTTGGCCGAGGTGACCGGTACCGATCCCGTGCATCTGACCACCATGTGGGAGCTGGCCGAGCGTGCCTGGAGCCGCTCGGAGATGCGCCACGACATGACCATGGAAGCGATCCGTATCTCCCAGGCGCGCGCCGCCCTGGGGGAGACGGGCGGCCAGTCCACCGTCAAGGGCGGCAGGAACGGCAGGGGGGGCCGGAGCGCGACCGCGACACCGGGCGTGGCGGGCCCGGCGGGCGTCTCGCCGACGGTTCCGCCGCAGCCGCGCTCCTCGGGCGACGAGCGCACCTCGCGCTCCCCGTACGGCGGTTCGATCGCCCCCACGCCCTCGTCGCCGTCGTCGTCCTCCTCCTCTTCCTCCGCCTCGCCGTACGGCGGGAGCGGCGGGGCGGGGCCGGTCGCCGGTGGCGTGTCGCGCGTCAGCTGGGGATCCAGGCCGTCGTCGGCCTCCTCCCCGTCCCCCTCGCCGTCATCACCCTCGCCGTCCTCATCGGCTTCGGCCTCGGCCTCGTCACCGTCGGGTCTGGCCGGGGGGCCGCCCTCGTCGGCCTCATCGGCTTCGGCTTCGGCCTCGGTGTCGTCGGCGTCCTCGTCCCGTGTCCCTGCCGGAGTGTCGGTCACCGGGGGTGCCCAGGCTTCCGGTGGTGCCTCGGCGCCGTCCGGTGTCTTCGGCCCGCCGCCGGGCGGTGACGGCCGTTCCGACGACGGCGACTCCGCGCCGAAGCGGCGCGTGACGATGTTCCTCGCGGGAGCCGTCGGCGCGCTCGTCGTGATCGCGGCGGCCTTCTTCCTCACCAACGGTGACGGGAAGGACCGGGCGGAGGGCAAGCCGCCCACCTCCCCGTCGAACTCGATCGGCACGAACCCCGACCTCCCGCCCGGTGTGAAGTGCAGCGGCAAGGACTGCGACGGCAAGGACCCGGAGACCATGGGGTGCATCGGCAACCTCGTACGGACCACCGACGAGGCCACGGTGGGCACCACGAGGGTCGAGGTCCGCTACAGCAAGACCTGCCAGGCGGCCTGGGCCCGTATCACCGGCGCAGCCCAGGGCGACGAGGTCCAGGTCACGGTCGGTACGGCCAAGCAGACGGCCGCCATCGAAGCGGCCGGCGACAACATCGCCTACACGCAGATGATCGCCGTGAAGGACGCGGGCGAGGCCACGGCCTGCGCGACGCTGGCGTCGGGACGTAAGGGCTGTACGGGGTAGGGGGCGGGGCGGAAGGGCTGTACGGGGTAGGGGCGGGGCGCCCCGCGAGGGGTGCGGAGATCCGCTGCGACCGGCCCCCGCCGGGTCGCCGGTCGCACGGCTCACCGTGATCACCTCTGTGTAACTCAGGGTTATCGCCCTTGTCGGAAAAGTAATCACGGCGTAAATGGAATGCCCGCCGAACTCCGGGGCATGCGGACAGTACCCCCACGGGAGTCCGGCCCACCCGGGAGATCGACACCCCCCTCCCTCCCGGCCCGGCACCCCCACAGGCGGCCGCCCTGGTCCCCCTCTCCCGGACCGGCGGCCGCCTCTTTCGTGCCGCCCGCCCCGCAATCCGCCGGTCGGCTCGCGGGGTCACACTTGTGGGACGGCCCGCGGGGCGACTTGTGGGCTGGGCCACACGAACCCCGGCCGCCCGGGATTCCGGATGCGCGATAGCCTGACCACCGATCTCTCTTGACGCCAAGAGATCGATCATCTGTACGTCCCATCAGGGGCAGGGACGCCCCACCGCCAGCTGTCATACGGAGAACGCCATGACCCGCACTCCCGTGAACGTCACCGTCACCGGCGCGGCCGGCCAGATCGGTTACGCCCTGCTCTTCCGCATCGCCTCCGGCCAGCTGCTCGGCGCGGACGTGCCGGTCAAGCTCCGCCTGCTGGAGATCACTCCGGCGCTGAAGGCCGCCGAGGGCACCGCCATGGAGCTCGACGACTGCGCCTTCCCGCTCCTTCAGGGCATCGACATCACGGACGACCCGAACGTGGCCTTCGACGGCGCCAACGTAGGTCTGCTCGTCGGCGCCCGCCCCCGTACCAAGGGCATGGAGCGCGGTGACCTCCTGGAGGCCAACGGCGGCATCTTCAAGCCGCAGGGCAAGGCCATCAACGACAACGCCGCGGACGACATCAGGGTCCTCGTCGTCGGCAACCCGGCCAACACCAACGCCCTCATCGCCCAGGCCGCCGCGCCGGACGTCCCGGCCGAGCGCTTCACCGCGATGACCCGCCTGGACCACAACCGCGCGCTGACCCAGCTGTCGAAGAAGACGGGCGTCCCGGTCTCCGAGATCAAGAAGCTCACGATCTGGGGCAACCACTCCGCGACCCAGTACCCGGACATCTTCCACGCCACGGTCGCCGGCAAGAACGCCGCCGAGGTCGTGAACGACGAGAAGTGGCTCGCCGAGGACTTCATCCCGACCGTCGCCAAGCGCGGCGCCGCCATCATCGAGGCCCGTGGCGCCTCCTCGGCCGCCTCCGCCGCCAACGCCGCCATCGACCACATCCACACCTGGGTCAACGGCACCGCCGAGGGCGACTGGGCCTCCATGGGCATCCCGTCCGACGGTTCGTACGGTGTGGCCCAGGGCCTCATCTCCTCCTTCCCGGTCACCGTCAAGGACGGCAAGTACGAGATCGTCCAGGGCCTGGAGATCAACGAGTTCTCCCGCGCCCGTATCGACGCCTCGGTCCAGGAGCTGGCGGAGGAGCGCGACGCGGTCCGCGCCCTCGGCCTCATCTGAGCCGTCCCGGCCCTTTCTGAGCCGACCTCCCCGAGCGGAACAGCTGACGTCCTTCAGCTGACGTCCTCCAGCTCACCCACCCAGGCCCTGTCCCGGTTTCCGCCGGGACGGGGCCTGTTGGGCGTGTACGCCGCTATCGTCGGTTCACGCCCGTCGTGAGGATGCCGACGGCGGCGAGGGGGGACACGATGACGCGTTGGGACCCGCACCAAGGACGCTGGGCGGACGACCCTCCCGGACGGGGCGGCCCGTGGCCGCGCATGATCGCCGTCATCGCCCTCGCGGCGCTGATCGGCGGCGGCGTCGGCTTCGGGGTGTGGGCCCTGTTCCGGGACGACGGCGCGACCCGTACGACCTCCGCGAACAGTTCCCCGTCGACACCCTCGCCCTCCCGCTCGGCGGCGGGCCCGGAGGACAACGGGAACACCCGCCCGGCCACCCCGAAGCAGTCGGACGCGGACGGAGGCTCGGGCGGCAGTTCGGGCTCGGGCGCGGATTCGGGCTCAGGTGCCGACTCGCGTACGGGCCCGGGTACGGATTCGGAAGCCACCCCGGGCTACGTACGCTCCGACGACCCGGCCGGCTTCACCGTCGACGTCCCCTCCGGCTGGGACCGCACCGCCAAGACGCCGAGCGGCAAGCCCACGGTCGTCACGTACGACTCCCCGGACGGCACCCGTACCCTCCAGCTCTTCCTGGTCAGCGAGAGCGGCCCCGCCGAGTCCATGGACCTGGCCGAGAACGAGACCTACGGCTTCGCCCGCCTCCCCGGCTACCGTGTCCTCGACCGCTCCGCCGCCGACGACGACAGCTACTCCGAGGTCGTCTACCGCTTCGACGGCGAAGGAGACCTGGGCCCCCGCCAGGTCATCGACCACCGCTTCCGCACGGCCGGCGACAAGATCTACGGCGTCCGCCTCAGCGCCCCCGAATCGACCCCGCTCGACGAACTGCGCGAACCCGTCACGATGGTGGCCACGACCCTGTGCCCGACGGGGGCGACCTGCGTACGCGGCTGAACGCGGGACGGCACACGGGCCCGTGCCCGTGCCCGTGCCCGGGTGCGAGCCGAGCCCCGGCCGGAACCGCGACCGGTGACCGACGCCGGGAAAGGGCGGGCCGCCTCACCGTCACCGTGGCGCCGCGAGCCTCTTCTCGAAGAAGTGCGCCCCGTACACGTCGTCGTTGTACCGGGGAATCTCCGTGTACCCGCACGCCCGGTACATCGCCTGCGCCTCCGTCAACGAGGCATGCGTATCGAGCCGTACGACGCCGAAACCGCGCCCGGCGGCCGCCCGCTCCAGCTCGCCGAGCAGCCGCCGGGCGAGCCCGAGCCGGCGGGCCCCGGGGTGTACCCACACGTGCTTGATCTCCGCGACCCGGGCATCGGGGTCGAGTGTCCGCAGCGCCCCGCACCCCACGGCCCGTTCCTCCTCGTAGGCGATCAGGAAGGCGCCCGAGTCCCCCGAGATCTCATGGGCCGGGACGAGCGTGGCCGGGTCGTACCCCTCGGGGAACCGCTCGTCCAGGTCGGCGGCGTAGGCGTCGAGGCAGGCGCGGGCGTCGTCCGACCCGCCGTCCACGGTCTCGACCCGGATCGCGGCGAGCCGCAGCAGCCGCCGCGCGGCCCCCAGCGCCTCGGTCAACTCGCCCCGCTGCGCCGGACTCAGCCCGCGCAACAGCCCCTCGGCCAGCGCGTCGGCCCGCCGGTTCTGCTCCGCGACCTCGGAACGCCCCGCCGAGGTCAACGCGGCCACCCGTACCCGGCTGTCCCCGCCATGCACCCCGACCCGGACCAGCCCCTGCCCCTCCAACGCCTTGACCATCCGGCTCAGATACCCGGCGTCCAGCCCGAGCCCCGCCCGCAGCTCGCGCAGCGAAGCCCCCTCCCCGCCTTCGCCGACCTCCCCGATCTCGAAGAGCAGCCGGGCCTCCCCGAGCGGCCGGTCCTGCCCGAGATAGTGATCGTCCAACGCCCCGATACGACGGGTGAAGTACCGATTGAACCGCCGCAGACTCCGCACATCCCGCACGGCCACCGGCTCCGACTTCTGCTTGGCCTCCATATTTCTTTGACTTTAGTCAAGGGAATCCCCGAAGTCGATGGGTGCGCTAGCAAGGCCGCGGTCCCGCACCCCCCCCGCACCCCCCGCACCCCCTGGCACCCGGTTGGCCCTTGCCCGGAGTCGATCACTAGTCTGAGCGCCGATAAAGCGCACATAAGACGGCGGCCGGTCTCGCGCACCACATCGCGCACCGGCGCCGGTAGAGCAGGGCCTATGAGCCCGACGGGGGAGCACACATGGGAGAACAGCGCAGGCGGCTGCGGTCCAGCACGGTCGTACTCGGTGGGATGGGCGTCGTCGCGGCGGCCCTGACCTCCTGCGGATCCGATCCGGACCGCCGCTGCGTGGACCGTGACAGCTACGACTACGCCAACGGCTACAAGATCATCGCCGACAAGAACTGCAAGACGAGCTCCGGTTCCTCGTCGTCGTACGGCAAGAACCGCAAGAGCAACAGCAGCGGCAACCGGAGCCAGAGCGATTCCGTCGACGCCGCCTGGTACTACGACTCCGATGTCAGCGGCGGCTGGGCCGACTACGGCACCTTCAGCCGCAGCGAGGCCGTCGACCGGGACGGCTTCGGCTGCTCGGGCGACGGCGACGGCTCCGGCTCCAGCGGCGGCTGATCCGGCGGACGACGGGGCAGAGCCATGGAACGCCGCACCATCGAACCCAGGCCGGGCTGGCAGGAGACCGTCGAGGAACAGGGGCTCATCTACCCCCTGACCCGCCACCCGGACGGTTCCCTGCGCCCGTACTGGGACGAGAGCGCCTACTACGTCTTCTCGCTCCCCGAGGTCGAGGCCCTGGAGGAGGTCGTCGAGGAATTGCACGGCATGTGCCTGGCGGCTGCCGCGCACATCGTCGAGCAGGACCGCTTCGCCGACCTCGGCATCACCGACCCACGCCTCGCCGACCTCGTCGCCGAGGCGTGGCACCGGCGGGCCGAACTGCCCTCCGTCTACGGCCGCTTCGACCTCCGCTACGACGGGACCGGCCCCGCCAAGCTGCTGGAGTACAACGCCGACACCCCGACCTCCCTCGTCGAGGCGGCCAGCCCCCAGTGGTTCTGGATGGAGGAACGCTTCCCGGGCGCCGACCAGTGGAACTCCCTCCACGAACGCCTCGTCGACGCCTGGAAGAAGCAGTCCCACCTCCTCCCGCCGGGCAGCCCCCTCTACTTCGCGCACTCCGCCGGAGACGAACTGGGCGAGGACCTGATGACGGTCGCCTATCTGAAGGAGACCGCCGAACAGGCCGGCCTCGCCACCGACTGGATCTCCATGGAGGACATCGGCTGGGACCGCCTCTCCGGCCGCTTCGTCGACAAGAAACTCCGCTTCATCCGCAGCGTCTTCAAGCTCTACCCCTGGGAGTGGCTCACCACCGACCGCTTCGCCCCGCACGTCCTCGCCACCCTCGACAACGGCGGCGGCACCGGAACCACCCTGTGGATCGAGCCCGCCTGGAAGATGCTCCTCAGCAACAAGGCCCTCCTCGCCGTCCTCTGGGAGCTGTACCCCGGCCACCCCAACCTCCTCCCCGCCTACCTCGACGGCCCCCGCGAACTGGCCACCACCTCCGGCTATGTCGCCAAACCCCTCCTCGGCCGCGAGGGCGCCGGCGTCACCCTCCACCCACCGGGCGCCGCCCCCGTCCTCCGCGAAGAGCCGTGCTGCTACCAGGAGTTGGCGCCCCTCCCGGCCTTCGACGACAACCACGTCGTCCTCGGCGCCTGGGTCGTCGAGAACGAGTCGGCCGGCCTCGGTATCCGCGAGTCCTCGGGCCTGGTCACGGACGAATACGCCCGCTTCCTTCCCCATGTGATCCTCTGACCTCCGCACCTCCTTCCGCCTCCTCTCGTCGTTCGTATGGTGGACGCCGGGGCCCGGGCGTCCACGGCGCCCGATAGGGTGACCGGCGGGCCGTGACTGGCGCGCTGGGATGGGACGGACCATCGGGGAGCGGCCCGGGAAAGATGAGTGCCGTGCGCCTGGGCCGTACCGTGAACGCTGAACGCAACGTCCGGAGGTCCCCATGCCAGCCGAGCCCCTCTCCCACGAGTCCACCGCCTTCCGTGCCGCCCTCGATGTGATCCGCGCCGTCGAGCCGCGCGTGGCCGACGCCATCGGCCAGGAGGTCACCGACCAGCGCGAGATGCTCAAGCTGATCGCCTCCGAGAACTACGCCTCCCCGGCCACCCTCCTGGCCATGGGCAACTGGTTCAGCGACAAGTACGCCGAGGGCACGATCGGCCGCCGCTTCTACGCCGGCTGTCGCAACGTCGACACCGTCGAGTCCCTCGCCGCCGAGCACGCCAAGGAACTCTTCGGCGCCCGACACGCCTACGTCCAGCCGCACTCCGGCATCGACGCCAACCTGGTCGCCTTCTGGTCCGTCCTCGCCGACCGTGTCGAGGTCCCCTTCCTGGAGAAGGCCGGCGCCCGCCAGGTCAACGACCTCTCCGAGGCCGACTGGGCCGAACTCCGCCAGGCCTTCGGCAACCAGCGCATGCTCGGTATGTCCCTGGACGCCGGCGGCCACCTCACCCACGGCTTCCGCCCGAACATCTCCGGCAAGATGTTCGACCAGCGCTCCTACGGCACCGACCCCGGCACCGGCCTGATCGACTACGAGGCCCTGCGCGCCTCCGCCCGTGACTTCAAGCCGCTGATCATCGTCGCCGGCTACTCCGCCTACCCCCGTCTCGTGAACTTCCGGATCATGCGCGAGATCGCCGACGAGGTCGGCGCCACGCTCATGGTGGACATGGCGCACTTCGCGGGCCTCGTCGCCGGCAAGGTCCTCACCGGTGACTTCGACCCGGTGCCGCACGCCCAGATCGTCACCACGACCACCCACAAGTCGCTGCGCGGCCCGCGCGGCGGCATGGTCCTGTGCGACGACTCCCTCAAGGACCAGGTCGACCGCGGTTGCCCGATGGTCCTCGGTGGCCCCCTCCCGCATGTCATGGCCGCCAAGGCCGTCGCCCTCGCCGAGGCCCGGCAGCCCGCCTTCCAGGACTACGCCCAGCGCATCGTCGACAACTCCCGTGCACTCGCCGAAGGCCTGATGCGCCGGGGCGCGACCCTCGTGACCGGCGGCACCGACAACCACCTCAACCTCATCGACGTCGCCTCCTCCTACGGCCTCACCGGCCGCCAGGCCGAGGCCGCGCTGCTCGACTCCGGCATCGTCACCAACCGCAACGCCATCCCGGCCGACCCGAACGGTGCCTGGTACACCTCCGGCATCCGCATCGGTACGCCCGCGCTGACCACGCGTGGTCTGGGCACCGCCGAGATGGACGAGGTCGCCGGTCTCATCGACCGTGTCCTCACCACCACGGAGCCCGGCACCACCAAGTCGGGCGCCCCCTCCAAGGCCCAGCACATCCTCGACGCGAAGGTCGCCGACGAGATCTCCCGCCGGGCCACCGACCTGGTCGCCGGCTTCCCGCTGTACCCGGAGATCGACCTCGGCTGACCCCTCACCCCAGCCGGTCAGGCGTCCAGCAGTTCCTGACGCGGTTCCCGTGGCGGTCCGGACTCGTGTCGGGCCGCCACGCGGCGCTGGAGGAGCGTGGCACCTCCGGCGCCGAGGAGCAGCCCCAGGGCCAGGGCGGGTATCGCCCAGCGGGCCCGGTCGCTCAGGCCGGGTGTGCGTGTCGTGGCCCGGGAGGCGGCGGCCGTCTCGTCGGTCTCGGACCGGGCCTCGGTCAGAGAGTCGGCCGGCGGCTGCTCGCCCAGCGCCGGGTCGTCAGGGGCCGTGCCCAGGACCCCCAGGCCGTTGAGCAGCTTCCGCAGCTGTTCCGGCTGCTTCGCCCTGTGCCAGACGCCGCCGTCCGGAGTGTCCACGGTCTCCTCATCGGTGGTGAGCGTCGTATGGATCCAGACGTCCCGGGTGTCCGGCGCGGCCGGGTACACCCGGTCCAGCCGCCATGGCGTCACGTCGTGGATCATCCATGTCACGCTGATCATGTCGCTGAGCCGCTCTCCCCATATGTCCTCCCGCCCCCACTCCGGAGCCTTCTCCGCGCTCCGGTCGAGCTCGGAGCCCGCAGGGGCGAGGAGCTTCTCCAGGCGGCCGTAGTCCTCCTGCGTGCCGTACAGCGAAGCCGTCCGCTGGATGGTCGGCGTGACCAGCAGCACGCTGGTCGGGCCGCCCGCCGCCGAGGGCGGTGCCGTCAGCAGGAGCAGGGCGAAAGCCGTCAGTAACGCGCCCACCATCGCTGTCAGTTGTCGTGGTCCACGCATCCGACACCCCCGATCGATCCCGGTGCGGTCCGTCCGCACTCGCGGTGTCATTCCTGGTACACCGCTCGAACCGCCGGGGTTCCCACCCCGGCGGGACCAATCCCGGGGCCCGGTCAGTCCCGGTCAGCCCCGGTCGGTCCCGGTCGGTCCAACGACTCCGCGATCTCCCGTGCCCGCGCCTTCGACTCCACGCCCTCCAGCCGCAGCGTGAACTCGTCGTCGTGGACCCACAGCAGGGTGGGCCCCGCCGTGCGCTCGGAGCGGGTGAAACGGGAGCCGTCCTCGGAGGTCATCCAGAAGCGCAGGAGATGTGGCTCGGGGAACCACAGCGCGGGGTACGCGCCCCTGCCCAGCTCGACCCACTCGACGGCCTGCTCACCCGCCACGGTCTTGCCGTACTCGGGGGCCAGCCGGGCCGCGTACTCGTCGAGCCGGACGGTGTGCCCCCGCTCGTCCCAGCACAGGGTGATCACGAAGCGGTCCTTCGGCGCGGGGGTCACCGACACCGCGTCCGGGGTGCCCAGCGCGCCCGGCACGAGCGGGGCGAACCCGGCCCGTCGCTCGGCCTCCGCGAGCGGGACCGGATCCGGGCAGCCCGGCACCTCCGCTCCCGGCGAAGGCGTCGCCGACGGGTCGTACCGCACCTCGACCCCGCCGAAGTGGAACCAGTCGGCCACCGCCGCCCGTACCGGAGGGGTGAGGACGAGGGCCGTGAGCAGCCCGCACAGCGCGGCCGTCAGCGCGCGTCGGCGCAGCCGGACCCACCGGCGCACCGCCCGCAGCCGCTCACCGGCCCCCGGCGGCTCGGCCACCGGCGTCGGCACCCGCTCGGCGAGTATCTGCCGGAGAACCCGCTCGACCATGGTCTCGGCCCCGTCAGCCCCGCCGTCCCCGTCGCCTCCCTCGCCCCCAGGCCGGTCCAGCGCCCGCCCGAGCGCCCGCAACTCTTCGGGCAGCCGCTGGTCACGACCGCCACCCTCCGTAATCCCGTCGCCCCGCTCCCGCTCCCGTTCCCGCTCCAGATCCCGTTCCCGACTCAAACTCCGCTCCCGCTCCAGGCCCTCGTCCGCGCCCCTCTCCGGCTCACTCACCTCCCTCACCCCCTCCCTCTCTCACCAGGGCCTCGCCCGGCTCGAACTCAGGCAGCAGGCGGCCCAGCTTGCGCAGCGCCCGGCTCAGACGGGATTTCACCGTGCCCCGGGGCCAGCCCAGGGCGGCCGCCGTCTCCGGCTCGTCCATCTCCAGCAGGTAGCGGTACGTGACGACCAGCCGATGGTCCTCGCTCAGCTTCTCCAGGGCGCCCAGCAGCGCGACGCGGCGCTCTATCTCCAGCGCGGCGACCGCCGGGTCCGCCGACGGCGGTATCAGCGGCTCGGCCTCCATGAGGGCCGCCTCACGGTCGGCCAGGGACCGCTGGCGCCCCGCTGTCCGCACTGTGTTCCTCGTCTCATTGGCCACGATCGACAACAGCCACGGCCGGAACACGGCGCCGTCCCGGAAGCGGCCCAGTGAGCAGTACGCCTTGAAGAAGGCCTGCTGCACCACGTCCTCCGCGTCCGCACCGGCGCCGAGTGCCCGGGCCGCCCGCAGTGCGATGCCCGTGTGGGCGCGCACCAGCTCCGCATACGCCTCCGGCTCCCCGGCCCGTACGCGTGCGATCACCGCGGCCTCATCGACGATGCGGCCCCCCTCCCGCGTCTTCACAAAATGGGTACACCGCCCGGGCCCGATCGGTTCCCACCCGTGTCACATCTGTTTCCGGTCGGTTCCGGAACGGGCCCGGACACCTGAGAGAATGGTGAGCATGGCCTCTGACCGCCCACCCGTCGCCCACCACCGCCCTCAAACGGGGCGCTTCGCGCCGCTGCCTGGTTTGCGCGTGCTCTCCGGCATCCAGCCCACCGCCGGCTCGTTCCACCTCGGCAACTACCTCGGCGCCGTCCGCCAGTGGGTGGCTCTGCAGGAGTCCCACGACGCGTTCTACATGGTCGTCGACCTGCACGCGATCACCGTGGCGCAGGACCCCGCGGACCTCCGCGCCAACACCCGGCTCGCCGCCGCGCAGCTGCTCGCCGCCGGTCTCGACCCGGAGCGCTGCACGCTCTTCGTCCAGAGCCACGTCCCCGAGCACGCGCAGCTCGGCTGGGTCATGAACTGCCTCACCGGCTTCGGCGAGGCCTCCCGCATGACCCAGTTCAAGGACAAGTCAGCCAAGCAGGGCGCCGACCGCGCGAGCGTCGGCCTCTTCACGTACCCGATCCTCCAGGTCGCCGACATCCTGCTGTACCAGGCGAACGAGGTGCCGGTCGGCGAGGACCAGCGCCAGCACATCGAGCTGACCCGTGACCTCGCCGAGCGCTTCAACGGCCGCTTCGGCGAGACCTTCACGATCCCGAAGCCGTACATCCTCAAGGAGACGGCGAAGATCTACGACCTCCAGGACCCCACGATCAAGATGAGCAAGTCGGCGTCGACCCCGAAGGGGTTGATCAACCTGCTCGACGATCCGAAGGTCACCGCCAAGAAGGTCAAGAGCGCGGTCACCGACACCGACACGGTGATCCGCTTCGACACCGCGGAGAAGCCGGGCGTCAGCAACCTGCTGAGCATCTACTCGACGCTGACGGGGGCGGGCATCGCGGAACTGGAGCAGAAGTACGTCGGCAAGGGCTACGGTGCGCTCAAGACGGACCTCGCCGAGGTGATGGTCGAGTTCGTGACGCCGTTCCGGGAGCGCACCCAGCAGTATCTGGACGACCCGGAGACGCTCGACTCGATCCTGGCCAAGGGAGCCGAGAAGGCGCGCGCCGTCGCCGCGGAGACGCTCGCACGGGCATACGACAAGGTGGGCTTCCTGCCCGCCAAGCACTGAGCCGCACCACCTCTGCCCCCGAGAGCCGACCGCACCACCCGTCGCACCACCGACAGCGCCGCACATCACTCCCGCTGCGCCTGCCCGGAACACCGCCGTGGCCGTACAGTCGATAGCCGGTGCGACGGATCGCGGTCATCGCGGCCGGCATCGCGACCACCGGCCGCCACCGCGGCCAACGAGGACATACGACAACTCGCATGACACGACGACAGGAGACGACGTGGGGACCGTAACGATCGGTGTGTCGATCGCGGTCCCGGAGCCCCACGGCAGCCAGCTCCAGGAGCGGCGCGCGGGCTTCGGCGACGCCGCGGCTCACGGCATCCCCACGCATGTCACGCTGCTGCCGCCGACCGAGGTCGGGGACGTCGAGCTGCCGGCGATCGAGGCGCATCTCGCCGAGGTCGCGGCGGCCGGCCGGCCCTTCCCGATGCGGCTGTCCGGCACGGGCACCTTCCGCCCGGTGTCGCCCGTCGTGTTCGTGCGGGTCGTCGAGGGGGCCGAGGCCTGCACCTGGCTGCAGAAGCAGGTCCGGGACGCCTCGGGGCCGGTGGCACGCGAGCTGAACTTCCCGTACCACCCGCATGTCACCGTGGCGCACGGCATCGCCGAGGAGGCGATGGACCGGGCGTTCGAGGAGCTCGCCGGGTACGAGGCCCAGTGGCCCTGCACCGGCTTCGCGCTCTACGAGCAGGGGCCCGACGGGGTCTGGCGCAAGCTGCGCGAGTTCGCGTTCGGGGGGTCCGTCGTGCCGCCGCAGGCGGGGGCGCCCGCAGGGGATACGACGCTTCCCACGCGGTAGCGGTAGCGGCAGCGGTGCCGGGCGCCCGAGAGCTCGGGGGTTCGGGTTGTCCGGCGGGTGCGGGTGGGCGGGGGTTGCTCGCGCGGTTCCCCGCGCCCCCGAGAGAGGTGGCGCCCCGCCCTCCTACAGCGGCAGGCGGCGGAAGATCGCCCTCGGTACGTGCCTCAGGGCGGCCATCACCAGGCGCAGTGAACCCGGTACCCACACCGTCTCCGAGCGGCGGCGCAGGCCCAGTTCGATGGCGGCGGCGACCGCTTCCGGGGTCGTCGCGAGGGGGGATTCGGGGCGGCCCGCCGTCATGGCGGTGCGGACGAAGCCGGGGCGGACGAGCATGACGTGGGCGCCCGTGCCGTGCAGGGCGTCGCCGAGGCCCTGGGTGAAGGTGTCGAGGCCGGCCTTGCTGGAGCCGTAGATGAAGTTCGAGCGGCGGGCGCGTTCGGCGGCGACGGAGGACAGGACGACGAGGGAGCCGTGGCCCTGCGCCTGGAGGGCCCGTGCGCAGACCAGGGCGGACGAGACGGCGCCCGTGTAGTTGGTCTGGGCGACACGCGCGGCGGACACCGGGTCGCGTTCGTCGTTCGCCTGGTCGCCGAGGACACCGAAGGCGAGCAGCACCATGTCGATGTCGCCCTCGGCGAAGACCTTGCCGAGGATCGCCTCGTGGGACTCGGAGTCCAGCGCGTCGAAGGAGATGGTGTGGGTCTCCGCGCCGAGCCCGCGCAGATGCACGGCCGCGTTCTCCAGATCCTGCGAGGGGCGCCCCGCCAGCCACACCGTGCGGGTGCGGCGGGCGATCAGACGGCGGGCCGTGGCGAGCGCGATGTCCGACGTACCGCCGAGGATCAGCAGGGACTGGGGGGTGCCGAAGGCGTCCTTCATGACAGCTCCTGGGTGTGGGGGGACAGGGGTTTCCACGGCGTTCACAGGCCGAGGCGGCGGGCCAGGTCCGACACGAAGACCTCGCCCGGGTCCAACTCCCGCCGCAGTGCGCGGAATTCGGGCAGCCGGGGGTACATCGCGGCCAGCAGTTCGGGGCGCAGGCGGGCGTCCTTCGCCAGGTAGACCCGGCCGGAGGCGGCCGCGACCTCCTCGTCGAGCGTGTCCAGGAAGGCGCCGAGACCGGGCAGGCCCGCCGGGATGTCCAGGGCGAGCGTCCAGCCGGGCATCGGGAAGGACAGCCAGCCGGGGTCGCCCTCGCCGAACCGCTTCAGGACGGCGAGGAAGGAGGGGCAGCGGCGCGCCGAGATCCGCTCCACGATCCGGCGCAGGGTCTCCTCGTGGCCGTACCCGACGACGAACTGGTACTGGACGAAGCCGGACCGGCCGTAGATCCGGTTCCAGTGCGGGACCCCGTCGAGGGGGTGGAAGAAGGTGGAGATCCGCTGCAGTTCGCCGGTCCGGGCGTGGGGTGCGCGGCGGTACCACAGCTCGTTGAAGAGGCCCACGGCCGTACGCCCGAGGAGGCCGTCCGGGACGAAGGCGGGGGCGGCCGGGAGGCGGCGGGTCCGGAATTCCAACGGATTGGCGAGCGCCTCCCTCCGAATCACCTCTCTCCGAACCGTGTCCCTCCGAAGCGCGTCCCCGAGCGAGAAGCGCCCTGCACGCGCGCGCGTGGACGACAGCCGCCCTCCCCACGCGCGCGTGGACGACGATTTCAACGGCCCCGGCACCGGCCCCGGCGCTTCCAGCGGCCCCGACGCCTCCAGCGCCTCCAGGGTCGCGTGCTCCCCGCGGGTCAGGACCGCGCGACCCGTCGACGCGCCCCTGGCGAGCAGGTCGATCCAGGCGACGGAGTAGCGGTAGTAGCGGTCGGTGGCCGTGAGACGGGCGAGGAGGTCGTCGAGGTCGCGGGCGCGTTCGGTGTCGACGGACATCCAGGACGTCTCGACGGGGAGGAGACGGACGGTCGCGGTGAGGATGACACCGGTCAGGCCGATGCCGCCGGCCGTGGCGTCGAAGAGCGGGGTGCCGGGCACGACGGTGCGGATCTCGCCGTCCGCCGTCAGCAGTTCGAGGGAGAGGACATGGCGGGCGAACGACCCGGAGACATGGTGGTTCTTGCCGTGGATGTCGGCCGCGATGGCGCCGCCGACGGTCACCTGGCGGGTCCCCGGGGTCACCGGCACGAACCAGCCCAGGGGGAGCAGCACCTCCATCAGCCGGTGCAGGGAGACGCCCGCGTCGCACAGGACCGTGCCGCCGTCCGCGTCGATGGCGTGGACACGGTCGAGGCCCGTCATGTCGAGGACGGTCCCGCCCGCGTTCTGCGCCGCGTCCCCGTACGCCCGCCCCAGCCCCCGGGCGATCCCGCCGCGTGCCCCGCACGCCCGTACGGCGTCCGCCGCCTCGTCGTACGTACGCGGCCGGAGCAGCCGGGCGGCGGTCGGGGCGGTGCGGCCCCAGCCGGTGACGGGGACGGTGCGGCCGGGGTCGGCAGGCGCGGGAGCCGGAGGGGCTGAGGCGGCGTCGGCTGGCATGCCCGCGACCGTATCGCCGTGTATGCGAACGAACCGGGCACGTCGGCCCGGCCGCTCTGCCGCCTCACCGAAATGGGTGATTAATGGGATGTCGTTCAAGATTGCCGTAGTTCCTGGACGGCCACCTAGAAGAGTGACCTCGCATGGATGAAGTTGACGTCGTCGATGGCGTGCGCGGTCTGGACCGGCGGCTGCTCTCCGTGCTCCACGCCCATGGCGCCGACCCGCGCGTCGCGGCGGCCGCGCGAGGGCTGTCCGGGGTGGGGGAGCACGGCCTGCTGTGGCTCGCGGCCGGGCTGGCGGGGGCCGCCGCGGACCGGCGGCGGCGCGGTGTGTGGCTGCGCGGGACGGCGCTGACCGCCGGGGCGCATCTGGCCAGCATGGGCGTCAAGAGGGTCGTACGACGGCCCCGCCCCGCGCATGTCGAACCCCTCGTCCGCACGGCCGGACGGCACTCCTTCCCCAGCTCGCACGCGAGTTCGGCGGCAACGGCGGTGGCCGTCGTGATCGTCGTGGCCCACGGGGCGTCCCCGGGCGCCCCGCTCGTGCTCGCCGCCGCCACGGCCCCGCTCGCCGCCGCGATGTGCCTCTCCCGGCTGGTGACCGGTGTGCACTACCCGTCGGACGTGGCGGCGGGCGTGGCCCTCGGGGCGCTCACGGCGCGGCTCGGCGCACGCTGGGTGGTGCGCGGCCATGGCTGAGCGCACGGCGGTCCTGGAGTGGCACGCGGCGCCCGGGCAGGCGCCCCCGAAGGCCGGCCTCGCCCGCGGCCTCCTGCGCACCGCCCGCCCCCGCCAATGGATCAAGAACGCGCTCGTCGTCGCCGCGCCCGCGGCGGCCGGGGAGCTCCTCACCGCCCGCGCCCTCACTCAACTCCCCCTGGTCTTCGCCCTCTTCACGGCCTGCGCAGCCGCCGTGTACCTCGTCAACGACGCCCGGGACGCCGAGGCGGACCGCGCACACCCGGTCAAGCGCCACCGCCCGGTCGCCGCCGGGCAGGTGCCCGTACCGGTCGCGTACGGCGCCGGCGGCGCCCTGGCCGTACTCGCGCCCGTGGCCGCCGCCTGGCTCTGCCCGCCGTACGTCTGCGCGCTGCTGCTGGCGTACCTCGGACTCCAACTCGCCTACTGCCTCAGCCTCAAGCACGTCCTGGTCGTCGATCTGGCGGTCGTCACCACCGGTTTCCTGATGCGGGCGATGATCGGCGGGGTCGCGCTGGGCATCCCGCTGTCGCGCTGGTTCCTGATCACCACCGGGTTCGGCGCGCTCTTCATGGTCGCGGCCAAGCGGTACTCGGAGGCCCTGCGGATGACCGACCGGCCCGGTGCCACCCGGCCCCTGCTCACCGAGTACACGGCCGGATATCTGCGCTTCGTCTGGCAGTTGGCCGCCGGAGTCGCCGTGCTCGGCTACTGCCTCTGGGCCCTGGAGGAGGGCGGCGTACCGAGCGCGAGCGTCCTGCCCTGGCGCCAACTCTCCATGGTCGCCTTCGTGCTGGCCGTCCTCCGCTACGCCGTCTTCGCCGACCGGGGCGAGGCGGGCGAGCCCGAGGACGTCGTCCTGCGCGACCGCCCCCTCACCCTCGTCGCGGCGGCGTGGATGGCGATGTACGCGCTGGCGGTCGCGGACTGGTGACGCGGGGGCGGATCCCGGGCCGACTCGGGGGTACCCGGTATCGGTCGCCGACGAGTGGGGCAGAGTTCGGATCATGGACTGGCTGAAAAAGCTCCCCGGGGTGGGCCCCCTCGTGGAGCGTCTGATGACCACGCACGCGTGGCGGTCGTACGAGCGGCTGGAGCGGGTGAAGTGGACCCGGTTGGCCGCGGCGATGACCTTCATCAGCTTCCTGGCGCTGTTCCCGCTGCTGACCGTCGGCGCCGCCATCGCCGCGGCGACCCTCAGCGAGGGACGGCAGCGGGAGCTGGAGGACAAGCTGGCCGAGCAGGTGCCCGGTATCTCCGACCAACTGGACATCGCCGGCCTCGCCGAGAACGCCGGCACGATCGGGATCATCGCCGGCGCGCTGCTGCTGTTCACCGGTATCGGCTGGGTGAGCGAGATGCGCGGCTGTCTGCGCGCGGTCTGGGAGAAGCCCGATCCCGACGAGAACTTCTTCCTCGCCAAGGTCAAGGACACGGGCGTCCTGGTCGGCCTCGGCGGCGCGGTCCTCGTCACCCTGGCCGCCTCCACCGTCGCGTCGTCGGCGGTGGGCTGGATCGCCGACCAGCTGGGCATCGACCGCGACGGGTGGGGCGGCATCCTGCTCCGCATCGCCGCGTTCGCCGTGGCCGTGCTCGCCGACTTCCTGCTGCTCCTCTACGTCCTCACCCTGCTCCCCGGCGTCCAGCCACCCCGCCGCCGCCTGGTCGTGGCCGCCCTCATAGGAGCCGTCGGCTTCGAACTCCTCAAGCTCCTCCTCAGCGGCTACATCCAGGGCATCGCCTCCAAGAGCATGTACGGCGCCTTCGGCGTCCCCATCGCCCTCCTCCTCTGGATCAACTTCACCACCAAGCTCCTGCTGTACTGCGCGGCCTGGACGGCGGAGGGCAGCAAGGAAAGCGAGGACACGGAGGACCTGGAACTCCCGGCCGAGGACAGCGCCCTGTAAGGGGCGCGGGGCTGTGTCGATATGCGGCTCCGCCGCGTGGGCGCGACCAGCCACGACGCACCCGCACCCCGCATCCGACACCCATCACCCAGCCGCTTCCCGGGCCCTTACTTCTTCCCCCGCAGAGGCCACTTCCGATTCACCAGGAACACCCCACCGGCCAACAACACCAACACGCCCCCCATGATCCCGAGGGCGACCCCGACCCCACCGCCCCCGCCGGAGGCCCTCGCGGCGACCGACTTCCCGCCCGCCCCACCGGAGGCGGACGCCGACGCCGTGGCCCCCGCCTGCGCACTGGGCTCGGCGGTCCCCTCACCGGAGGTGTCCGCCCCCTTGGGCGCCACCAGTTCCCCCACCGGCGTCACCTTGCCCGCCGCCTTGAACCCCCAGTCGAAGAGGCTCGCGGTCTCCTTGTAGACCTGGTTGTGCTCGTCCTTCTCCGGGTGCATCACGGTGACGAGGAGGACCCGGCCGTCCCGCTCGGCGACCCCGGTGAACGTGGCGCCCGCGTTCGTGGTGTTGCCGTTCTTCACACCCGCGATGCCCTGGTAGGAGTCGAGGCCGCTGTCCCCGGTGAGCAGCCGGTTGGTGTTCTGGATCTCGAAGGACGAACGGCTCTTCTTGCCGTTCTTGCCCTTCTTGGTCTCGCCCGGGAATTTCGCCCGGACGGTCGAGCAGTACTCCCGGAAGTCCTTCTTCTGCAGCCCCGACCTGGCGATCAGCGTCAGGTCGTACGCGGACGACACCTGTCCCTTGGCGTCGTAGCCGTCGGGGCTGACCGCGCGGGTGTCGAGGGCCTGGAGCTCCTCGGCGTGCGCGTTCATGTCCGCGACGGTCTGCTTCACGCCGCCGTTCATGGCCGACAGGACGTGCACCGCGTCGTTGCCGGAGCGAAGGAAGACACCGAGCCACAGGTCGTGGACGGTGTATGTCTCGTTCTCCTTTATGCCGACCATGCTGGAGCCCGAGCCGACGCCCGCCAGGTCGGCGGGGGCGACCTTGTGCTCGTCGTCCCTGTTGAACTTCGGCAGCAGCGTGTCCGCGAACAGCATCTTCAGTGTGCTCGCCGGGGCCAGCCGCCAGTGCGCGTTGTGCGCGGCCAGCACGTCGCCCGTCTCGGCGTCCGCGACGATCCAGGAGCGGGCGCTGATGCCCTTGGGCAGCACGGGCGCGTCGCCGCCGAGGGTGGCCTGCGTGCCCGGCTTGCCCAGCAGCTCCCCGCCGACGGTCGACATGGTCGCCGGGGGAGTCGCGGACGGCGAGGTGCTGGGACTCGCGGACGGCGAGGCGCTCGAACTCGGTGACGGTTTCGCCGCGAAGGCCGGGGCGGCCGTCAGCGTCGACAGGGAGGTCAGCGAGAGGGACAGCAGGGTGGCTGAGGTGACCAGCAGGGGGCGCCTGGCGGTCTTCTGGGAGGCGGGCACGATCGAGAAAGTACATGGCTCCGACCGGTAAATCCCACCGGAGCGCTCCGTGGCTTCCCCACTCCTGTTCACGCTCCTGCGCACGCCCCCACTCGCGCCCCCACTCACGCCCCCGCTCGCACCCCGGCGCGAGGACCCCGCGGACGACGGCGATACTGAACTCATGAAGCTCAGCCGCCCCCTGTCCTGGTTCCTGCTCGCCTTCGGGGTGTGGAGCTGGGTCATCTGGACCACTTTCATCAAAAACCTGTGGAAGGACGGCAGCGGGCTCGCGTTCGACGACGCGGGTGATCCGACGGCGTACTTCTGGGTGCATCTGACGCTCGCCGTCGTCTCCTTTGTCCTTGGGACGGCCATCGGGGTCATCGGGTTGCGCGGAGTGCGCGCCCTTCGCCGGACCGCCTGACCGCCCGACCGGGAGTACGACGTGATGATCATTGTTTTTGTCCTCGTCGCTCTGCTGGTGCTGGGCGCCTTCGGTGCGATGCATTGGTACGCGTGGCGCCGCCTGGTACGCGACACGACACGCGGGCCGGGGCTCGCCAGACGCGTGGGCACGGCCGTGTTCATCGCCGGACCGGTGCTGATGTTCGCCGGCTTCGCGGCCGAACGCGGCGGCGCCCCCTTCTGGCTGCAGCGGACGCTGACCTGGCCGGGCTTCATGTGGCTCGCCCTCTCGCTGTATCTGCTGCTGGCCCTGCTGGTGGGGGAGCTCGTACGGCCCCTCGTGCGCCGTCTGGTGGAGCGGCGCGCCCCGGCGCCCGCGCGGCAGCCGGAGCCCCGGCCGGAACCGGAGCCGGTGGTGCGCGAGCCGGAACCGGTCCCGGCCGGCGCACAGCCCTCGCAGCCGGCGCAGCCCACTCAGGCAACGCAGCCCACCCAGTCCACGGAGGCCGCCGAGCCCGGGCAGCCGGCCCCGCCCTCCGCGACGGAACCCCCGCAGCCCCCTGCCCCGCCGGCCGGCCCCGCGGCCTCGGCCGACCCCTCCCGCCGTCTCTTCGTCTCCCGTGTCGTCGGCGGAGCCGTCGCCGCCGCGGCGCTCGGCACCGTCGGCTACGGCACCTACGGCGTCGTACGCGGCCCCAAGCTCAAGCGCGTCACCGTGCCGCTGGCGAAGCTCCCGCGCGCGGCCCACGGTTTCCGGATCGCGGTGGTCAGCGACATCCACCTCTCGCCGATGCTGGGCCGGGGCTTCGCGCAGAAGGTCGTGGACACGATCAACTCGACGCAGCCCGACCTGATCGCGGTGGTCGGCGACCTGGTCGACGGCGACGTGGCGGACCTCGGCCCGGCGGCGGCGCCGCTCGCCGGTCTGAAGGCGCGGCACGGCAGCTACTTCGTCACCGGCAACCACGAGTACATCTCCGGCGCCGAGCAGTGGGTCGAGGAGGTGCGGCGGCTGGGTCTGACCCCGCTGGAGAACGCCCGCCGCGAGCTGCCGTATCTCGATCTCGCCGGGGTGAACGACATCGCGGGCGAGGACGAGGGCCAGGGCCCCGACTTCGCGAAGGCGCTCGGCGACCGGGACACCTCGCGGGCCGTGGTGCTCATGGCGCACCAGCCCGTCCAGATCCATGACGCCGTCGACCACGGCGTCGACCTCCAGCTCTCCGGGCACACCCACGGTGGCCAGATGTGGCCGATGACCTACGTCGCGCAGGCCGCCAACCCCACCCTCGCGGGTCTGGAGCGCTACGGCGACACCCAGCTCTACGTCTCGCGGGGCGCGGGCGCGTGGGGGCCGCCGGTGCGGGTCGGGGCGCCGTCGGACATCACGGTGGTGGAGCTGGCGTCGAAGCAGGCGTGACGGGCCGTCAGAAGTGCTGCCAGAAGTGGCGTTAGAAGTCTTTCCATGACGCCATGGCCGGTCTTGAAGCCTTTCGGAAACATATGGGCAGCGGGCTTACCAAGTTCTTTATCAACTCAACAAAACCTGTCTTCCGTGAACAACGCCGACTGTGATTAGGTGATCCGCGCCACCGCGGAACCACTGTGCGTAGTGGGCCGGGTGGGGTCCTTGGAAGGGGCGCCGATGCGGTCGGTTCGCTTGCGGATTCTCGCCTCGCTGCTGGTCCTGGCGAGCGCGGCGATCGGCGGTTGGCAGTTGCTGCCGGCCCAGCGGGACGAGAACAGGACGATCACCGTCGGAACGACCGACTCGGTCACCTCGCTCGACCCGGCCGGCGCCTACGACGCCGGTTCCTGGGCCCTGTTCAGCAATGTGTTCCAGTCACTGCTGACCTTCGAACCGGGCGGCGCCGCACCCGTGCCGGACGCCGCCCGGAGCTGTGGGTTCGTCGGCAACGCGCTCACCGTCTACCGCTGCACCCTGCGCCAGGGCCTGAAATTCCCCAGTGGGCGTGAGGTCACCGGGAAGGACGTCAAGTACTCCTTCGACCGGGTCAAGCGCATCAACGCGGACGTCGGCCCCGCCGCGCTGCTCGACACCCTCCAGTCGGTCAGCGCGGACGGGCTCACCGTCAGCTTCCGGCTCTCCTCGCCGGACGCCACCTTCCCGTTCAAGGTGGCCACCGGCGCCGGGTCGATCGTCGACCGCACGAAGTACGCGACGAACCGGCTGCGCGCGGACGGCGGCGCCGACGGCACCGGGCCCTACTCCCTGACCTCGTACTCGGCCGAACAGGCCCGCCTCACCCCCAACGGCGACTACCAGGGCGCCGCCCAGGACGGCGGCAGCCCGGTCCTCATGCGCTACTACAAGGACTCGGCGGCGCTGCAGAAGGCGTGGCAGGCACGCCGGGTCGACGTCGTCACCCGCGCGCTGCCGCCCGCGACGCTCGCCGCGCTGTCGCCCAGCGATCCCGACCAGCGGGTCCTGGAGGCCGACAGCACCGAGACCCGCGACCTCGCCCTCAACGTGCGGGTGAACTCGCCCTTCCACGACCGCCGGGTACGGCAGGCGCTGGCCGCGCTGGTCAACCGGGAGAAGCTGGTCGCCGACGTCTACCGGGGCACGACCGACCCGCTCTACTCGCTCATCCCGGCCGGCATCACGGGCCACACGACCTCGTTCTTCGACGTGAACCCCCAGCCCGACCCGCAGCGCGCCCGTCGGCTCCTCGACGAGGCCGGCGTCGGCATGCCCGTGCGCTTCACCTACGGCTACGCCGAGGGCCGGGGCTCGGCCGCCGCCGAGGCCGCCGAGCTGAAGGAGCAGCTGGAGGCGAGCGGGCTGTTCTACGTGACGACCAAGGCGTACGAGTGGACCGCCTTCCAGAAGCGGTACGCCGAGGGCAAGTTGGACGCGTACGGGGTGGGCTGGGTGGCCGACTACCCCGATCCCGACACCTTCGGCGGACCCCTCGTCGGCACCGGCGGCTCCCTGAACAACGGCTACAGCAGCGAGCAGGCCGACCGGCTCATCAAGGACAGCCAGCGCTACGAGGACCGCAGCCGGGCCGCCCCGGACTTCAAGGAACTGCAGGAGGTCGTCGCCCAGGACGTGCCGATGATCCCCCTGTGGCAGCGCAAGGAGTACGTGCTCAGCACCGAGGAGGTCGGCGGGGCGCAGTATCTGTCCGACGGGACCGGGGTCTTCCGGCTGTGGCGGCTGGACTGGATCTGACGAGCGATCTGAAGCCGGATCCCATGAGGGATCCGGCGACGGACATGGCCATGGATATGACAGACGCCGTGTGACAGCTGACGTGAACTCGCGGGCCGGATGTTCGCGGGAGTGACAGGAGGCGCTCGCTCCGCGCATCTTCTGTGTCGGGGATGTGATCGGGGTGAGGAGCGAACGTGGTGAGACGTGACTCGTTCCGGCTGCCCCGCCATCCGGCGTCCGTGGGGCTCGCCCGCCGTCGCGTACGGGAACATCTCGTCGACTGGGGGCACGGGGAGGACTCGGCGGCGCTGGCGGACATCGTGCTCGTCGTCTCCGAGCTCTCGACCAACGTCGTCCGCCACGGCCCTTTGCTTGAACGGGAGTTCGAGGTCGCGGTGACCGCGCTGGCGGACGGGTCCTGCTTCATCGAGGTGTCGGACGAGGGCATGGACGCGCCCCGGCTCCGCGAGGTGGGCGAGTGGGGCGAGACCGGGCGGGGGCTGCGGCTCGTGGCGCATCTCGCGGCGGCCTGGGGGGTGTGGAGCCGGGGGCGGCACGGGAAGACGGTCTGGGCGTTGGTGGGGGCGCCGTAGCGCCCGAGGGGGAGGGGGGGTCAGTCGAGCGACGGCGGCCGCGGGTTGTCCTCGGTTGCTCGCGCGGTTCCCCGCGCCCCTTCGGGGCACGGCAGTGTCACCGTCACTTTCAAGCCATCGCCCGGGGCCGTGGTCACCGTCACCTCGCCGCCGTGGGTCTCGGCCACTCCTTGCACGATCGCCATGCCCAGGCCGCTGCCCGTGCCTCCCCCCGCCCTGAAGAAGCGGTCGAAGACACGCGCCGCGTCCTCCTCCGACAGCCCCGGGCCCTCGTCCGCCACGTACAGACGTACGACACCGGCCACGCGCTCCGCCCCCAGCCGCACCGGCACGTCCGCCGGCGTATGGGTGCGTACGTTGCTGACCAGGTTGCCCAGGATCTGGCGCAGGCCCGACTCGTCGGCCCGGACGAGGAGGGCGCCCTCCGCCCGGACGGTGACCGGGCGGTCGGGCTGCTGGGCACGGAGGTCGGCGGCGGCGTCGCGGACCAGCCGGGTGAGGTCGACGTTCCTGAGGCGGAGCTCGGGGCGCTGGTCGAGGCGGGCGAGGGTGAGGAGTTCGTCGACGAGGTGGCCCATGCGGTCGACCTCGTTGTTCATCCGGTCCCAGGCGCGCCGGCGCTCGTCCGGGTCGGTGAGCATGCCCTTGTCGTAGAGCTGGAGGTAGCCGCGGATCGCGGACAGCGGTGTACGCAGCTCGTGGGAGGCGTCGCCGACGAAGCGGCGCAGCTGGGCGGCGCCGCGTTCGCGGGTGCGGTAGGCCGTCTCGACCTGCTGGAGCATGGAGTTGAGTGCGAGCCGCAGCTGTTCGACCTCCAGGGTGGCCTCGCTGCTGGAGGGGACACGGCGGGTGAGGTCGCCCTCGGCGATCGCCGACGAGGTCTCGACCATGTCCTCCAGCGGCCGCATCCGGCGGCGCACGCTGAACAGGGTCAGACAGGCGAGCGTCGCGAGGAGCAGGCCGCCGACGGCGAAGTCCAGCTTGAGGGCCTTGGCGATGACCTGGTGGAGCGACCGGGTGGAGGTGGCGAGGAGGACGGTCGTGCCGTCGTCCATCCGGGCCGCCGTGACCCGGTGGGGGGCGCCCGCCACGTCGACGTCGTACGGTTCGTCGTCCGCGACCAGGGCGGCCGGATCGGGCACCGCGGCGGCGAGCGCGCGCTGCCCGTCGGTCGGCGGGAAGCCGGCGATGGTCAGCGGCTCGCCCCGGTCGTCGAGCGCGGTGAAGACGGCGCCCTGGACGAGGGAGTCGGCGCCGTCGGCGGAGGGCTCGCCGGAGGCCCGGTTGCTGAGGGCGACCAGCGCGCTCAGCGCGTCGATCTGCTCCATGCTGATCCGCGCGGCCCCGATGGAGTCCCGGGTCGTCATCAGCTCCCGGTCGACGCTGTCGAGCAGATACATCCGCATGCCGATCGCGCTGAACGCCGTCGCCGCGACGACGCCCACGGCGAGCAGGACGACGTTCGCGAGCGTGAGCTTGGCGCGCAGGGAGTACAGGCCGCGCCGGCGGCACGGCCTCGACAACCGTCGGGGCAGGGTCATGCCAGCCCGTATCCGACGCCCCGCCGCGTGGTGATGACGGGCGGGCCGAGCGCGTCCAGCTTGCGCCGCAGATAGCTGATGTACGTCTCGACGACGGTCGACTCGGCCGGCGCGTGCTCGTACTGCCATACGTGGCGCAGGAGTTGCTCCTTCGGCACGATCCGCCCGCCGTTGCGCACCAGGAACCGCAGCAGCGCGTACTCGGTGGGCGTCAGCTCCACCGTGCGGCCCGCCCGGTGCACCGAGTACGTCGTCTCGTCCAGCTCCAGGTCGCCGTAGCGCAGCGGCGGGCGCTGGGGGAGGACGTCGGCACGCCGGGTGCGGCGCAGGACGGCGGTGAGGCGGGCGACGACCACCTCGATGTCGAACGGCTTGGTGATGTAGTCGTCGCCGAAGCCGAGGGCGCCCACGATCTCGGCGGGCGCGTCCCGGGCCGTCAGGAACACAAGCGCCAACTCCGGGCGCCGGGAACGTAGTTCACGGCCCAGGGCGCGGCCGTCGCCGTCCGGGAGCATCACGTCGAGGAGGGCCGCGTCGGGCCGGGTGCGCTCGGCGAGCGCGAGCGCGTCCCGGACCGTACCGGCCGTCATCACCTCGAAGCGGTGGTAGCGCAGGGCGATGGCGAGGACGTCCGCGATGCTCGGCTCGTCCTCGACGACCAGCACGGTCGCTCCCGCACAGCCGGTGGTGGTCGTGCCGTCGGTGCCCGCGGTCGGGTCGGCGTACATCTCGGACGGCCTGCCCTCGGTTCCGGTCATGTCCCCAGTATCCGCACGGGAGTTCCCGCGGGGGGCCGGTCCCGCTTTGGAGTTCCTTGAGAGTCATGGCCGAGCCATGTCGCCGTACCTGTGCCGCGGACGAGGGTGAGGCCAGGACCCGGGGGACCGAGCGACGACCAATCGACCGTCGGACAAGGAGAGTTGATCGTGGCGACCTTGGCACGGTGGTGCTATCGGCACCGGCTGGTGGTCCTGTTGCTGTGGGTGGGGACCGTGCTCGGCGTCGGCTTCGCCGGCACGAGCGCGGGCACGGACTACGCGAATGTCTTCTCCCTCCCGGGCACGGACTCCAAGCACGCGTACGACCTGATGGACAAGGCCTTCCCGGAGCGCGCGGGCGACACCGACACCGTGGTGTGGAAGGTGGACGAGGGGTCGGTGGACGACGACTCCGTACGGTCCCGGATCGAGCCCGCGCTCGCGGAGATCGGCCGGATGGCGGGCGTCGGAGACGTCACCAGCCCGTACGGCGACGCGGGCGCCGGCGGTGGCGGCGGAGCGGGCGTCAGCCGGGACGGGACGATCGCCTACGCCCAGGTGACCTTCACCGAGCAGGCGAACGCCGTACCCAAGGGCCTGATCGACGACGTCATCGAGACCGCCCAGGGCGCCGAACGGGACGGCCTCCAGGTCGAGTTGGGCGGCCAGGCGATCGCGCGGGCGCAGGAGGCCACCCAGGGCACGTCCGAGGCGGTCGGCATCCTGGCGGCGGCGGTCGTCCTCTTCCTCGCCTTCGGCTCGCTCTTCGCGATGCTGCTGCCGATCGTCGTGGCGATCGCCGGTGTCGGCACCGGCATGATGGCCACGGCCCTGCTCAGCCATGTCACGGACATCCCGGACGTGGCCCCGCTGCTCGGCTCGCTGATCGGTCTCGGCGTCGGTATCGACTACGCCCTGTTCATCGTCACCCGGCACCGGCGCGGCATCCTGCGCGGTTTGAAGCCGGAGGAGGCGGCGGTCACGGCCCTCAACACCTCAGGCCGCGCGGTGCTGTTCGCGGGCGGCACGGTCTGTATCGCGCTGGCCGGGATGCTGGTGATGAACCTCCGTTTCCTGGACGGCGTCGTCATCGCGACCTCGCTGACCGTCGTACTCAGCGTGCTCGCCGCCGTCACCCTGCTGCCCGCCCTCCTCGGTGTGCTCGGCCCGCGCGTCCTCAGCCGTCGTCAGCGCCGCCGCCTCGCGGCCACCGGCCCCGAACCGGAGCTGACGAGCGGCCTCGCGGCCCGCTGGTCGGCGTACGTCGAGCGGCGCCCGCGCTCCACGGCCGTCCTCGCCCTCGTCGTCATGCTGGTCCTCGCGATCCCCGTCCTGTCGATCCGCCTCGGCACCTCCGACCAGGGCAACCACCGCGACACCACGACCACCCGCCAGGCCTACGACCTTCTCGCGGAGGGCTTCGGGCCGGGCTTCAACGGCCCCCTCCAGGTGGTCGTGGACGGCACCGGGGCCGAGGGGCTGGTGACGCGCATCGAGTCCACGGAGGGAGTGGCCCAGGCGGCGGCCGTACCGCCCGCGAACGGCGTCACGGTGATCCAGGTCGTCCCGACGACGTCCCCGCAGGCCGAGGAGACGGACCGCCTCATCGACCGTCTGCGCGAGGACGTCATCCCGGCGTCCGGGGCGCAGGCCCACGTGGGCGGCGTGACGGCGGTGTCGAAGGACTTCGCGTCGGTGACGGGAGACCGCCTCCCCTACTTCATCGCGACGATCATCGGACTCGGCTTCCTGCTCCTGCTGGTCGCTTTCCGCTCCCTGGTCGTGCCGCTGACGGCCGCGCTGATGAACCTGGTCGCGGCGGCGGCGTCCTTCGGCGTCCTGGTGGCGATCTTCCAGTGGGGCTGGGGGACGGAACTCCTCGGCATAGGCAGGGAGGGCCCGATCGCGGCCTTCCTCCCGGTCATCATGCTCTCCCTCCTCTTCGGCCTCTCCATGGACTACCAGGTCTTCCTGGTCAGCCGCATGCACGAGGAGTGGGTCCACACCAAGGACAACGCCCGCGCTGTCCGCGTCGGCTTCGCGGAGACCAGCCGGGTCATCAACTGCGCGGCCCTGATCATGATGTGCGTCTTCAGCGCGTTCGTCCTGAGCGGCGAACTGGAGGCCGCGATGGCCGGCATCGGCCTCGCCGCCGCCGTCGCCCTGGACGCCTTCATCCTCCGTACGGCCCTGGTGCCGGCCGCGATGCATCTGCTGGGGAAGGCGAACTGGTGGCTCCCGGCGGGGCTGGAGAAGCGGTTGCCGCATCTGGCGGTGGAGCCGAAGGAGGAGCCCCCGGCGGTTTCTCCGGCGGACGGTCCCGCCTCCGTGATCCACGGCTTCGTCAGCACGGCGGACGGTGAGCCGGTCGAGGGCGCCGAGGTGACGCTGCTGTCCAGGGGCGGCCGTCAGCTGGACCGGGTGACGTCCCTGGCGGACGGCTCGTACATCGTGGCGGTGCCGGGCCCGGGGCCGTATCTGCTGGCGACGACCTCACCGACGTCGACTTCGCGCGCGCGTCAGGTGGTCGTGGGGGAGGGGCCGCTGGTGTACGACGTGGAGCTGGCGGGGGTGGCTGAGGGGGAGGTGGACGCGGTCAACCAGTTCAGGACAGACCGGCTTTGAGGAGACGCTCGACGTCGAGCACGACCTTGCCACCCACGGACTCGGGGAGCGTGACGAGCTCCCCGGGGCTGTGGATGCCGTGCTTCCCATAGCTGCCACGGGCCGGATCGGTCAGGACATGGAGGCGCTGGTGCTTGCGGTCGATGATCACGTAGACGGGGACGCGGGCCTTGGCGTAGTGGGTGACCTTGGTCTGCGGATCCGTCTTCCAGTTGCTGGAGGTGACCTCCATGACCAGGCGGAAGCACATCGGGTCGTAGCAGCTGTTCTCCACCAGGTGATCGCGGTAGTCGTCGTCGACCACCGACAGATCGGGGATGGCGTAGTCCTCCGGGCCGTTGGGCAGCCAGAGGCCGATGCCCGGGAGCGCACGGACGAGGCCCAGCTGCATGAAGGGGGCGGCGAACAGCATCAGCGCCTCGGAGTGCGGGCCATCCGGTGCGGGGCTCACGAGGATCTGGTCTTCGATGATCTCGACGCGGAGGCCCGGAACGCTCTCCATGATGTGGTTCGCTTCGGCGATCAGCGCCCGCTCCTCGTGCGACCGCTCGACAGCTGCCGCGGACATCAGGTGCCTCCCATGGGCTGGTGTCGAGACCATCATCGTAGGCGGGTATGAAGCCAGGCGTCCTGTTCGATCCCCTTCACCCGAAAGTGATCACTCCGCCGCCCGCCCCCTGACCCCCGGATCCGGCAGCACCTTCGTCATGCCCGGCAAGAAGTCCGTGAACAGTTCGTGCATCTCGCGGACCAGCGGCCGCATCACCCGGAACCGAGCCAGTGAGACGCCCCGGGTCGTCAGTCGGGCCCCCCGCTCGGCGAGCCGGTAGCTGCGCTCGCGTCCCTCCGTCCGGTCGAAGACCCAGTACATGACGAGACCCATCAGGGAGAGCCACATCAACTCGGGCAGGATCTCCCGGAGTTCGTCCGGGACCTTGGCCTTGGATCCGGCGAGGATCTCGCGGTGGATGGCGATGGACTCCTCGCGGGGCCCCTCCGACTCGGGGGAGAAGGGGCTGAGGGGACTGTCCGGATCGGCCGCGTTCTTGAAGAACTGCGCCGCGAACTCGTGGTACGGCTCCGCGACGTCCAGCCACGCCTTCAGCACCCCGGCGATCCGCGCCTCCAGATCCTTCTCCCGCTCCAGCACGGGCCGCACCGCCGCCAGGTGCTCGACGCCGATCCGGTCGTAGAACCCCTGGATCAGGTGTTCCTTGCCGGCGAAGTAGTAGTACGCGTTCCCGACGGAGACCCCGGCCTCCTTCGCGATGGCCCGCATCGTCGTCTTGTCGTACCCGCGCTCCTGGAAGAGCCGCAGCGCGGTCTCCAGGATCAGCGCGCGGGTCTGCTCGGACTTGGCGGAACCCTTGGGGCCGGGCTGCTCCGTGCCGTCCCTGGGGCCGCCGGCCCCCGCGTCGGGCTGGTCGGCACCGGGCTCTGGGCTGGGGTTGTCGTTCAGTGCGGCCACGGGCAGAGCCTAACGAGTCGCGCAGGTACCCGTGTCGCAGCCGCCGGGAGGGCGGTACAGCCACCCGTACCGCCGGTCGTACGCCCATCCCGTCAGCTCGGCCCCGCCGCTTCCGCAACCCGAGCCGGGCTGCCGGTGGGTGCCCCGCCACCGCGCGGCGGCGAGTACGGCGGTGCGCGCGAGCCGGGCCCCGGCCGGGGTGCTCAGCCGGTGGGCGAGCGGCCGGTGCTCGAGCAGCGCCCACAGACACACGATCCAGGCGGAGGCCCCCCGGTACACCTGCCCGCCGTCCCCGACGATCGTGATCTCCTCCAGCGTCGCCCCGTGGTCGAGCGATGGGAACATCCGCCGCGCCTCCTCCGACCCCGCCGCCACGAACCCCAGCGGCACCAACTGCCGCTGCCTGCCCAGCCACTCCCGCAGAAAGGCGCACAGCCCGCACCCGGCGTCGTACAGCACGGTGAGCCGGAGGACCGGGACGCGCTCGGCGCCCCGGTCCTCGGTGGCCGTCCCGGCCGTGGTGCTCATGCCCGCCCCGTCGGAGCGGCCCAGCCCTGCGGCGCGACCGGCGGCAGCTGCTCCCGCTCCATGACGCCCCGCCGCCGGAACCTGTTCAGCACGAACACGTTCCCCAGGTGCAGTCCCCCCAGCACGAGCAGCACCACGCCGAGCTTCGACGACACCGTCTCGAACACCTCACGCGGGCTGGTGATGGCGTCGTCGGAGTTCAGGTAGAGCGCCACGAACCCCAGGTTCACGAGATAGAACCCGACCACCAGCAGGTGGTTCACCGCGTCCGCGAGCTGCTCGTTTCCCCGCAGCACATCCGAGAGGAAGATCCGCCCGTTCCTGCTCAGCGTCCGCGCCACCCACACCGTCAGCCCCACACCGACCAGCAGATAGACGACATACGCGACGACCGTGAGGTCCATGCCCCCACCCCTTCCGGGCTTCTTGAACACGTTCAAAATGTTCTTGGTGAGACTGTAGACCCATTTTTGAACGCGTTCAAGCGGTCATCTTCCGGGGCGGGCGGTCATCCGGTGCGGGCCAGCTCCGGCCGTTTGCTGTAGTCCGTGAACCCGATGACGTTCCCCCAGGGGTCCGCGAACTCGACGGTCCATCCGGTCGCCACGGAGAACGGCGCGTCGAGCGGCGGCACCCCCGCCGCCGCGAGCGCCCGCGCGGCGCCCCGCGCGTCCCGCACCTCCAGCCACATCCGGGCCGATCCCCACACGGGCGGCCGATGCCGCAACTCGTCCTCCACGCGAAGCAGCAGCCCGGGCGTCTCCTTGCCCACCTTCAGCCCCGCGATCCCCGCCTCGTCCAGCCGAAAGGCCACGGCGAAGCCGGCCCGCTCATAGAAGGAGACGGCTTCGCCGAGGTCACCTACGGGGAGGAGGGCGTTGTCGAAGCCGAGCAGCTCGTACGACTCGTCCGACTCATCCGACTCGTGCAACTGATGTGACTCATTGTCTGACATGTCGTCAGATTAGAGCTTCGGTCGGCGCAGCCGCGGGAGCGACAGCACGCGGTCATGGCAGGGTCGGGACAGAGGCGGACACGGACATGGAGAAGGGCCGACCGCGGACGTTCACGGTCGGCCCTTCCCTCTTCCGGGCTGCGATCAGCCGATGGCGATCCGGGTCTTCCAGTAGCTCGCGGGCGCGACGATCTCGGTACCCGAGCCCGGCAGGGAGGTCCTGCCGCCGGCGTAGAAGCGGACCGAGCCGTCGGACCGTACGGTCCAGACGTCGGGAATGGAGTCCCCGTTCGCGTCCGGAGTGCCGATGAGCAGCGGGACATTGGCGTTGGACCAGCCGGCGGAACCGTACTCGAGGTCCTTGCCGCCGGAGGAGTCGGCGCCGGACGACAGGGACTCCAGATCGGTGCCACCACCACTCGCCGCGATGCCCTTGCGGAGCATGAGCTGGGCATGGACGTCCGTGCGGTACACCATGTCCGTCACTCCGTCGCCGGTGATGTCCAGGACGGTGACGATGTCGCGCTCGGCCCAGGCGGAGCCCGACAACCGGATCGCCTGGTCGATGGTGGCGCCGTGGTAGCCGGTGAGGGCCCACAGTTCGTCGCCCGCGGTGGCGAAGAAGTCGGTGCGGCCGTCACCGGTGGCATCACCCGTGGAAACGATCTGCGTGAACGAGGCGGGGCTGGGTGCCCCCTCGGGGAGCAGGATCTCCACGCGCTTGTCGATGTTGACAGCGCCGTAACCGTCACCGGGATACACCCACAGCTTGCCCCCGACGCGCACCATCAGGTCCTGGAGGCCGTCACCGCCGTAGATGTCACCGTTGTGGGTGATCAGAGCACCCTTGAAGTGACCGGAGGGCGCGGCGACGTACGGCGGCAGATCGTCGCCGTTCGGATCCTTGGCCGGGTTGGACCGGTAGGCGCCGGCCATCGAATAGTCCAGGTCGCCGGAGCCCTTGGAGAGGTCGTTGGTGGCCTGGGAGGGGTAGAGGGCCAGGTTGCCGGCATCGGTGACGACCATCAGGTCCGGGAGCTTGTCCCCGGTGAAGTCGCCGGGGGAGTCGGCCTGGTCACGGGGGCTGACGTAGAAGAAGTACTTCGTGGGTTGCGACACGTTGCCCGCGCCGTCCACGGTCCGCACGTACAGCACGTTGGGACCGGCGGTGGGAGGCTTGGCGTTGGTCAGAGTCGCGCTGACGGTGGTCGCGGTCCCGGCCTTCCGGTCCAGATGGAAGGGATAACTGGGCGCGTTGAACCCGTACTCGTACCGCACGACGTCCGTGTTGAGCGCACGCACGGTGAACGTGCCTGCCGTGCCGAACTTCTTGGTGCTCCACTTCGAGTCCTCGGCGCCGCTGCCGAAGCCGTTCTCGTCGCCGTCGGCGTTGGGGAAGTCGGTGGAGCTCACCTTGGGCGACTTCGGCGCGGCGGTGTCGAGGACGAAGCGGCACGGTGTCTTGGCCGGGGAGAAGGGGGAGGACGATTCCGCGTCGTCCCAGGCCCGCACCCGCCAGGAGTAGAGGGTGCCGTTGGTCAGTTTGCTGGTGGAGAACTCCTTCGTCGTCCTGAGCGCCGTGTCCTTGTCCGATCCCACGGACACTTTGCCGGTCGCGCCGAGAAGATCACCCGTCGTCGCCCACTTGCCGTGCGGCCACAGGTCGAAGTCGAGGAAATCGAGGTTCTTGTCCTTGTCGGACGCCTTCGCGGTGAATGTCAGGCCTCCCGATCCCATCCGGGCGTACGGCTGGGTGGTGGTGCATTTGGCGTCGGGGCCGAGGTCGAGGGAGGTGGGAGCGGTGGGCTTGCGGTTGTAGACGAGTTCGAGCACGGGCGGGTTCTCCCCGTTGGCGTGGAACTTCTTCCACGCGTACTGCGAGTTCTCGTCCCTGGCACGCATCCCGAAAGTGATGCTGTCCCGGCCTTCGTCGGCCTTCTTCTGGGCGGCCGTACGCACGTTGAAGGCTTCCCAGGCGTCCCGGCAACTGGACTTGTAGCCATGAGCGAAGCTCTTGGTGGTGATCTTGTTGCCGTCGTGCAGCTTGGGCGCGTTCTTCCAGTTGGTGCGTCCGCTGACCTTGCCGGTGAGATGCACGCTCATCGAGCGGGCGCTGCACGACCAGGAGTACGACTCCAGCACGTACAGCTTCGCCGACTCGATCTTCGTGCCCTTCAGATCCTTGTCGAAGGTCATGTTGAAGTACGAGCGCGAGGTACCCCAGGTGTCCGACTCGAAGCCGACCCGGGCCTCGTGCGTACCGCCCTTGTTGAAGCCCTTGCCGTTGTAGAACGTGGCGTTGGGGTGCCGGCTGTACGCCGTGGTCCAGTCCTGGACATGCTTCTTGACCGACGGGTCGATGAAGACCGGGTACTTGGTGGCCGAGTCGTTGAGGAAGTCCTGGTCCGGGGTGAGAAGCCAGTTCGCTCCCGACAGATCGGTCTCGACGAGCTCGCCGCGGGAGTCGGGGGAGGGACCGTCGAGTCCGGACAGACTGAGGGTGGCCGCGGAGCCGGTCCGGGAGGGCTCGGGCGTCGGCTCGGCCGGGGCCGTCGGCAGAGGAGAGTCCGACGGAGTGGGCCCGGGGCCGTCGGCGGCCACCGGGAGCTCTTCGGGGTCCGGGTCGATCTGCTCGTCCGTCTCGACGAGCTCTTCCTCGGTGGGACTCGCGTCGTCGCTCGGCGCGGGGGTGGACGAGTCGACGGGGTCCGGGCTCTCGGAGTCGGTCGGCTGTGAGGAGGCGCCGACCGAGCCGTCGGTGACCGCCGGGGCACCGCTGCTGTCCCACATCAGCGGCGTCGGCGACAGCGCGACCTCGTCGCCGTCCGCGTTCTCGGCGGCGAGGACACCGGTGATCGGGTTCAGCCGGAACGACAGGTCCGCCGACGTGATGCCGTAGGTGAGCTGCTTGGCGCGCGGGTCGGCCGCGGCCTGCCGGTTCTTGAGGACGAGCAACTGCGCGAAGCCGTCGTCGTCGGCCGTGAGCACCAGGTCGGCGCCCGGGAAGATCTCGGGGTACAGGGCGCGGGAGCCGTCGATGATCGGTGCGGGGACCGCGCCGGGCCAGGTGAGCTGGATGTCGTGGCCGTCGACGGTGAGGGTGACGAGGGTGCTCGACTCGGCCGCAGCCGCCCTGAGGCCCTTGAGCAGGGAGACCCGGTGCGCGGTGGACCGGGAGGCACGCTCCTCGCCGTCACGTGTCGCCTCGGAGCCGGCGGAGAACACCATTTCGGTGTTGGTGGCCTTCGGCTCCCAGCCCTTCCCGGTGCGGTGGAGGTCGTAGTCGATGTCCTTCCAAGCACCGTCCACCTTGGCCCGGACGGGGGAGGAGTAGAGCTTCTTGGCCATCCTGCCGTCGGGGCGCGCCCAGGTGGTGGACCGCGTGGTGCGCAGTGCCGTGACCTCGACGGGCTTCCCGGTCTTCGCGGCCCGCACGAGCGCGGTGGTTTCGGTGACCGGCTTCGCCTTGCGGTCGCTGTTCGGCTTGTCACGTGAACCGGACTCGTCCAGACCGAGTCCGACGAACGTGATGCCGGTGGCGGCGAGCGCCGCGGTGAGTACAGCGGCGGTGGTCCGTCCGCCGGGCACGCGACGCCGGTTGCGCTCCTTGCGCGTCATCGGGCGAGTTCCCCTTCCCCCATGGAACCGGCGCGGGACAGGGCTCGGCCGGGCCAGCCGATGATGGCTCAAGAGTGCGCTGCCGTCACGCTTCGCAAGCGGCGGGAAGGGATTGAGTCGATCAACGACCCGAGCCGTAAGCATGGTTGGGATTTCAGGCCGACAACTGCTGCGCGGGTCAGGGTTTTTGGAGCAAAGCGCCGTAGACGGGGACTTAACCACACTGGTTAAGCGGGTATTTACGGTGAGACCCAGCGAATTGCGTGATTGATCGCAGACGGGTGACGGCTTCCGGTACCGCAGGTTAATGCGAGTTTAAACTTCACCTGCCGTTACGTCATGTTACGCACCGTGGCGATCATCACATCCCCACAGTCGATCTAGCGGAACTCCACAGAACCGACACAGAATCTCCGGCATCTGATACGCCATCACGCGTGGTCCGTTCCTGGTCCCGCCTCGAATGGTCCGGGGGGACCTCGCCGTGTTCGGTCGCTTTCTGCCTGTCCGCTCGCGTCGGCTGCGCCGGGTGCGCGCAGCCGTCGTGCCCACTGTCGGGGCGGCGCTGCTCGTAGGTCTGCTGCCGGCGCAGTCGTTCGCGCTGCCGCCCGACCCGGCCACGGCCGAGAAGGGCCGCGAAACCCTGCAGCTGGAGACCCTCGACCAGGACGAGACCGTCGCCGGCGGAGTCTCCGAGCCCGACCTGGAGACTCTGAAGGTCGACGTTCCTCCGGACCAGCAGCAGGCCCCGACAGGCACGATCACTACACCGGCGGCCGGCACGGAGCCGGTCAACTTTGGCTCGGCCGCGAGCACTACCCCCGCGTCGGCCCGTACGACCGCGACCGCGCAACAGGTCGACCTGACCCCCGCCGGAAATCTCCCCGTCAGTCTCGGGCAGGCTCCGGACCAGGCCGCGCCTACCGGCACCTGGCAGGTCCAGGTCTACGACCGCGCGGCCGCCGTGTCCCAGGGCGTCGACGGCACGATCGTGAAGGTCCAGGCCCCGGCCACCGGCTCCGTGCCGATCTCGGTCAAGCTCGACTACGCGAAGTTCAAGAACCTCTACGGCGCCGACTGGGCCTCCCGCCTGCGCTTCGTCCAGTTCCCCGAGTGCTACCTGACCACGCCCGACGACGAGGCGTGCCAGGAGTACGAGGAGCTGGAGACCACCAACGACATCCAGACCCAGTCGATCACCGCCACGGTCGACACGGCGGCGGACGGAACCGTCACCCCGGCTTCGGCGAAGACGACGTCGACCGAGGGACCGTCGATCGCCCAGGCGGCCTACCGCACTTCAGCCACAGGCGTCACCCCGGTCGCCGCGACCGGAGACGCGGCCGTCGTCGGGGCGGTCGACTCCGGCGGCGGTGCCGGCGGCACGTTCAAGGCCACGCCGCTGGCCTCCAACGGCAAGTGGTCGGCGGGCGGCTCGTCCGGAGCGTTCACCTGGTCCTACCCGCTGACGGTCCCGGCGGCCCCCGCCGGCCCGGCCCCGAACGTCGAGTTCACCTACAACTCCCAGAGCGTGGACGGCCGTACGGCCGTCGCCTCCCCCCAGTCCTCCTGGATCGGCGAGGGCTGGGACTACGACGCCGGTCACATCGAGCGCCGCTACCGCGCCTGCCAGGACGACCGCAAGAAGATGAAGTCCGGCACCGCCAACAACACGGCCAAGAAGGACAAGACGTCCGACCTGTGCTGGGTGTCGCACAACGCGGTGATGTCCCTGGGCGGCAAGACGACGGAACTGGTGCGGGACGCCGCCTCCGGCAGCAACCCCGAGACCGACACCGAGCTCTACCGTCCCCAGAGCGACGACGGCACCCGGATCGAGCACCGCGTCGGCGGCACCAACGGCGACAACAACGGCGAGTACTGGATCGTCACGACCACGGACGGCACGAAGTACTACTACGGCCTCAACCAGGTCGGCGGCGGTCACGCCGACACCGACTCCGTCTCCACCGTCCCCGTCTTCGGCAACCACCCGGGCGAACCCTGCCACGCCACCGCCTTCGCCGACTCCCGCTGCGGCGCGGGCAAGAAGCAGGCGTGGCGCTGGGGCCTGGACAAGGTCGTCGACGTGCACGGCAACACGCTGGTCGTCACCTGGAAGCAGGAGACCAACCACTACGCCGTGAAGAAGAAGTTCAAGTCCCCCGAGCAGTACGACCGTTACGCCTACCCGAAGACCATCGAGTACGGCATGCGCGCGGACCTGACCAAGCCGTCCGCGACCGTCGAGTTCGGCGTGGCGCAGCGCTGCCTGAAGTCGGCCACGGCCTGCGACGCGGCGAACTTCGCCAAGACCTCCGACCCGGGCGCCTACCGCCCCTGGTGGGACACCCCCGGCAACCTCAACTGCAAGTCGACGTCGAAGCTGTGCCCGGCCTTCCCGTCCTTCTGGACGCAGCTGCGCCTCGACTCGGTGACGACGAAGGCGGCCCGCGCCGGCCAGACCGGCCTGGGCAAGGTGGACACGTACGACCTCCACCAGTCCTTCCCCGAAGACTGGTACTACACCTCCCCCGGCCTCTGGCTGAACTCGATCACCCGCCGCGGCTTCGCCCCCGGCGACACCACCGGCACCCTCCAGCACAAGGACGGCGTCAGCTTCGGCGAGTACACGGTCGGCTCCTCATCGCCTCTGAAGGGTCGCCTGAGGGACCGTCAACTCCCCAACCTGGTGCTGAGCGGGCCGAAGGACCAGCGCCCGCCCTTCACCCGCCCCCGCATCGGCACGGTCGCCACCGAACACGGCGGTGACATAGAGATCGAGTACAAGGGCGGCTGCGCGAGCGAGCCTGCGGAGGACAAGGGCAAGAACAACGGCACCTGCTACCCGGTCCGCTGGTCGCCGGACGGCGACGAGAAGAAGCCCGCGAAGTCCTGGTTCAACAAGTACGTCGTGGACTCCGTGACCGAGAACGACAAGGTCACACCGCGGGGCAAGCTGATCCATACGAAGTACGACTACTCGGACCCCGCCTGGGCGAAGTCCGACGACGAGTTCACCCGCCCGTCGCTGCGCACATACAACGTCTGGCGCGGTTACCGCCAGGTGGCGGTCACGAAGGGCAGCAAGACAGCCTCTTCCGCAGCGGCGCCCCAGGCGCAGTCGTACTCCGAGACGCGCTACTTCCAGGGCGTCGGCGGCGAGGTCAAGGACTCCACGGGCAAGTACACGCTGGTCACCGATGACGAGCCGCAGTACGCGGGCATGACGGCGGAGAGTCTCACCTATCGCGACTCGGACAAGGGGACGCCGAAGAAGCGCACCCTCAACTACCCCTGGTCGAAGCAGACCGCGTCCCGGTTCCGTGAGGCCGAGGACGGCACGGACATGGATCCGCTCCTGGCACACCGCAGCGGCGTGGAGCGCACGGACGAGATCCAGAAGGTCGACGACAGCTGGCAGGCCGTCCGAACCCTGACGACCGTCGACGACACCTACGGCATCCCGGTCCAGGTCGAGACGGCGGTGGTCAAGCCGGACGGCTCCGGCGAGGCCTTCTCCGACCAGAGCTGCACCAGGACGACCTACGTCCACAACACGTCGGCCTGGCTGATCGGACTGCCGAAACAGCAGCGCACCACGGGCACCACCTGCGCGGCCCACGACATCGCCGACCCGGCCACGAAGCTGATCAAGGCGACCCGCACCACCTACGACAACCTGTCGTACGGCGATGCCCCGACGAAGGGGCTGGTCACGGCCGCAGCCGGGGTGGACGGCACCGGAACCTCGTACTCGGTCGTCACGAGGACGACGTACGACCCGCTGGGCCGTGTCCGCACCGTCGCCAAGCCGGGTGCCGGTACGACGGAGATGCAGTACACCCCCGGAGACGCGGGTGGCCCCGTCACCTCGGTGAAGGCGATCAACGCCAAGGGCCACGCCGTCACCACGACCTTCGACCCGGGCCGCAGCCTGGCGCTGACCGTCGAGGACGCCAACGGCCGGGTCACCCGCAGCGAGTACGACGCCCTCGGCCGCTTCGTGAAGGGCTGGTCGCCGTCCCGCTCCTCGGGTGGCAAGTCACCGAACGTCGAGATCGCGTACCAGCCGGCGATCGCCACCTCGAACGAGTCCCGCCCTGCCGCTGTCACGACCAAGTCGCTGAAGGACGATGGCACTTACAGCCGTCAAGTGACCATCTTCGACGGCCTGATGCGCCAGGTCCAGACCCAGGCGGAGGCGCACGGCCCCGGCCGTGTCGTCACGGACACCACCTACAACGACCACGGCCTGGTCGACGAGCAGACGAGCGCCTACCTCGCGAAGGGCGATCCGGCCGCCGAGCTCTTCGCACCCAAGTCGAAGTCACTCGTCCCGAGCCGGGTCAAACACCGGTACGACGGTCTGGAACGGCCGGTGAGCCAGTCGACGTACCACGACGAGAAGAAGGTGCACGAGGCCAAGTCGGAGTACGGCGACACCAGCACGTATGTGGACCCGGTCGGCTCGACGTCGCCGCGGACCCGGACGTTCACGGACGCGCTCGGCCGAGTCACCTCGATCGTCCACCACAAGGACGACAGCACGACCGCCGGCCGCACGACCACCTACGGATACGACGACCGTGGCCTGCGCACGAGCGTCACCGATCCGGCCGGCAACAAGTGGACGTACAAGTACGACGCCCGGGGGCGGGTGACCTCCACCACCGACCCGGACGTGGGCAAGACGGACACCTGGTACGACGAGGCCGACCGGCCGTACAAGGTCACGGACGCGGAGCAGCGGACGACGTACACGGAGTACGACGAGCTGGGCCGGACCAAGTTCGTCCGTGAGGGCTCCCAGACGAGCAACCCCGTCAAGTCGTTCACGTACGACTCCCTGTCGGGCGCCCTCGGCCAGCCGGTCGCCTCCACCAGGCACACCGTGAACGGCGACTACATCAACCGCGTCACGGGCTACGACACCGAGTACCGTCCCACGGGCTCCGAGACGGTGATCCCCTCCAACAGCATGACGGCGGGTGTCACCGGCACGTACGCGTACAAGTACACGTACACCCAGACCGGAAAGCCCCAGACGGTCACGCTGCCGTCAGTGGGAGGCCTGGCCCAGGAGAAGGTCGTCACCCGCTACAACAGCGACGGCCTGACGGAGTCGACCTCGGGTCTGGCCTGGTACACGTCCGACGTCACCTACTCCCCGTACGGCGAACCGCTCCGCACGGTGTCCGGTTCCCAGCCGAACCGCGTCTGGACCACGAACTTCGTCGACCCCTATACCGGGCGTCTCCAGCGCACGGTCGCGGACCGGGAGACGGCCGGCCCGCACCGCATCTCGGACAGCACCTACGCGTACGACAAGTCGGGCCTGATCACGTCCAACGCGCGCCAGTTGTCGGACGCTTCGGGCTCCGTGTGGGACACCCAGTGCTTCACGTACGACGTGATGGGAGAGCTGGCCAACGCCTGGACGTCGAACATCGCGCCCGCCGGCAACGGCACGGGCTGCAAGTCGGCGAACGGGACGACGTGGGGCCCGCGGACGGACTACGCGGCCTCGTCGGGTCCGGTGGCCGACGCCCCGGACACGGCGACCGACGCGTCCGCCCCGGACGCCTCGCTGAAGTCGACGCTGGCGGCCACGGCCCCGGCCACGGCGACGGTCTCCACCGGAGCCACCGCCTACCACCAGTCCTTCACCTTCGACTGGCTGGGCAACCGGGCCACCCTGACCGAGGCCGACCCGGCGGACGCGACCAAGAACGTCACCTACACGTACGGCTACAACCTCACCGCACAGCCGCACACGATGACGTCGATCGCCTCCAGCCCAGCGGGTCAGGGCAGCACCTACAAGTACGACGCGGTGGGCAACACGACGGTCCGCGACCTGGCTGCCGGTCCCCAGGACCTGAAGTGGACCTCGGAGAACAAGCTCGACACGATCACGGTCGGCGGCAAGAAGACGACCTACGTCTACGACGCCAACGGCAACCGCCTCCTGGAGAACTCCCCGTCCGGTTCGACGCTGTACCTGGGTGAGACGGAGGTGACGACGAGCAGCGCCGGCACGGTGACCCGCGCCTCCCGGTCCTACGCCCAGCCCGGCGCCCCACTGGTCACCCGCACCACGACCAGCGGCGCGACGACGGGACACCAGCTCTCGGCCCTTCTCGCGGACCACCTGGGCACGGCGAACACGGCGGTGGCCCTGGCGAGCGGCCAGGCGGTCACCCGCCGAGCCGCCAAGCCGTACGGCGAACTCCGCGGCCAGAGGCCGACGTCCTGGCCCAACAAGCGCGGCTACATCGGCGTCGGCATCGACGACACGACCACCGGCCTCACCCACATCGGCGCCCGCGAGTACGACCAGAACTCGGGCCGCTTCATCTCGGCGGACCCGATCATCGACATCGCGGACCCGCTGCAGATGAACGGGTACGCGTACTCCAATAACGGCCCGGTCTCGAACTCCGACCCGACGGGGCTGTGCATGACCTGCGGCGAGGGATATCCGATCGGAGGAACGGGCTCCAACGGGACCGAGAAACGTTATGTGGGTGCCCGTCAGGGTGCTTCTCAGGGAGGGGGCGGGGTCACGCACCTGGACCCGGGCTCCTACATGAACAAGCGCCGGACGATCGTCTATCCGGGCGTGGAAGTTCCGACGGGCTGGAAGGGGAGGGAAGAGTTCGATGAGCGCTTCACTGAGCTGCTGGATGGTGCGCGGTTCACGAACGGTCAGCTTCCCAGCTATCTGAGCGACAGCGAAAACATGGGCGCTCAGCAACAACTCGGATATTGGGCGCTCAACGTCTGCTGGGCGATGAAGTCCTGCCCGGCAGAACTGGAAATGCAGTTCCGAGAACAGTCTGCGGGGTTCTCCTCAATGGTGACCGCAGCTGGTGACACCGGTATGCGCGGTACCATGCCCGGAAAGGGAGCGAGGGGCGGGACAGGCTCGACCTGCAACAAGTGCTTCCTGGCTGGAGCAGACGTCCTCATGGCCGACGGCACTACCAAGGACATCGAGGACGTCGAACTCGGCGACGAGGTTCAGGCCACCGACCCGGAGACCGGCGAGACCGGGGCGCGTGAAGTCACCCGCCTCATCGTCACGGAGGACGACAAACACTTCAACGAACTCTCCATCGCCACGGAAGACGGCGTCGAACAACTCACAGCGACCTACGAGCACCCCTTCTGGTCACCGTCGGAGAACGACTGGATCGAAGCCGGCGACCTTGAACCGGGCATGACCCTGCTCACCGACGAAGGCGACACGGTCCTCGTCACCGGCAACCGTGCCTACACACAGCACGCCCGGACGTACAACCTCACTGTCGACGACCTGCACACGTACTATGTGCTGGCGGGGGCGACGCCGGTTCTGGTTCACAACAGCGGACCGTGCAGCCCGGCCAAGGGAGCGGTGGGCGAAGCAAGAGCTGTCCAGGAGCTTCAGGACCGTGGTTACACGATCATGGGGACGCACGTGAAGCTTGAAGCTAAAGACGGGACGACATCGTTTGTTGATGTCATCGCAACCAGGAATGGTCCCGGCTTGGGTGCGCCCGAGTATTTTGAAGTGAAGAATGGCCCTTCAGCCAGACTGTCGCCTCAGCAGAAGACTGTGTATGGGCAGCTTGGGGGCAGCGGGGACGTGATCCTGCGGTCCGACCAAATGAGTAGTTGGGGCTTGAAGAGTGGCGATTTGCTACCGCAGGCTGACGTCAACATGATCCTTTATGGCGGGGCAAAGGCATGGTAGGGGGCCAGGAAGCGAGCATTGGTGAGCGCCGAGCTCTACTGCACGCGAGACGAGGTGAGTGAAAGATGAGCTACGACCTGGCGGTTTGGCAAGGTGATGTGCCAGCCAGTGGTCGCGAAGCGGCTAGGGTGCATAATCGCCTGTACGACGAGTATCTCGACGGTGATGAGCTGTTCCCGGTGAGAAGCGTTATCGCCGACTTCCTGGCTGCCCTTACTGAGCGTTGGCCTGATAGGGATACTGGAGACGATACGCCCTGGGCTGCAACGCCACTTTCCAAAGGGGCAAGTGGGCCTTACGTTTACATCGCACTTGCGTGGAATAGTGCAGATGTGGCGTCTGCGTACGTGGCGCGAGTTGCCAACAGGTTTGGATTGAACTGTTTTGACCCTCAGATGAAGGTGCTTCGGTCAGGGTAGCTTCGACTCTCTGGGGGTTTTCCGGGGGTCCTGTCTCAGGGTTTAAATCTCGGTCGTGTGAAACATTGGCGTGAAATGCGCCCCGTTTGAAGGGGTGATAGCGTCAGCAAAATTGAAGCCCCGTCAGGTGCGTCCTGGCGGGGCTTCTGCGTGGGGTGACGGCAGTATTTGACGGCAACGTCAGCGGACGATGGCTCCGCACAGCGGCGGGTCGTCGCCGTCGTCGCGGGTCGATTCGTCGTTGGCAGGGCGGGCAAGGGCGTGGCTGAGGAGGTCGATGGCGTCGCGTTGGAGGCGGAGTCGGACGTGGGCGTAGACGGTGGCGGTGACGCCGATGTGGGCGTGGCCGAGGAGTTCCTTGAGCCGGGCTTTCAGGTCCCGGCCGGACAGCTTCGAAGGCAAGTCCTTGTGGCGGTGACCGCCGATGAGGACATGCAGCCTGTTCACGTCGATCCGCAACGTCACCGCCGTGCCGGCCAGAGCGGGGCCGAACCAGATCTGCTGCCCGCGCAGGCTCAGGTTCCCCGAGGCGGGCACCACCCGTTCCACCTCGATCGCACCGATCTCGCCCTCGGCCAACGGCCAGGTCACGGCCACCGGTTCAGGTGACAGAGGATCTGGCGGTGGCGGCGGCGGGGGCGCGACGAGGTCAAGGCGGGCGGGCAGGACCACCACCAGCGCATCCTGCTCGGGCTCGTGGCCTGGGGACGAACCGGCTGGCCGGGACGGCCATGTCCAGAGACTGATGCGGCCGCATCCGGTTGTAGTCCTCCAGCCAGACATCAACCGCCGCCTGAGCTGCTGCCACATCCGCGAACGGGGCGCAGCCGTCGAGCAGTTCACGCCGCAGCGTCTGATGGAACCGCTCGATCTTCCCCGTGGTCGTCGGGGACCTGGGCTTGGTGAGCCGGTGGGCGATGCCGTTCTCCCGGCAGATCCGGTCGAACATCGTTTTCCCGGGTCTGCCGGAACCGAACCGGGCGGTGAACTGCTTGCCGTTGTCCGTCAGCACCTCTTCCGGCACTCCGAACCGCAGCAGTGCCTCCCCGAAAGCCAGACACACCGCGCGGGCCGTGGCCCGTTCCACCACCTTCGCAATCACCATGAACCGTGAGTGGTCGTCGATCCCGGTGACCATCTTGCACTCGTCACCACCCGCGAGCAGCACACCGCCGACGATGTCCATCTGCCACAACTCCATCGCCACAGACCGCTCCCACCGGCGGTAATCCGACCGTCTCCGCCTGCGAGTGCCCGGCTCGATCAGCCCGTTGCGCACCAGGAACCGATAGACCGTCGCCCGCGAGGGAACCGGGGAGATGCCCCGCCGTTCCAGCCCGTGCACCAGCCTGCGCGGACCCCAGCCGGGATGCCGGCGCCGCAGCTCACACACCACAGCCTCCACCTCCCCGGCGATCCGGTGCGGACACGAAACCGGCCGATGCGACCGATCAGCCAACCCCGGCAGGACCAACTCCTCGTACTTGCGCACCCAGGCATGCACCGACTGCCTCGACACCCCATACCGGGCCGCGACCTGAGTGACCGGCACTCCCGCGGCAACCTCCATCACCGCGTGAAACCGCTGCTCGACCACGCTCAACTCCACCAGCACGGCCCCAGCCCTCCCCATGCGCCACATCCAGCCACACAGCCAAGCCGAGGCAAGCGGTGTCAAGCATCAAGTGAGGCCACAGCGTCAAGCGTCAACCGAAACCGGACAGACGCGGGTCAGGGCGCTGCGTTCAGATGGGACTGGGGAATTGACTAACTACATAAATGTCTACCGAAATGCTCGGGGTGCCATTCACGGGAGCCCCGGAGGTGCACCGTGATCGATGTCTCGGATGTGCTGGCGCGGTTGGTTGATCCGCCGGTCACCTGGCGCGAAGAGGTCCCAGTCGAGATCGCTGACTATCTGGCCCGATCGGTCGGAGGGGTTATCGACTGGGACAAAGAAGCCGACGAAGAATGGCTGAGCGTCCTGGTCCGGGACGCTCGCGTGGCGATGGTGTCCACAACGCTGCGACTGATCGTCGCCGAGGAACGCATTTTAGGAGATTTGCAAGTCCTCGCCCAGGGCGGAACGGTGATTCTTGTTCCGTCGTTCGACGCTCTAGTCATACGCTGCGATATCGCCGTGCTCGGGCGGGCGTTCGGCGAGGAGGAGAAGCTCCGAGAACTGGAGATAGAAACCTTCTCGGCAAACGATCTGTGGTTCGCCACCGTGTGAGCCCTCCCGGCTACGACAGCTTACAGACCCCGGCTGCGACTCAGCCGGAATCCGTGAGCAGTCGGCCGGATTGACGTTGCCCTTCGATGGGTCGGCGTCGAAGACCTTCGCCCAGCTCTACATCACCCACGCGAACGCCTCGTTGATCTCGAACAGGTTGATGTCCTTCAGTGTCATGCCGGCCTTGCCGAGCACCATTGCTCGCGTTGTGTCGATGGGCTCGTTCAGGTGGGGCCCATCGACAGCTCCGGCAGTAGCGACGACAACAAACACGGATTCCCCCGCACAACCACGGACACCAGCGGAAGCAGAAACCGCCACTTATCTGCGAATGCGCAGATAAGGAGGGGTGCGTAGCACACGTACTATGTGCTGGCGGGGGACACGCTGCTTCTCGTTCACCACAGCGACTGTGGTCCTGAGTTTTCCATCGATGAGGGACAGTTCGGGAAAAGTTGGGCAAGCATGCTCAGTGGTATGGCCTCAATCCAGATGATGCATCTGCCCGTCAGGGCTTCCGCGGTAAAATCGCAGAGGTTCGCGGGTCGCATGACGAAGTGCGGCAAGGCCCGTGGAATCCGAAGAATGGCGACGAAGACGACTATTTCTTTTACCGCAAAGGGAACGATCTTCTAGTGACGAAGGGTGATGGCCAGTTCGTCACTATGTTTCCTATGAGTAAGCCAAACGGCTGGTTCGAGCAAGCCAGTCCCTACCCGCGCCGGTGTAAGAAATGACTGAGCGAAAAGTAGCGAATATACGAGCGGGGCAGCGCGTGCGAGCCGCGCTTGGCGTTACGTACCTTGCGGATGACTCTCAGGATGCCGCATCGATCGAGGCTGTGGAATTCCTGTTTGACACAGACCGTTCCGTCATCTTGTCTTGCGGCACAGACTGGACCCTCAAGGTCACTGAAGGTCAGTGGCCGGCGCTGCCTGCGTGGTGCTGGCCCATTGAGTCATGGGCTTTCGAGGAGATGGGAGAGATCGGGAGTTCCGGTCTCGACATCATAATCTCGATCTCGGACATTCGTAATTCTGTAGGTGAGGTCTGCGGTGTCCTATTGGAGTTCCCTGTGGCGTGGGTAACCGTCAGATCAGGCGAAGCGCTGACATGGGATATCTCCCGCAAGGAGAGCTGATCGCGTCAGCAATGGTTGGCCACGGCTACTCAGGTTGAACTCGTAGAGCCTGCGGGTGTCGTGACGGTTCATGATCCCTGCGGTACGACGGGATCATGCGGTACGCGCAGAGGGACAGGTATACGCCCGTCGAGCAGGAGAAGCGGGAACGGTTGAGGCAGGAGGCGGCCGAGCGGTTCGAGCGCGGTGATGAGGCCACGGTGATCGCGGCCGATCTGCGGGTCACGGACGGACAGTGCGGCGGTGGTGCACGGTGTGGCGCGAGGGCGGGATCGTGGCGCTGAAGTCGAAGGGGCCGGTGTCGCGCGAGCGGCTGTCGGTGCGGGAGTGGGACCGGCTGGAGGCGGAGCTGAAGCGGGGGCCGCTGGCCCCTGACTTCGGTGATGACCAGCGGTGGACGCTGGGCCGTATCAAGACCCTGATCGGCAGGCTGTTCCACAAGGGCTACACGATTCAGGGGTGGCCAAGCTGCTGAAACGGCATGGCTGGTCCTGCCAGGTCCCGGTGCGCCACGCGATCGAGCGCGACGAGGAGGCCATCGAGATGTGGAAGGACGAGGTGTGGCCGCGGTTAAAAGGACAGCGGCGGACCTGGGCACCGCGCGGAGCACGCCCCGTGGGGCGGGTGCGGGGAAACGGCCGGGTCAACATCGCCGGCGCCGTCTGCTTCCGTACCGGGAGCCGCCCGCACTTCTTCTACCGGTTGCGCGTCCACCACGGCCGCAAGGGCAAGCCGAAGACCTTCGCCTGGCACGAGTACCGCGACCTGATCATCACCGCCCGCCAGCAGCTCAACGCCCCGCTCGTGTGGTGCTGGGGCAATCTCAACGTGCCCCTCGCCAAGGAGCTCGTCGCATTCGCCGAGGAACACGCGGACTGGTTACCCACGCACACCAGGCGAAGCGTTGTGGTGGATCGGATCAGGTTAGAGGGCTGGCTGCACCACGCCTGTTGGCTGGACCTTGCCACCCGCGAGGTCATCGGCTACGCGATTGCGGACCACCACCGCGGCGAGCTGATGATCGACGCGCTGTGGGTGGACCACGGCCGGGACGCCTGAACTCCGGCTGCGTCGTGCACAGCGACCGCGGAAGTGAGTACACGCCAACTGAACTCTGCGGAGAAAGGCCCGCGCGTTGGGGCTTCGCTCAGGGTACCGCCAGGACGGGGGCCTGTTTTGGCAACGCTGTGGCAGAGAGCTTCTGGCCTGTACTCAAGCGTTCATCGAAACCCATGGATCAGGTGGTCGAGGTTGGCGGCACGGACCTGGCGACACTTGACTTCGCTTACTCCCTCGGGGGTAGTGCCTACGCTGTCGCGTTCGGGCCAATGTTGACGGATGAGGTCAACTCGACGCGAGCGGTTGTGTGCGGTGAAGACATATGCCTCTGCGTGTCGTGTGCAGCAGGGTGGTGAGTTCCCGGGGCTGGAAGGTCAGAGTGACTGTGGGGTCGTCGGACTCGCGGAGGTGGATCGTGCCGTCGGGGGCAGTGGCCAGTTCGAGGCAGTTGTTTCCCTCGCTGCTGTAGGACGACTTCTGCCAGTGGAGGGTGGGCACTTCGGAGCCTTTCAGAGGTCGTTGATGATCTCGCGGATCAGGTCTCGGGAGGCGGCCTCCTTGAGGGCGACTGCCTCGAAGCGGGTCATGAACGTGCGGTACTTCTCCAGCTGGAGGTCGGCGTGGAGGAATACGGACCCATGTTCGGCGTCGAGTTGTACGGTGTCCAGTTGGGGGACAGGACCATCGGCGTACAGGACGGTCTGCCCGGCACCGGGGAAGATGCCGGCGGCGTACGGGATGGCCAGCACGGTCACATGGTTCAGTTCGCTCATTTCGATGACGTGTTCCAACTGTTCGCTCGTCACGTCTCGGTCGCCGAATCGCATGCGCAGCGCTGCCTCGTGGATGACCGCGGTGAACGGGGTCGGGTTGGCCGCGAAAAGGATGCCCTGGCGCTTGATGCGGTGGGTGACGCGGTACTCGATCTCTGGCGGGGAGAGCTTCGGGATGGACTGCCGGAAGATCAGGCGCGCGTAGTCGACGGTCTGGAACAGGCCGGGAATGTGAGCCACTTGTGCCGTGCGGATGGCCGTCGCGTGGTGTTCGAGCTCGGCGAGGTCGAGGAGTCCAGAGGGAAGGGTCTCGCGATACTCGTCCCACCAGTTGCGGGCCCGGCCTGCGGTCATGGCGGCCAAGGCCTCGATGTATGTCTCGTCCGAGCAGCCGTAGCTGTGGGCGAACATGCGGACCCGATCCGCGCTGACCCCGAAGCGCCCGGCTTCGATGGAGCTGATGCGCGCCGAGTTGACGTTGAGTAGCTCGCCTGCCTCGCGGGAGTTCAGGCCTGCCCGCTGCCTCAGTTTGCGCAGCTCAGCGCCCAGGCGCTGCTGTCGTTCGGTCGCTGCTGACCTTGGCGGCATGCGGCCCGCCTTTCACTCGATGGGGTAATGGTTTGACTCGGTAGGTAGTAACCCTACTCCCAGACCTCTACTTTCAGTGTCACAACAACTACCCAACGTGGCGTGGGGTTTCAGGAAGTGCACCGCCTTGCTCGCGCACAGCGCAGGCACACAGCGGCAGAGCCACCGCCCGCGTCACCCGACTCATCCGTCCGTCTCGGGCCCGTCTGCTGCCCCTTCGCACATGTCATCCAACCCCCGTACCTCAAAGAGGAGTTACGGTCATGACCGAACTCGCCCCGAATGCCCACTTCGCGGACTCGCCACTCGACACCGACTGGGAGTACGCCCTCCGAATCCCCCACTCCCCCCTCGGCCCCGGCATCGTCCGCGCCCATGTGCGAGCCGTACTCACCCGCTACCGAGCCGATCCCACCGTCCTCGACAACGCCCAACTCGTCGCCTCTGAGCTGGTCACGAACTCCCTTGCAAATACGGGGGATCCGGTCGCTGTACGGCTTCTACGCGCCGACGGGCGGCTACGGCTGAGCGTGTGGGACAGCAGCCCGTGTCTGCCGCGTGAGAGGCCGGGGCCGGGGCTCGATGCTGAGAATGGGCGGGGGCTGTGGCTGTCGAGGGCCTGCGCCGACGAGTGGGGGCATTACCTCGTCGTCAACGGGCGGCGTAGCGGCGGTGGTAAGGAGGTGTGGGCGGAGTGGCGTTTCCCGGGCGTATAGGCCGAGTGGGCCGCCCGTTCGCGGAGGACGGGCGGCCCACTCAGGAGCTATAGCTTTGAGGTCAGGAGAGGCGCGGTGCGTGGTCCCCTGCGTCAGGCCTCTGTGTCAGACCTCGCAGCCCCCCACCCGCCGGCTGCTCACCGCGATGTCGTCCATCCTCATTTCGAACGCCGCCGGAGCTGGGTTCGACTGGTACAGCTGCCAGCCCAGCTTCAGCTCGTCGAAGGTGGGGAAGACGAAGTCGTCCGCCGTGCCGCCGTGCTGTTTGGTGGAGGCGGTCAGGTGGGACTGTTCCACGCCGTCCAGATACACGGTGACGCGGTTGTCCGAGGCGTCGAGGTGGAACTCGGCGCAGGTCCACTCGCCCGCGACCGCTGGAGCTGAGGTTTTCCAGTTGGTCCAGTCGCCCGTCGGGCCCAGGTCGGAGCCCACGCCCCAGAAGTTGCCCTTGTCAGTGGGGGCGTACTGGCCGCCGAGGGGGCGGACCAGGGTGGGGGAGTCGGTGCCCGAGGCCTCCGCGAGAGTCCAGTGGGCCCAGTCGGGGGCCGTGGGGAACTCGGTGACGCGCAGCCGCATCCGGGCCCAGAGGCTGTTGCCGGGCGGGGCCAGGTCGGGCAGGACGACGAAGGCGCGGCCGTTGCCCTCGGTGCGGACGCGGAGTTCGCGGCCGTGGCCGCCCGGGCTGGGCTCGACGGTCAGGGTGCCGGTGCCGGTGGACGTGTCGGCGGTCCAGCCCCGGCCCTTGGTCACCGGGCCGAGGGGGAGATGGTTGAAGTTCTCCCGGACGAGTGTGGCTGCGAACGGGGCGGTGCTTGCCGAGGCGGTGGGGGGTATCGCGATCAGGATCGCGGCCACGGCCGACAACATGGCCGCGGCTTTCCTCAGAATGCTCATGAGCTCAGTCTGTGATCAAGGGCCCTATCCGTCACAGGAGCCGAACGGTATCCGGCCAACCGATCCGCTTCCCGGTGGGTGTCATATAGTGCGCGGACATGTCAGGCTCTCGGGTGTTCGGGTGTTCGGGTGTTCGGGTGTTCGGGTGTTCGGGTGTTCGGGGGCGAGAGGCGAGGGAGGCGAGCCGCGCAGGCTGTGATCCGGCCCTTCGGTGTGTGGAGGAGGGACGTTCGTCGATGGTGGGTGCGCGGAGAAGACGGATGACGGCCGTGGTGGCCGTCGCACTGGGGCTGCTGCTCGGTGGATGCGGTCAGCGGGCCGGTTCGACGGAGGGGAAGCCCGCGTACGGGAATCTGCGGGATCTGCCCGAGGAACTGGGCGCCGACGGCACGACGATCCGCGTCGGGGACCCGAAGGCGCCGGTCACCCTCCGCCTGTACGAGGATCCGCGCTGCCCCTACTGCGAGGAGTTCGAGCAGACCGGCGGCGGTCCGGCCGCGCGTGAACTGACCCTGTTGCGCTCGGTGGTGACCGAGTACACCCTCGCCTCCTTCCTCGACGACAGGCTGGGCGGCAGCGGCTCCAGGAAGGCAGTCAACGCCCTGCGGGCCGCGCTGGAGGAGGACAGGTTCGCCGAATACCACGCGGTGCTCTACGGCAACCAGCCCGACGAGGCCGTCGACGGTTTCACCGACGCGAATCTGCTACGCCTCGCCGACGAGGTGGAGGGGCTGCGCGGCCCGGCGTTCGACTCCGCCGTCAGGACCATGAAGTACCGCGACTTCGTGACCAGGTCCGAGCAGGCCTACGAGCACGCGGGACCCGACCCGCGCGGACCGGGCACACCCACCGCCGTGATCAACGGGAACCGCGTCCGGGAGATGTACGCCGGGATGCTCTACGACCGGGGCGCGTTCGGTCGGCTGCTGAACGCCGTGGAGAAGGACCCGGAGGGGTGGGAGGAGAGCGTGCTCATGTCCGAGGACATGAGCTGACCGCGCCTGCCGTTCGTGCCCCGCGTGGACCACGACCCCGCCCCTCTGCGGACCGCGACTCCACCGAAGTCCTCGGCCAGAGGGGCCGGTTGGAGCGACACGGGACCAGCCGGGCCCCGGACCGGGGACCTTCGACCCCGACCACCTCCGCGTCGTACCCAAGTCGGCCGTCGGGAACGGGACCCGGGAACCGGAACGGGTACAGCGACGGGAACGGAACCGCGCAGACCGGCTATCTCCCCCACGGGGGCGGCCGTATGCTCGCTGTCATCCTCAGCAAGGCGATGCTGCTCGCCAAGGACACGGAGCTCACGGACCCGACGATCCTCAGCCAACTGTGATCACAGGACTGTGACTCCGCCCACATGCGGGAGTCGGGTGGGGACCGGTCGAAGTAACAACTTCTCTCCGGGCCCTTCCCTCCTGCAATATGACGGACAGCCCATATTCAGCTATCCAGCCGCTCAAGCAAACAACACGCAGGAGTCAGTACCGTGACCGAGCAGCCTCAGCAGCCCGCTCAGCCCCCGCAGCCGCCGCAGCCCGGATACGGGTACCCGAGCGCCGCCCCCGGCCAGCCGGGCGCCAACCCGTACGGGGCTCCGCAGGCCGGCGACCCGTACGGGGCTCCGCAGGGCGGCGGCTACCAGCAGCCGGGCGCGGGCCAGCCCGGCTACGGCTACCCGCAGCAGGGCGGTTACCCCCAGGGCGGCTACCAGGTGCCGCCCACGCCGGGCGGCGCGTACACGGGCGACCCCAACGCCCCGTACGGCTACGACCCGTACGGCCGCCCGTACTCCGACAAGTCGAAGATCGTCGCGGGCATCCTCTCGCTGTTCCTGGGCTCCTTCGGTGTCGGCCGCTTCTACATCGGTCACGTCGGCCTCGGCATCGCGCAGCTCCTCACCTGCGGTGGCCTCGGCATCTGGGCGCTGGTCGACGGCATCATCCTGCTGACCAGCAGCAACACCACGGACTCCAACGGACGTGTCCTGCGTGGCTGAGCGCGGCCTCAGCACCCTCCGGCATCCGGCGGCGGCCCCCTTCGCGGTGGCCGCCGCCGGGCTGGGGGGCGCCGCGTACCTGTACGGCACCAACCCGCACGAGCCCGGCCATCTGCTGCCCCAGTGCCCGTTCCGCTATGTCACGGGGCTCCTCTGCCCCGCCTGCGGCGGCACCCGCATGGTGTACGACCTGATGCACGGCCAGTTCGCCGCCGCCTGGCACGACAACCGGGTGCTGCTGCTCGCCGCGCCCTTCGCGCTCGCGCTGCTGGGCCGCTGGTTCGTCGAGGGCCTGCGGGGCCGCCGCTGGCGCCCCGAACTCAAGCCCCGTACCCAGGCCTTGATCCTGGGCGTCGCGGTGACGTGGACGATCGTCCGCAACCTGCGCTGACCCTCACCGGCCCTCACCGGCCCTCACCGACCTTCGCGTCGGGCGAGGCCGAACCCCGCTTTCTTCCCCGTGCCGGCCTCCGTAAATCCCTTACGCCCGCTTTACGTCGGTCAGTTGTCGCAAGTTGGCTGGAATCGGATCACGGAATCGGAACGATCGCCTGATTACCCTCCCATCGGTCCCACGAGTCTCACTACGCTGCAACGGCGACAGGGGGGATGACGGGGGATTACGTCGTGCTCGATCGTTGGCCGGTGTTCGCCGTGCCCGATCACTGCCGGTATTGTGCCGCGCCCTCTCTCCTGCGATCCCCCCGGAGCAGTCCGCTTCGGTTATTCAGTCAGTACATCCAGGAGTTATTTCCATGACCGTCCCCACCCCTGACGCTCCCTTCGGCCACGACCCGCAGGGGCGTCCGTACTCCGACAAGTCGAAGATCGTCGCGGGCATCCTGCAGCTCTTCCTCGGCACGCTCGGCATCGGTCGCTTCTACGTGGGTTCCGTCGGCGTGGGCGTCGCCCAGCTCCTCACCTGCGGTGGTCTGGGCTTCTGGTCCCTGATCGACGGCATCCTGTTCCTCACGAGCAACGACCGCACCGACTCGCAGGGCCGTGTCCTGCGCGGCTGATCGCGCTGAGGATCGCCGTGAGGTGATCGACCGAAGGGCCTCGTCCACCGCGGAGCTTCCCCCAAAGCTTCGCGTGAGGACGAGGCCCTCGTGCGTGGGCCGCACACCCGCCTCCGCCCCGCCTCCGCCGGGAACGCGGAAGGCCCGCAGGCGAGAACCTGCGGGCCTTCCTCACGGGCATCGGGGGCGGATCAGAAGCGGCGCGTGATGAGCGCCCGCTTCACCTCCTGGATCGCCTTGGTGACCTCGATACCGCGCGGGCAGGCGTCCGTGCAGTTGAACGTCGTACGGCAACGCCACACGCCGTCACGGTCGTTGAGGATCTCCAGCCGCTGCTCACCGGCCTCGTCACGCGAGTCGAAGATGAAGCGGTGGGCGTTGACGATCGCGGCCGGACCGAAGTACTGGCCGTCGTTCCAGAACACCGGGCACGAGGACGTGCACGCGGCGCAGAGGATGCACTTCGTGGTGTCGTCGAAGCGCTCGCGGTCCTCGGCGGTCTGGAAACGCTCGCGCGTCGGCTCGTTGGTGTCCTTCGTGATCAGGAAGGGCATCACGTCCCGGTACGCCTGGAAGAACGGCTCCATGTCCACGACCAGGTCCTTCAGGACCGTGAGGCCCTTGATGGGCTCGACCGTGATCGGCTTCTCGGGGTTGATGTCCTTGATCAGCGTCTTGCAGGCCAGACGGTTCTTGCCGTTGATCCGCATGGCGTCCGAACCGCAGATGCCGTGCGCGCAGGAGCGGCGGAACGTCAGCGTGCCGTCGACGTCCCACTTGATCTTGTGGAGACCGTCGAGGACGCGCTCCTTGGGATCGATCTCCAGCTGGAAGTCCTGCCAGGTCGCCTCGGCCGAGACTTCGGAGTTGAAGCGACGGATGCGGAAGGTGACCGTGATGTACGGGGAGTCGGCGAAACCGGGCTCGGGGCTGCCTGCCGCGTCCGCCTTGTCCAGGGTCGGGGTTGCCATCAGTACTTACGCTCCATCGGCTGGTAGCGGGTCTGGACGACCGGCTTGTAGTCGAGGCGGACGGTCTCGGAGCCGTCGTCGCCGACCTCGCGGTACGCCATGGTGTGGCGCATGAAGTTGACGTCGTCGCGGTTCGGGTAGTCCTCGCGGTAGTGACCGCCGCGGGACTCCTTGCGCGCGAGCGCCGACACGGCCATGACCTCGGCCAGGTCGAGCAGGTTGCCCAGCTCGACGGCCTCCAGCAGGTCGGTGTTGAACCGGCGGCCCTTGTCCTGGATCGCCACGTTCTTGTAGCGCGCGCGCAGCTCGCCGATCTTCTCGACGGCCGTCTTGATCGTCTGCTCGGTGCGGAACACCATGACGTTGGCGTCCATGGTCTCCTGCAGCTCGCGACGAATGTCCGCCACGCGCTCGTTGCCCGTGGACGAGCGCAGCCGCTCGATCTGCTCGACGACCAGCGACTCGGGGTTCTCCGGCAGCTCGACGAAGTCGGCCTTCTGGGAGTAGTCGGCGGCGGCGATGCCCGCCCGCTTGCCGAACACGTTGATGTCCAGCAGCGAGTTGGTGCCGAGGCGGTTGGCGCCGTGCACGGAGACACAGGCGACCTCGCCGGCGGCGTACAGACCCGGGACGACGGTGGTGTTGTCGAGCAGGACCTCACCCTGGACGTTCGTCGGGATGCCGCCCATGGCGTAGTGCGCGGTGGGCTGGATCGGGATCGGGTCCGTGTAGGGCTCGATACCGAGGTAGGTCCGCGCGAACTCGGTGATGTCCGGGAGCTTGGCGTCGAGCTGCTCCGGCGGGAGGTGGGTGAGGTCGAGGTAGACGTGGTCGCCCTCGGGACCGCAGCCGCGGCCCTCACGGATCTCCGTGTAGATGGAGCGCGAGACGACGTCACGGGACGCGAGGTCCTTCATGACCGGCGCGTACTTCTCCATGAAGCGCTCGCCGTCCTTGTTGCGGAGGATGCCGCCCTCACCGCGGGCGCCCTCCGTCAGCAGGATGCCCATGCGCCAGATGCCGGTCGGGTGGAACTGGAAGAACTCCATGTCCTCCAGCGGCAGACCCCGGCGGTACACGGCGGCCTGGCCGTCACCGGTCAGCGTGTGCGCGTTCGACGTCACCTTGAAGAACTTGCCGGTGCCGCCGGACGCGTAGATCACGGCCTTCGCCTGGAAGACGTGGATCTCACCGGTGGCGAGTTCGTACGCGACGACGCCGGCCGACTTCTTGACGCCGTCGACCTCGGTGATCAGCTGGTCCAGGACGTAGAACTCGTTGAAGAACTCCACGCCGTGCTTGACGCAGTTCTGGTACAGCGTCTGGAGGATCATGTGGCCGGTGCGGTCGGCCGCGTAGCAGGAGCGGCGGACCGGGGCCTCGCCGTGGTTCCGGCTGTGACCGCCGAAGCGGCGCTGGTCGATCGTGCCGTTCGGGGTGCGGTTGAACGGCAGGCCCATCTTCTCCAGGTCGAGGACGGAGTCGATGGCCTCCTTCGCCAGGATCTCGGCGGCGTCCTGGTCGACCAGGTAGTCACCGCCCTTGACCGTGTCGAAGGTGTGCCACTCCCAGTTGTCCTCCTCCACGTTGGCGAGCGCGGCGGCCATGCCGCCCTGCGCGGCGCCCGTGTGGGAGCGGGTGGGGTACAGCTTGGTCAGCACGGCGGTGCGGCTGCGCTGCGTCGACTCGATGGCCGCGCGCATACCGGCGCCGCCGGCGCCGACGATGACGGTGTCGTACTTGTGGATCTTCATGATCGGTTGCCTCAGCCCCGTGCCTAGCGGATGTTCGGGTCGAAGGTGAAGATCACCAGCGTGCCCAGCAGGATGGTGAACACCGTGGCGGTGTAGAGCAGGCCCTTCAGCCACAGGCGGGTGTTCGGACGCTCCGCGTAGTCGTTGATGACCGTACGCAGGCCGTTCGCGCCGTGCAGCATCGCGAGCCACAGCATGAGCAGGTCCCAGGTCTGCCAGAACGGGGACGCCCAGCGGCCCGCGACGAACGCGAAGCCGATCTTGGAGACGCCGCCGTCGAGGACGAGCTGGATGACCAGGTGGCCGATGACCAGGACGACCAGGACGATGCCGGACAGGCGCATGAAGAGCCACGCGACCATCTCGAAGTTGCCGCGGGTCGACTTGGGGGTCTTCTTGGTGCGCTTGCGGGGCGGCTCGATGAAGGGGGCCGGGTTGTCGGGGCTGTAGCCCGACAGTTCCCCGGCGCCCTCGACGGGGCCGATGCCGGATGCGGTGGTTTCAGTGGCGGACATCTGTCTCAGCTCCCGAAGACTTCACGGACGGCGTGGCCGAGGACGGGGTACAGGGCCCCGATCATCAGCACGAGCCAGATGCCGACGACGGTCCAGAGCATCGTCTTCTGGTGACGGGGGCCGTTCGACCAGAAGTCGACGGCGATGACCCGAAGACCGTTGAGCGCGTGGAAGAGGATGGCGGCGACGAGGCCGTACTCCAGCAGCGCGACGATCGGCGTCTTGTACGTGGCCACGACCTTGTCGTAGGCGTCGGGGGAGACGCGGACGAGAGCGGTGTCCAGCACGTGTACGAACAGGAAGAAGAAGATGAGGACGCCGGTGACTCGATGAGCCACCCAGGACCACATTCCTTCCCGGCCGCGGTACAGCGTTCCAGCCGGCACGGAAGAACCCTCCGGGAGCGGGGATTGGGGCCGGCCGGCTTGCTTGTCGGTCTGACCCGGCCGGGTACGGTCCACCGGCCCCGGCCATGGTAGCGATGCCGTTGCACTTGGCTTAAGCCGGGAGGGTTGGTGTGATCAAACTGGCATACAAACTTGCACGTAAGGGTTAGTACGGGGCGGGTGGTGGGGTGGGGGGTTCTGTGCGTTGCCGGGTGCGGGCTGGTTGTGGCTGGTCGCGCAGTTCCCCGCGCCCCTGAAAGACGCGCAGTTCCTCGCGCCCCGAAAAGATCGCGCAGTTCCCCGCGCCCCTAGAGGCTTGCGCCGGTCCCGGCCGTCCCCAGAGCTCGCGTGCCCCTGCGCCCCCAGAGGCTCGCGCCGCTCCCTGCGCGCCCGAAGGATCGCGCAGATCCCCGCGTCCCTGAAGATGCGCAGTTCCCCGTGCCCCCAGAAGCTCGCGTGTTCCTCGCGCCCCCCGGAAAGATCGCGCAGTTCCCCGCGTCCCTGGAAGCTCGCGCCGCCCATCGTGTCCTCGAAAAGATCGCGCGGTTCCCCGCGTCCCTAAAGGGGCGCGGGGTTTCCGGTGGCGGTCAGTTGGCTGGTCAGGCGGGATTTTGCTAGGTGGCGGAGTTCTTCGGCGACTACTACGCGCTCCTCTTCCGGGTCGTTGCTGAGGCGGGAGCGGATGCCTTCCAGGGTGCGGTTGAGGAAATCGTGGGGGTGGGTGGGGTCGAGGGAGATGACGAAGAGGTGGCCGAAGCGGGCCTCGTAGGCGGCGTGGGCGGCGTTCAGGGCGGTGTGGGCGACGCCGTAGGTGTCGTCGGGGAGGGTGGGGAGGGTTTCGCCGGCCAGGGCTTCGGCGAGGTCGGCTGACGTGAGGTCGTAGGCGGCCTCGTCGGACGCGGCGAGCAGGGCGTCCAGGTCCGGGTACGGCCGGTGGTCGGTGAGGCGGTGGGCCCAGCGGAGGCTGCGCAGACAGGTGAGGAGCGTCTGGCGGGCGATGTCGGCGGGGGCGTGGTTGAACCGCTCCAGGGCCGCAGACGGGCCGGGAGTGCGGGTCTGCTCCGGTATGGCGACCTGGCCGGGGAGGTGGGGGAGACGGTGCGGAGGCAGCGTGGTTCCTCGGCGGTGCGTAGGGGTCGGGGCAGGCTGAGCGAGAGGTGCCACCACGTTATCGAGGCGGTTCATGGGCTGTCCGTTCGATGCCCGAAATTCACCCGAACGGGAGAGTTTCGGAACCTGTGGTGGACGGGTCGGGCGGTGGGACGTCGTAGGTTCGAGAAGAGGGCTCGGCGGAGAGTCGGGAGTGAGGCGGGGGAAATCGTGTGGTGAGAGGTGCGTGAGATGTCGTGGACGGTGACCGGGACAGGGATCAGGGGCACGTCGTGAACCGAGGCCGGCGCAGGGCACCCCGCAGGAAGACGGCGATCACGTCGAAAGGGTTGCTCCTGGGCGCCGGAGTCGTTCTGGCGGGCGGCGCGGTCGCGGCGGCGGTGACCGTGTGGCCGGGCGACGGGACCCGGACGCCGAGCGGGTCGGAGCCCTCACGGGAGGGGCCGGCCGTGAACGCCGCCCCGAGCTCACCGTCCGCGTCCCCGTCGCCTTCGCGCTCGTATCCGCTGTCCCAGAAACCCCGGACCATCCCCGCCGTGCGGCAGCACGAGGCCGCCCGGGGCCCCGGCTGGAAGCCCGCGGACGGGGGCCGGGTCGTCGTACGGAACGCGGCGCTGGCCGACGAGGGGCAGCTGACCGCCGGGGAGCTGGGGCTCGCCTACGCGGGGGAGGCGAAGCCCCGGGCCGGGGACGTGGAGCTGGCGCTCACCGGGTCGGGGAGGTCCGGCTCGGAGGCGTACACGCTGACCGTCGGGGACGGCCGGGTACGGATCGCCGCGCCCGCCGAGGCGGGCGTCTTCTACGGGACGCGCACCCTGAAGCAGGAGGTCCGCGGCGGCGGTACGGCGCCGGAGGGCGTCGTGCGGGACGAGCCCGCCAAGCCGCAGCGCGGGTTCATGCTCGACATCGCGCGCAAGCACTTCACGGCGGGCTGGATCGAGGACCGCATCCGTGAGCTGGGCGACCTGAAGTACAACCAGCTCGGGCTGCACTTCTCCGACGACCAGGGGTTCCGGATCGAGTCCACGAGCCACCCCGAGGTGGTGTCGGAGCAGCACCTCACCAAGGCCCAGGTGCGGAAGATCCTGGACCTCGCGGAGAGCCGCCATATCGAGGTCGTCCCGGAGATCGACTCTCCCGGGCATCTGGGGGCGGTGATCGCGGCCAATCCGGAGCTTCAGCTGAGGAACGCGCAGGGCGTCGCCGCGAGGGGAGCCGTCGACATCTCGAACCCGCGGTCCGCCGAGGTCGTGGACGAGCTGCTCGACGAGTACGCCGACCTGTTCAAGGGCGCGTACTGGCATCTCGGCGGCGACGAGTACCGGGCGCTGATGGTGTCGAACCCCGAGGCGTCCTATCCGCAGCTGGCCGCCGCCGCGCGCCAGAAGTACGGCCCCGGCGCGACCGTCGCCGACCTCGCGACCGGCTGGCTGAACGACCGCGCGAAGGTGATGATCGGCCACGACCGGACCGTGCGGGCCTGGAACGACGGGTTCTTCCGGGGCGGGTCGGTCCAGGCGGACAAGGCGATCCAGGTCGCCTACTGGACGGGCAAGGAGATCGGCGCACGGCCGCCGATCGAATATCTGAGCGCCGGGCGACAGGTGATCAACTACAACGACGAATACCTGTACTACGTCCTCGGCGAGCCCAACCAGTTCTTCTACCCGACCGGTCAGCGCATCTACGAGTCCTGGACGCCCCGGGTGCTGCGCGGTACGACCGCCGTGCCCGCGCAGTACGACGACCAGATCCTCGGCGGTGTCTTCGCCGTCTGGTGCGACCTCGCGAACCGGCAGACCGAGGCACAGGTCGCGGCGGGCGTCCGGATGCCGCTGCGGGCGCTGTCGCAGAAGCTGTGGGATCCGGAGAAGCCGGCGATGAGCTGGACGGAGTTCCGGGCGCTGGCGGCGAAGGTGGGCTGACCGGCCGGGCGCGGAAGCGGGGGGGGCGGAACGGGAGCGCGGAACGGGAGCGCGGAAGCGGGAGGGCGGTAGCGGGAGGGCGGAACGGAGCCCGGAAACGGGTGAGCGGGAACGGGGCCCGGAAACCGGTGGACGGGTGGAGTCGGTGAACCGTATCTTCCGCGTGTTCTTGATTCACGTGCCTGCTTCACGTTGCCGAGCGTGAGGGTCTGGGGAGGGCCGCGTTCGGCTGTTTCGATCACACGGGGGATTCACGATGAACTGTGCGCGCTGCGCGAACTACGCGGCGGCACCCGGCGGCGAGCTGTGCAGACAGTGCGAGGCGGCGGAGCTGCACCCGGCGGATCTGCCGCTCCCCGCGCACACGGCGTTGCCCATCCAGTCGCCCCACGGGCCCGCCTGGCTGAGGTCGCCGGTGGCGCTGGGGCGGGCGGTGGCGATCCTGCTCGGGGCGGTCGCCGTCGCCGACCTGGTCGCGGTGTGGGCGGACCTCATGCTCCTCGACGTGATGGACCGGATGGCGGGCGGTGAGTGGGTCGCGGCCATGGAGGACTCCGACCGCGCGGACGGGCTCATCGCCCTGGCCGGCATCCTCCAGACGCTCACCTATGTCGGCACCGCCGTCGTCTTCGTGGTCTGGTTCCACCGGGTACGGGTCAACGCCGAGGTGTTCGAACCGTTCGGGCACCGGAAGAAGCGCGGCTGGGCGATCGGCAGCTGGTTCGTGCCGGTGGTGAACCTGTGGTTCCCGCGCCGGATCGCCCTCGACTGCTGGGACGCGAGCGGTCCTTGGCGGAAGCCCCGGTCGCACGCGCTCGTCAACACCTGGTGGACGCTGTGGCTGCTCAGCCTCTTCGCGGGGGAGCTCGGGGACCGGATGTACATCAGAGCGGAGGAGGTCGAGGAGTACCGGCTGGCCGCCCAGCGGATGCTGTTCGCGGACTCGCTCGAAATCGTGTCCGCCGTGTTCGCCGCCCTGTTCGTGCTCGCGCTCACGCGGATGCAGGACGAGAAGGCGCGGAGCGGGCCGGGGGTGCCGGATCCCGTGGGTGTGTGAGCCCGTCACCTTGTGGGTCTGCTTCAAGGGTGTCCGCTTCAAGGATGTGTCCGCTTTGGGGTCGTGTTCGCGCAACCGTGCGGATTGCCTTATTCCGGGCGCGAACCGCCGTACGGATGTGGTCTATTCCCGGTATGGGGTTCTGGGGGTACTACGTCGTGGGCAGAAGTGAGCGACTGCTCGCGGAGCTGGACGCGCTGGCCGGGGCCGAGGGCATGACGCTGTGCGCGACGGCGGCCGGAGGGTGGCAGATCTGGGCTTACCCGACGGGCGCGCCCGGTGGCGAGGGCGGCGAAGGTTCCGGCGACGTCGGGAACATGAACGCGCTCGCCCGGGAGACGGGGGCGCCCGCGCTGTTCGGTTACGTCATGGACAGCGACTGTGTGGTCGTCGAGGCCGCCGGGCCGGAGAGCGGGGCGTGGACCACGTGTCTCGCGCGGCGGGCCATGGCCAGGTACCTGGGCGACGGCGAGGGGCTCACCGTCGAGGACTACTTCCTCGAACCGCGCGACGCCGCCGAGCGTGCCGTCGCCTGGGCGGCGGAGGCGGGACGGGCCGCCACCGAGCGGGCGTTGGCCGATGTGTTCACCTCAGAGCCTGGACCGGTGGACCCCCTGGCTGAAAACATTCTGTTCCGGTTGCTCGACCGGCTCGGGGTCGTCCCTCTGTGACACTCCCGCGCCGTCGCACGCAGTAAGGGGAAGTGCGGGCTCCGTATACCGGGGTGTGGTCGAGCGGGATCTAGGGGAGGCGCGATGAGCCTGGTGGAGCTGTTGGCCCAGGCCGACGAACGCGGTCTGGCGGCAAGCGGGTTGGCTTGTTTGGACCGCTGCGTACCGCTTCTCGGGGGTGACGACGAGGTTCTGCGTCCGCTGTGGGCGGGGCTGGTGGACGAGGGGGAGGACTGGGGGGAGCGGGTGGTGAAGGTGCGGGGGGAACTGGGGTCGGCTGATGTCGATTCCGGTTCCGGTGCGGAAGAGGTCGTTCTGCTGGCTCGGCGGATGCTTGACGCGGTTCCCGTGGAGCGGTCCGGGGACGGGCTGCGGGAGTGGGCCGATGTGTGTTCGGTCGCCGCCCTGCGGATCCATCAGCTGCTCGACCCGTTGGACGCCGGGGGCGACGACTCCGTGGCGGCCTGCCGTGCGGGCCGTACCGACGGGGCCTCCCATCTCGTCGCCGCCGAACTGCGCCGGCAGGTCGTGGTGCTGGAACTGCTCGCGCAGCACGGTTCGGCGGGGCTCCGGCAGGCGCTCGGTGTGGCCACGGAGGGGCGGCGGGTGCTGCGGGCGGTCGTGTCGCGGCGGGCGCGCGGCGCGCGGCGCTAAACCCCGTTCTCCTGGCGGGTCCTGTGGGTGTCCTGGGGCCGGGTGTGGTGGTCCTGCACCGGTGTCGCGCACACGCCGAAATCGCGAAACGTCTGGTGGGGAGCGGGCGCTTTCCCGAGTGTGAGCGCACAGCAGACATTCAGTTCGGGCAGTACCTCCAGCCTGCCGGGGAGTTCCGGGAGCCGGACCGGGAGTCGGACCGGGAGTGCGGCGAAACCCGTTCGGTGGGCGGCCGACGCGGTGGCGGTGATGCGGGAAGGGGCGCGGGTGCGGCTCGACTATTCGGCGCAGAGTCTGTGGCGGGTGGACCGGATGATCGAGGAGATACGGCGGGAGGGGGCGCCGTACGCCGCGGTGGAGGGGGCGTTGCGGGGGTTCGGGGCGTACGGGGGTGAGGTCGTGGTGCGGTGGGCCGGGGGTGAGTGGGTGGAGTCTGGTGGGGGGTACTGGGTGCGGACCTGGGACGGGCGTTTCTGGGATCCGTTGGAGGAGGCGCGGCGGTGTTTTGTGGGGGAGGGGTCGTTGCGGTTGTTGTGCCGTGACGCGATGTCCTCCGGTTGAGGCCGGGGTGAGGGGTGGGGTGTTTGGGGTGGGTGGGTGTGTGCGGGTTCGGTGGGGCTTCTCGCGCAGTTCCCCGCGCCCCTGAAAAGCAGGGGCTGCGCCCTGTGCTTTTCAGGCCCGCAGCCGCCTCGCCTTCAGGCCCGCCAGGGCCTGAATCTCTAGGGCCGCGGGGAACTTCGCGGCCGGCCCCCACCGGACCCGCACCCGAAGGACGAACCTCCATCCCCGAGGACTGTGACACTTACGCGGAGCGCGACGCAGAGGTCCGTGGGGACCGGTGGTGGTCGGGACGGTCCCCGGGAATGGGATCCCGGCACTGACTCGGCACTGTCCCGGACAGCTTGGGGCCAGGGAGGGGAACCTCGGCGCGTGCAGGCGTACGACGGGGAACTCGGCGCGGCCGTCGCGCGGGCCCAGGACGGGGACGAGGCCGCGTTCGCGGTGGCGTACCGGCTGGTGCAGCCCGGGCTGCTCGGATATCTGCGCGGCATCGTCGGGGACGACGCGGAGGACGTCGCCTCGGACGCCTGGCTGGAGATCGCGCGGGACCTCGGGCGGTTCAAGGGCGACGGCGCCGGCTTCCGGGGCTGGAGCGCGACCATCGCCCGGCACCGGGCCCTGGACCATCTCCGGCGCCAGAAGGTCCGGCCCCGGGCGACCGCGCTGGAGAACGACCTCCTGGAACTGCCCGGCACGCACAGCACCCAGGACCAGGCCCTGGAGTCCCTCTCCACCGAGCAGGCCCTCGCGCTCGTCGCCCGGCTGCCCCGCGACCAGGCCGAGGCCGTACTCCTGCGCGTGGTCGTCGGCCTCGACGGCCCCTCCGCCGCCCGCGTCCTCGGCAAACGCCCCGGCGCGGTCCGCACCGCCACCCACCGGGGACTGAAGCGGCTCGCCCAGCTCCTCCGGAGCGAGGGTGTGAGCGAGGGTGTGACGGATGACGGTCCCCGGACGCTGGGGGAGTCGAGATGACCGACAGCGGCGACAGCGGCGTCGGCCTCGGCCGCGATGGCGATCCCGGCGGCCATGACAGCGTCGGGACGTACGGCAAGAGTGGGACGTACGGCGAGAGCGGGACGTACGGGGAGAGGGAAGGGCGCGAGATGCCGTCGGGCAGGGCGGAGCCGGAGCAGGGCGTGGGGCGCGACAGCGCGGGGCGGGGCGACGGCCGCCGGGTCATGAGCGACGCCGCCGCCGTGCCCGAGAACGCAATCCCCGCCGTGCCTGAGAACGCAATCCCCTCCGTGCCCGAGGGCGCCGCCCCCTCCGTGCCCGAGGGCGCCGCCCCCTCCGTGCCCGAGGGCGCCGCCCCCTCCGTGCCCGAGGGCGCCGCCCCCTCCGTCGACTCCCTCCTCGCCGCCGCCGTACGCGGGGGCGCGTCCGCCGACAGTGCGGGGGAGGCGCGGGCGGTGGCCGCCTTCCGGGCGGCGCGGGAGAAGGGGGCGCGTACGGCCCGTACCCGGCGCCGGGACGACTGGCGGCCCAACGCGCGGCGCCGTGTCCAGCTCTCCATCCGCACCACCCTGGCCGTACTGCTGGCCAGCCTCACCCTCGGCGGAGTCGCCTTCGCGGCGATCGGCTCGGCGGCGCACGACGACGAGGGCGCCGGCGGGGAGCGTCGGGACCGAGGGGGTTACGGGGAACAGGACCGGCGTCCCCGCACCACCGACGGCACCCCCGCCCGGCCCGGCCCCTCGACCGCCCCGCGCACGGACCCCTCGACGCCCGACGGCCCCGCCCGCGCCGACAAACCCGTCGCCTCCCGGCAGCCGGGGGACAAGGCCGACCGCCGGGCCGACGGCAACACCCATGGCAACAGCAACAGCAACAGCAACAGCAACAGCAGCAAGGATGACGGCGAGGGTCGGCGCGGCAGCGATCATGACGGTAAGGGCACCGGCGATGGCACAGCCGACGGGCCACGAGAGGCCCCCCGCCCCACTGAGCCCAGCCCCTCCGGCAGCCGGCCGGGGTCGGCGGGCGAAACTCGGGGGGCGGATGAGGCGGCGGCGTCGCGAGAGGCCGGGAGAACGAAGTGAGGCCGGCGTGCTCGCAAGACCCCCGTACTCGCAAGACACCCGGCCGACTCCGCCGATGGCAACGGCCGGGGCCGCCACCCCCCACAGGAGAGGCCCCGACCGTCGCGCGGCACGGGCCGCGCGGCGACCCGTACTCCCTACAGCGTCGCGTCGGCGTTTTCTGTCACACCCCACCGCATCACGAGTTAGTTGCATGTTCTACGGACATGGACGGTCAGCGGTTTCAGGCCGTAACGTGCCATTCGCGCCGGATCGTGGATGGCGGAAGACCACCACAACCGTCCACGGCCTGGCACCGCAACCATCCATTGAGGACCACGACGGCGAGAACCCGGTCCGCGAGAGCGGCGCCGGTTGAGGCGCAAAGAGGGGCGCGCGCGGGTGCTGGGGGACGACGCGGAGCTGACCGCCGCGGTGCTTGCGGCACAGGACGGGGACGAGACCGCGTTCCGGACTGTGTACCGCTCGGTGCACCCACGGCTGCTCGGGTACGTGCGGACACTGGTCGGTGATCCGGACGCGGAGGACGTCACCTCCGAGTCCTGGCTGCAGATAGCCCGTGACCTGGAGCGGTTCAGCGGAGACGCCGACCGGTTCCGCGGCTGGGCCGCGCGGATCGCCCGCAACCGGGCCCTCGACCACATACGTATGCGCGGGCGCAGACCCGCGACCGTCGGCGACGAGACCGAGCTGACCGGCAAGGCCGCCGAGTCCGACACGGCAGGCGAGGCGATGGAGGCCCTGGCGACCGACCGCACGCTCTCGCTCATCGCCCAGTTGCCGCAGGACCAGGCGGAGGCGGTGGTCCTGCGTGTCGTGGTCGGCCTCGACGCGAAGACCGCCGCGGCGACGCTGGGCAAGCGCGCGGGCGCCGTACGGACGGCCGCGCACCGGGGGCTGAAGCGGCTCGCCGAACTGATCGGGGAGAATCCGGAGACGGCTTCGGATGCCGACCCGGAATCCGGCGACCCGCTGGACGCCGTACCCCCGCCGAGAGACGCGCGTGTACGCGCGGCCACGTCCGCCGGTGTGACGCATACGCGTTCGCGGACGCAGAAGGATGTGTGATGGCCGACGAGCAGTACAAGTGGCTGAACCGCGACGCCGCGGAGAGGCTGCTGCGTGGGGAGCCGCTCGAAGCCGTCGACGCCGACACCCGCGCCCGTGCCGACCGGCTCGCCGAGGCGCTGGAGGCCCTGGCCGCCGAGGTCGAGCCGGTGTCCTCCCAGACCCCCGAACTCCCGGGCGAGGAAGCCGCGTTGGCCGCCTTCCGCACGGCGCGTACGGCCCGTACGGCTCGCACGGTCCCCACAGCGCACTCCGGTGAGCACGGTCAGGCCGCGGAGTCCGGCCGTGGCAGCCGTACGCACACCGCCTCGGCGCCCGCGGCCGACGGGGGGCTCGTACGTCTCGGCCGGCCGGTGTGTCCGCCCGCCGGGTCGGACGGCCGCCGGGCCCGCTGGGGCCGGCCGGTGCGGTTCGGGCTCGTCGCGGCGCTGGCCGCCGGGATGCTCGGCGGGGTCACGGCGGTGGCCGGCGGCGGTGCGCTGAGCGCCTTCCGCGACGACGAACCGGAACCCTCCGCCACCGTCTCCGCCGGCCAGTCGCCGGACCAGCCGCTGCTGTCGCCGTCGCCGAAGGCCGAGAAGGGCGACGGCAGGCGCGAGGCGTGGGGCGAGGAGACGCCCGATGCGTCCCCGGACCCCTCCGAGAAGGGCGACGCCCCCTCCGGCGAGGGCACCGGCGGAACAGGCGGCACCGACGAGGACGGGCAGCCCGATGGCACCCGGCAGAACGGGAATCTCACCCGGGAGCAGTGGAACAGCGTGCTCTCCGCCTGCCGTGATGTCCGCGACGGCAAGAACCTGGACGCCGACCGCCGACGCGGCCTGGAGGACGCGGCGGGCGGCAAGGGCAAGGGGGAGCTGAAGCGGTACTGCGAAGGCGTCCTCGCGGGCAGCCTCGGCAACCCCGGCAACGCCAAGCGCCCGGGCGGGGGAGCCGGGACGGGCCAGGGCACCGGGACCGGCGCGTCAGGCTCCGGCGACTCCAGCGGCCCCACCGGCGGCGGTGCCAAGAACCCGCGGTCCGGCAACGACTCCGACGAGGACGACGACTCGGACCACGGCAAGGGCCGCCACGGACACGGCAAGAACGGGAACGGCAAGAACCGCCACGGGAACGGCAAGGGCTACGGAAACGGCTCCTGGAACGGCACCGGCAAGAACAAGAGCGGCAAGGGCGGCAAGGGCGGGAAGGGCGGGAAGGGAAACAAGGGCGGGAAGGGAAACAAGGGCGGCAAGGGCAGCGGTGGCAACGGTCACCGGGGCCGGCTCGCCGCGGTGCCCCCGATCGACTTCGTCGTCCGCGTCACCCCCTCCTGACCCTCGCTCGCGCACACCCCTGCTGACCCTCGCTTGCGCGCCCCTCCCGACCGCTGCTCGCGCACCCCTCCTGACCTGTGCTTTCGCATCCTTCAGGATTTCTTTCGCCGAGCGGGTAACACTTTCGGCGGCCCCGGCGCAGTAATGAGTGAGCCGACTGGTCATCGGCCGTCGCACAGAGCCGGGGTTCCCCCCGTACCTACGGCTCGTGCACCTTGGCGCGGGCGGGACACGTTCCCCCGGTCCCGCCCGCGCCCCATACCCCCGTGATTCCCCCGTCTCCCCCGTGCCCCGTACTTCTCATGACGCGCGGGGGCCCCTCTCGCTATCCGTCATGTGACGCACGTCACTGCGTCGGCCGGATGTGGACCTGGCGCCATCCGGCGTCACCAGTACACGACCACCTTGTCGCCGTTCCTCACCTGGGCGAACAGCTGCGCGATCGCCGCCTCGTCCCGGACGTTGACGCAGCCGTGCGAGGCCCCGTAGTAGCCGCGGGCCGCGAAGTCGGAGGAGTAGTGGACGGCCTGGCCGCCGCTGAAGAACATGGCGTACGGCATGGGGGTGTCGTACAGGGTCGACCAGTGGTCGCGGGACTTGAAGTAGACGCTGAAGACGCCCTCCCGGGTCGGCGTGTACTCCGAGCCGAACCGCACCTCGACCGTCGTCAGCGTCCGGCCGTCCACCATCCAGCGCAGTGTGCGGCTCGTCTTGCTGATGCACAGCACCCGGCCGGTCAGACAGCGCGGGTCGGGTGACGCGGCCGGCTGCCCGCCGTACGCGTACAGGTCCCACTTGCCGGGCTCCCGCGTCATGTTCAGCAGCCGCGCCCAGGTGACGCTGTCCGTCTTCCCTGTCCGGGGCAGCCCCCGCTTGCCCTGGAAGCCCTTGACCGCCCGGACCGTCAGCTCGTCGTACGTCCCCGTGGGCCCGGCGAAGAGCCACGCGACCTGCCGCAGCCGGGCCTGCAACTCGCGTACGTCCAGCCCCTCGTCGCCCTGGGACCAGAGGACCGGGGCGGGGGTGGGGGCCGGTGGCGGTGTGGGTGTGGGCGGTGGGTTCGTCGGTGCCGTCTCGCGCGTGCCCTTGTCGTCACCGGACCCGTCGGACCCGTCGCTGTCGCCGTCGTCCTGCTTCGGGCCGCCGCTCGCCGGGGCACTCGCTGTGCCACTCGGCGTACCGGTCACATCGACGCGTACGGGTTGGCGCTGGCCGCCGTGCACCTCGATCCCCTGGGCCGTGCAGGCGCCGGCCATCGTGAGTGCCGCGAGCGCGGCCACCGATCTCCGCATGTCCTTGGTACGCATCAGGGCCCCCGTCGTCTCATGATCCGCCGCGTCCGGTCGTTCTCCCGGACAGGTTTCCCGGGCGTGACCCGTCGCGAACAAACGGGCATGGTTGTGAGCAAGGTCCCAGCCAGGTGCACTCCACCGGGTGCGGACGCGCCGCTACAGTCCGTCGCGAGGGTCAAGGTACTGGCGAGTAACAAGCGGACGGTCGAGCGACCGACGACCGAACCGACGACCGAACCGACGACCGGTGACCGAACCGACGACTGAACCGACGACCGACAATTGAACCGACGACCGGCAGATGAACTGACAAGTGCCCCCGGGCCCCCGGGCCCCCGGGCCCCCGGGCATCGAGCAGGACGGAGACACACACCATGGCGCGCGAGTCGGAGTCCGGACTGCCCATCGAGCCGGTGTACGGGCCGGAGGTGCTACGGGACTGGGATCCGGCGGACCGGCTGGGCGAGCCGGGCGCGTACCCGTTCACCCGTGGCGTCTACCCGTCGATGTACACCGGGCGCCCCTGGACCATGCGCCAGTACGCCGGCTTCGGTACGGCCGTGGAGTCCAACGCCCGCTACAAGCAGCTGATCGCCAACGGCACGACGGGGCTGTCCGTCGCCTTCGACCTGCCCACCCAGATGGGCCACGACTCCGACGCCCCGATCGCCCACGGCGAGGTCGGCAAGGTGGGCGTGGCGATCGACTCCGTCGACGACATGCGGGTGCTGTTCGGCGGCATCCCGCTGGACAAGGTCTCGACATCGATGACGATCAACGCGCCGGCGGCCCTGTTGCTGCTGATGTACCAACTGGTCGGCGAGGAGCAGGGCGTACCGGCCGAGCGGCTCACGGGCACGATCCAGAACGACGTGCTGAAGGAGTACATCGCGCGCGGGACGTACATCTTCCCGCCGAAGCCCTCCCTCCGTCTGATCGCCGACATCTTCCGGTACTGCAAGGCCGAGATCCCCCGGTGGAACACCATCTCGATCTCCGGCTACCACATGGCCGAGGCGGGTGCCTCGCCCGCGCAGGAGATCGCGTTCACCCTCGCCGACGGGATCGAGTACGTCCGTACGGCGGTCGCGGCGGGCATGGACGTCGACGACTTCGCCCCCCGGCTGTCCTTCTTCTTCGTGGCCCGTACGACACTCCTGGAGGAGGTCGCCAAGTTCCGTGCCGCGCGCCGGATCTGGGCCCGGGTGATGCGGGACGAGTTCGGCGCGAAGAACCCCAAGTCCCTGATGCTCCGCTTCCACACCCAGACGGCCGGGGTCCAGCTGACGGCCCAGCAGCCCGAGGTGAACCTCGTCCGCGTCGCCGTGCAGGGCCTGGCGGCCGTGCTGGGCGGCACCCAGTCCCTCCACACCAACTCCTTCGACGAGGCGATCGCCCTCCCGACCGACAAGAGCGCCCGCCTCGCCCTCCGTACCCAGCAGGTGCTGGCCTACGAGACGGACGTGACGGCGACGGTCGACCCCTTCGCGGGTTCCTATGTCATCGAGAGGATGACCGACGACGTGGAGGCGGCGACGGTCGAGCTGATGCGGAAGGTCGAGGACCTCGGGGGCGCGGTCGCCGCCATCGAACACGGCTTCCAGAAGAGCGAGATCGAGAGCTCCGCCTATCGCATCGCCCAGGAGACCGACTCCGGCGAGCGCGTCGTGGTCGGCGTCAACCGCTTCCAGCTCGACGCGGAGGAGCCGTACGAGCCGCTGCGGGTCGACCCGGCCATCGAGGCCCAGCAGGCGGAGAGGCTGGCGAAGCTGCGCGCGGAGCGGGACGGGGCGGCGGTGGACGCCGCCCTCATGGCACTGAAGAAGGCGGCCGAGGGTGAGGACAACGTCCTGTACCCGATGAAGGACGCGCTCCGGGCCCGCGCGACCGTGGGCGAGGTGTGCGGCGCGCTGCGGGAGGTCTGGGGGACGTATGTGCCCAGCGACGCGTTCTGACCGGCAGGCCGTGAACCGTGCAGGCCGTGAACCGTGCAGGCCGTGAACCGTGCAGGCCGTGAACCGTGCTGACCGACGGACGGGATCGAACGATCGACGGGCCGGGGCGGAATGTCAGACCCCCGTGCCACACTCCTTTTCATGTTCGGCGTCACTGACCTTCCCACCTATCTGGCAGGACTTGTCCTGATCGTCCTGCTGCCCGGCCCCAACTCCCTCTACGTGCTGTCCGTGGCCGCCCGGCGCGGGATACGGACCGGGTATCGGGCCGCCGCCGGCGTGTGGGTCGGCGACACCGTGCTGATGACGCTCTCCGCGGCCGGGGTCGCCTCGTTGTTGCAGGCCAACGCCGTGTTGTTCGGGATCGTGAAGTACGCGGGCGCGGGGTATCTGTCATGGCTGGCGGTGGGGATGCTGCGGGCCGCGTGGGGGATGTGGCGGAGCCGGCGGGAGAGGGTGGCCGACCAGCGGAGCGAGGAAACCGTGGACGGGGAGCGGCCGTTCCGGCGGGCCCTGGTCATCAGTCTGCTCAACCCCAAGGCGATCCTGTTCTTCGTCGCCTTCTTCGTGCAGTTCGTGGATCCGGGATATGCCTACCCGGCCCTCTCCTTCGTCGTCCTCGGTGCCTTCGCCCAGGTCGCCAGTTTCCTGTATCTGAGCGCGCTGATATTCAGCGGCACCAGGCTGGCCGCCACCTTCCGCAGCCGGAAGCGTCTTGCGGCGGGGGCCACCTCGGCGGCGGGGGCGCTCTTCCTGGGGTTCGCGGTCAAGCTGTCGCTGGCGAGCGGCGCCTAGGAGTGGAAGGCGCCCAGGAGGCGCACGCACTTCCCCGCGCCCCTCAAGAGACGCGGGGAACCGCGCGAACCGTGTCGCTCACCGGCTCTCCGGCGCTGTCGCCGGCCCGGACGTGCTGACTACTTCGCCGGGCTCTTGGCCGCCCTCGCCTTCCTCGCCTTCCTGATCGCCCTCGTGACGACCGGCGGCAGGAGGTCCACGGCCAGCTTGCGGGCGCCGCTCTGCGGGGGGCGGGCCGGGCGGGGGCGGGCCGGAGGCTGTGGCTTGGGGGCCGCGGGCGCGGGGGCCGGGGGCTCCGTCCAGTGGCGGGACTTCGGGAAGGCCGGGGCCTTCATGCCCTTGGACTTGAGGCGGATGATGCGGTGCCCGGCCGCCCGCTGGTTGCTGAGGTGGCAGTCGTCCCGCCGCGCGACCATCTCCAGGAGGGCGTCCTGGATCGGCTCCGGGTCGTCCCAGGTGCCGTAGAGCTTCTGCGTGCTGATGCAGATGGGGTTGAGGCCCCGGTTGAGGACGGCCTCCCACGCGGCGATGGAGACACCGGGGGTGTGCTCCGAGCGGAAGTCGTCCAGGACGACCAGGCCGCCGGGGAGGAGTATGTCCCGGGCGGCGGTGATGTCGGCCTCGACGTGCTCGTACAGGTGCGAGGCGTCGATGTGCACAAAGCGGCAGGAGCGCGGTTTGACCTCGCCGGGGACGATCGAGCTGGGGCCCTGGAGCACGCGGGGCAGCTCGTCGTGGAAGGAGAGGTAGTTCGCCTCGAAGGCCTGGCGGGTGAGCGTGCTGCGGTACGACTTGGTGGCTTCGGCGGCGTTGGCGTCGTCCGGGGCGTCGCTCTCGAACAGGTCGCAGACCGTGTAGGCCTCGCCCTCCTGGAGATGACTGCCGAGGAAGATGGCGCTCTTGCCCATGTAGACGCCGACCTCCAGGAGGTCGCCCTTCTCGTCCGAGGCCTCCTGGCGGTTCAGGAACCAGTCGAAGAGCAGTTGGTCGAGCACCGGAAACCAGCCGGGAACGTCGTCGAGTTCCCGGGGGAGCCGGATGGTGCCTTGTTCCGTGGTCTTGTCAGAGGTCATTTCAGAGGCCATGAGGACAGAAGACTCTCTTGCGTCGACGAGGCGAACAGGCGAACGGGCCTGGAACCTATGAGATGCCTTTGGCCCGGTCAAGGATGATGCGGAGCCTCTCCGAGGAAGCGTTTTCGAATCCTCGGGTCGGATGAACAGTGGGCCAATTTCAGGTTCAGGGACGGTTCAGTCGCGGCGTCCTGCGAGTGATCTGCGCAGCAAGGGCCCCAGGGGGCGTTCGACCCAGTGGTGCAGCAGCCAGGCGAGCAGCAGCATCAGCGCCACGGTGAGCGCGAGGGTGAGGGAGGACGGGATGCCGAGGCCCTGGTGCAGTACCTGGACCACCGGCCAGCCCAGGTGCTCGTGCACGAGGTAGAACGGGTACGTCAGGGCACCCGCGGTGGCCAGCCAGGGCCAGTTCACCCGGTTCAGCAGGCCCAGGGCCACCGCCCCCACGGCCACGAAGCCGACGGTGACGGCCAGGATGATGCCGAGCTGGGAGCGGTAGGAGAAGAAGTCGGGGTTCGGGGCGTGCCACATGTCCTCGACCGTGTGGTACTGGCTCAGCAGCAGGCTGAACACCACGATCAGCCAGGCCGCGGTGTCCCGGCGGTCGCGGTGCACCAGATAGAGGCCCATGCCGCCGATGAACAGGGACGCGTACTCCGGCATCAGGACCACGTCCAGCAGTGGCTCCTTCGCGGCCCCCGCGAGCACCGAGGCCAGTGTCCAGCCGCCGCAGAACCAGATGACGCGTCTGCGGGTCACCCCGGGCAGCACGACGCACAGCGCGAACAGGACGTAGAAGCGGACCTCCGCCCACAGGGTCCAGCACACCCCCAGGACGCGGTCCGCGCCGAGCGGCATCTGCAGCATCGTGAGGTTGACGAGGAACTCACTGGCGGACACCCGCGCGAAGGCGATCCCGGGCAGGGCGAAGACCGCCGCGACCAGGATCACCGCTGCCCAGTACGCCGGGAACAGCCGGGCGGCGCGGGAGGCCGCGAACGCCTGGAGCGAACGCCCCCAGCCACTCGCACAGATGACGAACCCGCTGATCACGAAGAAGGCCTGAACCCCGGCCCACCCGTACGCCAGCCAACTGTGCGCGGTCGGGAACTGCACGGCGGGCGAGGCCCCCCATGCCTTCCCGATCTCCCCGTCGCGCCCACCGTAGTGATAGGCGGCGACGGAGAGAGCGGCGAGCAACCGCAGCCCGTCCAGCGCATAGAGCCGGGGCTTGGGCCGGGCACCCCCGAAGGGGCGCGGGGCTGTATCGATCTGCGGCTCCGCCGCGGGGCGCGCCCGGCCCCCACTCGCCCGCGGCCGGGACTCAACAAGATCACCGGTCTTCGTCGCAGAAGTCACCTGGGGGCTCACCCCAGAGTGGCCCGCTTGAGGGACCGCGCCCGTCGCGCGACTCTTCGGACGGTCGCGTTGCGCGGAATGAACGCGAGCTGCACCGGAATCCCACCGGGCAACCCCAGCGAGGTCAGCCGGCGCCGCTTGAAGTACCGCAGCGTGTGCGCGCTCAGATGCTTCGTCAGATACGCGGTGGTCTCGGTGCGCAGCGACGGGTAGATCTTCGACTGCATCGCGAACCCCACCGCCCGGACCAGCCCGTTGAGGTCCGCCACCTTCGTACCCGGCTGCTGCGAGGTCACCGCCGCCCGGTCGCCCAGTTCCGGAAGCAGCGCGTCCACGATCGTGACGGGCACCCGGTTGCTGTTCTCGTACGGCGCGAGCCGGTCCAGCAGGGTGCCCGTGCCGACGCGGGCGACCGGGAGGCCGTACAGCGCGGAGGCGGTGAGCAGGGCCGTGGAGAAGCAGCCGACGACGAGAACCGGACGCATCCGCTGGTAGAGCACCTCGGCGAGGACCGGCGTGTCGAGGACGGTCAGGTCGGCGCCGAGCCGCTCCGCCTCCTTCTCCAGACCGCGCGACCAGCGGGCCGGGGCGCTGGGGTGCGGCTTGAAGACCACCTTGGTGTGCCCGAGCGCGACGGCGCCCTTCAGCATCCGTACGTGGAGGTCTTCCTCCTCCTCGGCGGTGAGGATGTTGAGCGCGGAGAGGTACTGGCCGAGCAGCAGCGCCGGTTCCTCGATCACGGGCAGCGCGTCACCGGTGTCGACCAGCTCCGCGAGCACCTTCACGAAGGCGTCGGTCGGCACGATCTCCGCCTCGACCCCGAACTCGGTGAGCAGCAGCGGCTTCAGGTCCGGGACCAGGTCCAGGTGGAGGAGCCGGTCGATACGGGTGCCGACCAGCGGGTCGATCTTGTTGCGGGTGGGGCCGTAGCTCATCAGGCCGTCCGCGTACACGGTCACGGGGGCGCCGGTGAAGATCTGGGTGAAGCCGAGCGCCGGGTGGACCTGGATGGACTCCACGGCCAGCTCGACGTCGTCGTCGCCCAGGTTCCACAGCAGCCTCAAGTGCCGTTCCCACAGCGGGACGTCGTCCAGGCGCGGGGACCAGCCGCCCGGGTGGAACGGGGAGATGGTCTCGTTCCAGGAGATCACGTCGTCGAAGCGGCCGCGCAGCCGCTCGAAGCCGGGCATCTCGTCCAGGGCGGGCGCCGTCTCGGGCGTGGCCGCGTTGTTGGAGATCAGCAGGATGCGCCGGGAGGCGGGGCGGAAGCACTCGGTGTCCAGGGCGGCGGCCAGCGTGGCCGTGCCGTACAGCGTGGACGCCATGAAGATCTGCGTGGTCATGCGGCGACCCCCGTCGAGGCGGGACGACGGCGCAGCCGGCGCAGCCGGGTGGCGCGCTGGACGTCCATGGAGTCGAGGGCCTCGTCCAGCACGTTCTGCGGCATTCTGCGCAGCGCGACCGCGCTCATCGACTTCAGTTTCCGTGCCACCGCCGGCTCGAACCTTTCGATGGATCCCAAATGGTGGGAGATAATCGCGCAATAAGTGCGCACGGCCTTGGGGAGAAGTCGGTCCGCGTCCCGGTCCTGCGCCGTTTCCGCGATGACCTGGTCGAATGCGCGAATGAAATCGAGCTGGCGCACGTCGCCGATCTGGGTCAGGGAGGACGCCACGCCGCGCCGGTAGAAGACGCCGAGCAGCCCCACCGTGGCGAAGGATTCGGCCTCCCGGTGGAGCTTCCAGATCCACGGCCGGTCCTCGGCCGTGCGCAGCCCGTGCGTGAAGTGCAGCACACCCTTGTCGACCAGCCGGCGGTGGTAGATGCCCGCCCAGGCGTACGCGTAGTCGACGGAGGTGGAGCGGTCGGCGGGCAGGATCGCGTCGCGCGGGTTCATCACGACGCCCCGGCGCCCGTTGGGCACCCGGTGGATGGAGCGGCCCCGCGCGGTGCACTGGACATGGTCCGTGCGCACGAAGTCGCAGCCCAGGTCCTCGATGGCGCCCAGCAGTTGGGGGTAGTAGCCGGGGGCGAGCCAGTCGTCCCCGTCGAGGAACGTCAGGTACTCGCCGCGGGCCTTGTCGATGCCCGTGTTGCGCGCGGTCGCCAGTCCTCCGTTCTTCTCGTGTCTGACATACACCGCCCCCGGCAGCTCGCGCTCCGCGCGCGCGAGAATGTCCGGTGTCTCGTCGCGAGAGCAGTCGTCGACGAGAATGAATTCGAAGTCCTCACGAGCGTTCGCTCCGAGGCTCTTCAGGGTGTCGGGCGCGTATTGCTGCACGTTGTAGAACGGCACGATGACGGAGAGCTTGACCACCCCCGTGACGTTAGGCGGCCCTCCGGCATTCGTCTTGACCAGCTGCTTGATGTCAGGTGAACGACACGTGGCGGTACCGTGAACCAGACACTTTCCTGTGCCATTCGCGCCCCGATTCGCCGTTCGTCGATGTGCTGTTAACCCTTTGTTGTATTTGGGTTGGGCCGTTGAACGGAATCGCTTCCTAGCGTCTTCGATGTGCCAGCAAGTGCAACGAACGGCCTGCGAGTCGCCGTCCTCGCGGATTCCGACACCCGGTGGAAATGGGGCGCGCTCACCGCGCACCGTCTCGCTTCGGAGGACGCGGACATCCGCCTGGACGGCTTCCTCCTGCGGGGCCGAGCCACCCCCACAGCCCGCCAGCTGCAGGAAGTCGGCGTTCGCCCCGACTCCCTGCGCGAGGTGACCGGCCTCGAATTCCTGCGCGCCATGAAGGAGGACACGAAGGAGGACGCCTACGACGTCATCGTGCTCTCCCTCGTCGGCGGGGGTGTCCAGGCGATGCTGCACGGCCTGCGGGCGGCCTGGGGCGCGCGTGCCAAGCGGCCCGTGGTCGTCACCGGATACGTCGGCGTCGTCTACGAGAAGCTCGCCGACGGCCTGCTGCTGCGGCACGGCGCGGACCTCGTCCTCGCCAACTCCCGCCAGGACGCGGACCGTTTCCGGGCCGTGTACGAGGGTGTGGGCGCCGACGCCACGTCGGTCACCGAGGTCGCGCTGCCCTTCCTGGGCGGCAAGCCCTACGCCGGCGCCCAGGACCCGTACACGGTGGCCTTCGCCGTACAGCCGTCCGTCCCGGACAACCGCAGGGACCGTACGTACCTGCTGAACCGGCTGATCCAGCACGCGAAGCTGCACCCGGACCGCCAGGTCCTGCTGAAGCTGCGCTCCAAGCCGGGCGAGCACACCACGCACATCGAGGAACTGCCGTACCAGAAGCTGGTGCAGCGGCTCCCCGGCGGCGCGCCCGCCAACTTCCGCCTGGTGTACGGGAACATGGGCGAGGTCCTCGACACCACCGACCTGCTGGTCACCATCAGCTCCACGGCCGCCCTGGAGTCGCTGCACCGCCGGATCCCGACCGTGGTCCTCACCGACCTCGGGATCCGCGAGACCCTCGGCAACCACCACTTCGTGGGCTCCGGCTGCCTCGCCTCCTGGGACCAGCTGGACGCCGGGTACGAGCCGGCCCCGGACCCGGAGTGGGTGGCCCGGCAGGGCGTCGTCGCCGACGGCTCGTACGCCACCGCCTTCGACGCCGCCCGGGACCGGATCGCCAAGCTGGTCGCGGCCGACGGACTGCCGCCCCTGGCGCCGTACTACACACCCGTCACCGCGCCCGGCTATCTGCCCGGCATCCTCGCCCGCCACCACCTCGGCCCCGACGGCGACCCGCTGCCCGGGGCGCCCGCCGCCGACCGGCAGGCCGGGCCCGTACGGCAGATCGTGCGCCGGGCGGCGCGCGGCGCCTACCGCCACGGAGTGCAGCGCGTGGCCCCCGTCATCCGCCGGATGGGGGAGCTGTGAGCCGCCCGACCCCTTCGCACGCACCGCAAGGAGTTCCACTCATGTCCAACCCGGAAGCGGGTCAAGCGCCTTCCGTCCGCCGCGTCCTCGCCGTGATCCCCGCGCGCGGCGGCTCCAAGGGCGTCCCCGCCAAGAACCTCGCCCCCGTCGGCGGCGTTCCGCTGGTGGCCCGCGCGGTGCGCGAGTGTCTGGGCGCCCGGCTGGTGACCGATGTCGTCGTCTCCACCGACGACCACGCCATCGCGGCCGCCGCCCGGGTGGCCGGTGCCGAGGTCGTGCTGCGGCCCGCCGCCATCGCCGGGGACACCGCGACCTCCGAGGCCGCCGTCATCCACGCCATGGACGCCCACGAGGCCCTCCACGGCTCACCGGTCGACGTCGTCCTCCTCGTGCAGTGCACCAGCCCGTTCATCCTCCGCGAGGACGTCGACGGCGTCGCCCGCGCCATCGTGGAGCACGGCGCCGACACCGCCCTCACGGTCGCCCCGTTCCACGGCTTCATCTGGCGGGACACCGCCGACGAGCCCCAGGCCGCCGAAGCCGCCCGCACGGGAGCCGTGGACGGCGAGGCCACCGGCGACACCGAGGCGGACGGCGGCTACGGCGTCAACCACGACAAGTCGTTCCGCCCCCGCCGCCAGGACCGCCCGCAGGACCTGCTGGAGACCGGCGCCGCCTACGCCATGGACGCGGCAGGCCTGCGCAAGCACCAGCACCGCTTCTTCGGCCGTACGGAACTCGTCCGCACCGACCCCGCCCGGGTCCTGGAGATCGACGACCCGCACGAGCTCGCCCGCGCCCAGGCACTCGCGCCGTTCTTCGACGCGGACCGCCCCGGCGCCCTCCCGACCGCCGCCGACATCGACGCGGTCGTCCTCGACTTCGACGGCACCCAGACCGACGACAGGGTGCTGATCGACTCCGAGGGACGGGAGTTCGTCTCCGTGCACCGCGGCGACGGACTCGGCATCGCGGCCCTCCGCAGGAGCGGCCTGACGATGCTCATCCTGTCCTCGGAGAAGAACCCGGTCGTCGCCGCCAGAGCCCGGAAGCTGCAGATCCCGGTGCTCCACGGCATCGACCGGAAAGACCTCGCACTGAAGCAGTGGTGCGAGGAGCAGGGCATCGCGCCGGAGCGCGTGCTCTACGTCGGCAACGACGTCAACGACCTCCCGTGCTTCGCCCTCGTGGGCTGGCCCGTGGCGGTCGGCAGCGCCCACGACGTCGTGCGCGGCGCCGCACGCGCGGTCACCACCGTCCCCGGTGGCGAAGGCGCGATCCGGGAGATCGCCGGCTGGATCCTCGGTCCCTCTCTCGACTCTCTCGACCCCCTCGACAGTTAAGGAATCGTCCCACCATGAGCACCAACTCCCGTCTGCGCACGTTCGGTTCGAAGACCGCCGGCCCCGGCCACCCCGTCTACGTCGTCGGTGAGATCGGCATCAACCACAACGGTGAGCTGGAGAACGCCTTCAAGCTGATCGACGCCGCCGCCGAGGCCGGCTGCGACGCCGTCAAGTTCCAGAAGCGCACCCCCGAGATCTGCACCCCCCGCGACCAGTGGGACATCGAGCGCGACACCCCCTGGGGCCGCATGACCTACATCGACTACCGCCACCGTGTGGAGTTCGGTGAGGACGAGTACCGCCAGATCGACGAGTACGCCAAGAGCAAGAACATCGACTGGTTCGCCTCCCCGTGGGACACCGAGGCCGTCGCCTTCCTGGAGAAGTTCGACGTCCCCGCCCACAAGGTGGCCTCCGCCTCCCTGACCGACGACGAGCTGCTGCGCGCCCTGCGCGCCACCGGCCGCACGGTCATCCTCTCCACCGGTATGTCGACCCCGAAGCAGATCCGCCACGCGGTCGAGGTCCTCGGCAGCGACAACATCCTGATGTGCCACGCCACGTCGACCTACCCGGCGGTGGCGGAGGAGCTCAACCTCCGCGTCATCAACACCCTGCAGGCCGAGTACCCGAACGTGCCGATCGGCTACTCCGGCCACGAGACGGGCCTGCAGACCACGCTCGCCGCGGTCGCCCTCGGCGCCACCTTCGTCGAGCGTCACATCACCCTCGACCGCGCGATGTGGGGCTCCGACCAGGCCGCCTCCGTCGAGCCCCAGGGCCTGACCCGCCTGGTCCGCGACATCCGCACCATCGAGGCCTCCCTCGGTGACGGCGTCAAGAAGGTCTACGACTCCGAGCTCGGCCCGATGAAGAAGCTGCGCCGGGTCTCCGGCGTCGTCGCCGAGGCGGAGATCGCGGCGGCGGCGGGCGAGCCGGTCGGCGTCTGACACCACCACCCCACACATCAAGGGAAGCGACGGTCGTACGTCGATGAGCCCCCGCGCCGGAACCGCCGGCCCCCACACTCTCGCCTTCGTCGAGAGTCCGGTACAGCTGTTGAACGTGCTGGAGTGGGCGCACGCCCACGCCCTCGGCACGCCCGAGGACCCCGGCGCGGGGCCCTTCGGAACAGGCGGCGCGGGGCTCACCCTGGTGGTCCTGTCGCCCAACGACCCCATGACCCGTGGCCAGTTGCGCCGGATGGCGGAGCTGGCCCGGGACGAGGGCCACGAGGTGCGCTGGGAGGAGGCGCGCGGCGGTACCGCCGCCCCCTTCCGCACCATCGGCGGCCTCGCCCCGCTGCTGCGCGCGGCACGCCGCATCGTCCTGGGCGACCCCTTCTCGCGTTACGTCCAGCTCCTGCTGACCATCACCCGGGCACCGGACGTGGTCGTCGTCGACGACGGCACCGCGACCATGGAGTTCGTCTCCCAGCTGGCCCGCGGCGAACGCCTCGTCCGCTGGCACCGCAAGGGCGGCCGACCCGGCCCCCGCGACCTGCTCTTCGCCCCGGTCTCCTCCAAGGCCCGCAAACGCCTCACCCCGAAGGCCGGGAGACGGGTCGAGGTCTTCTCCTCCATGCCGATCGACGAGACCCCCGAGGGCGTCTCCGTCACGGCCAACGACTTCTCCTGGACCCGGGCCCGCTTCGGCCCGCCCCGCATCACCAAGGGCGCCGACCTCGTGGGCACGTCCCTCGTGGAGACCGGCGTCGTGGACGGCGAGCGCTATCTCGAAGCCGTCCGCTCCCTCGCGAAGGCCCACGGCGCCACCCGCTACTTCGCCCACCGCCGCGAGAGCGCCGAGAAACTCCACGCCCTCGCCGCGGAGACGGGCCTGGAGATCGTCCGCCCCGACCTCCCCCTCGAACTGATCGCCCGCCGGGGACCCATAGGCCGTACGATCCTGAGCTTCCCGTCGACGGTGGTCCACACCCTGCCCCTGGCCCTGGCCGGCACGGACGTACGCGTCGCGGTCTGCGACATCGACCCCACCTGGCTCACCCAGAACGCCTCCCCCCGCGCCCAGGGCTTCCTGTCCGGGGTCACGGGCACGGCACGGGACGTCCACCGGCTGTCGTCGGTGGCGCCGATCTGAGCCGCCCGTCGATCTGAACCACCCTTCGCGTGTTCGCTCCGGGAGTATCCGGAGCTGTCGCTTCCCCCGGTCGCCCCGGCCTATCGTGCCGCGAGACCGGGGACGGCGAACTGCCGTCCCCCAAGGGGGAGTTGTGACGACACACGGCGAACGCACCCGGCTGACACCCACGGCGGACGGCCACAAGGTCACCCCCGCCGAGCTCTTCTTCGACCTCGTCTTCGTCTACGCCATCACCCAGGTCACCGCCCTCATGGCCGCCGACCCCACCGCCCTGAGCCTGCTCGGCGGCATGGTCGTCCTCGCCCTCCTGTGGTGGTGCTGGTGCTGCTTCGCCTGGCTCGGCAACGTCGTACGCGCCGACTCCGGTGCCATGTTCGCGGTGCTGGTGTCGGTCATGGCGGTCGTCCTGGTCGTCTCCCTGACGGTCCCCGACGTGTACGACCAGGTGCACGCCGACGTCCCGGGCGGCCTGCCCGCGCCCCTGCTCTTCGTGGCCTGCTACGGCGCGGTCCGCGTCCTGCACCTGGCGACGTACTGGCTCTCCGCCCCCGACGACGAGGCCCTGCGCGCCACCCTCCGCCGCACCGCCCTGCTCTCGGTGCTCCCGCCCTTCACCCTGCTGCTGGTGGGCGCGGCCTTCGACGGCGCGACCCGGATCCTGATCTGGCTGGCCGCGGTGATCATCGACTACGCGGGCATCTTCGTCACCGGCAGGAAGGGCTGGCGCCTCGCGTCCCCCGCCCACTTCTCCGAACGCCACGGTCTGATCGTCATCATCGCGCTGGGCGAGTCCATCGTCGCGATCGGCGTCGGCGTGACCGGCTACCCGGTCTCCGCCCCGGTCGTGGCCGCCGCCGCCCTGGGCCTGCTGACCGTCGCCGCCCTGTGGCGCCTGTACTTCCACGGCGTCAGCGAGCAGGCCGAACACCGCCTGGCCCAGCTGACCGGCGACGACCGCACGGTCCTGGCCCGCGACACGTACACCTTCCTCCACCTGCCCCTGGTCGCCGGTGTCGTCATCACCGCCCTCGGCATGAAGAAGACCCTCCAGCAGGTCGCCGACACCGACCACTACGGCCTGGCCGAGCCCCTCCACGGCATGCCCGCCTGGGCCCTGGCCGGCGGCACGGGCCTCTTCCTGCTCGGCGCCGCCGCCATCCGGCGCCGCACCACGGGCCGCCACACCCCGGTGCTGATCGCCGGAGGCGCGGTCTGTGTGGCGGCGGGCCCCCTGGTCGCCCTCGTCCCGGCCCTGGCGGCACTCGCGGCCCTGGCCGCCACGGTCACCGCCCTGCTGCTCCTGCACGGGCGCACGCCCCCGCGCCCCCCACTGCTCCCGTGATCCCTGTCACCCCCGCCACCCCCGCGCCACCCGATCGCACCACCCGGCCCCGGCACCCCGGACACCCCGCGCAACCGCAGGCCATCGCCCCCTTCCCCACCCCACCACCACGCCGTCCCGGACACCCCGTCGCACACAAGGCGTAGCCGAACCTTCGCGCGGCGGTGATGGTTCCGGGACGGTGAGACGGCGCGAACGTGGTATCCGTGGAGTGTGTGGGAATCGTCCGGGTACCCCCGGACGTTTAGACGATGGGATTCGCGGGCAACCCCGGCGCTCCCTTCTCCGAGGTCCACCTGCCCGCGAAGAGGCGGACGGGTATACCCATCCCTGCCAATACGTATGCGTTGCGCGACCGGAAACTTCCCCTCACGGGCTGATTTTTTGTTGATCGAGGGTGAGAAGGTCGCCCGATCGCCCTACCCTTCAGAGGGTGAACCAACTGATGTCCCGAGAGTCCGAGGCCGATCTGCCAGGGGATGCCGAAGCGTCGCTCCCCGGCACACTGCCGGAAGCCCTGCGTGCCGAACTCGTCGCGTTCCGCCGCGACATGCACATGCACCCGGAGCTCGGCAACCAGGAGTTCCGTACGACCGCCGCGATCAAGGCCCGCCTGGAGAAGGCAGGCCTGCACCCGCGTGTGCTCCCCAGCGGAACCGGACTCATCTGTGACATCGGCGACTGGAACGGCACCGACAGCGCCGCGCTCGCCCTGCGCGCCGACATCGACGCCCTCCCCATCCCGGACACCAAGGTGGACTGCGACTACCGCTCCACCGTCCCGGACCGCGCCCACGCCTGCGGCCACGACGTGCACACCACCGTCGTCCTCGGCGCCGGCCTCGTCCTCGCTGACCTGCACCGCGCCGGCCAGCTGCCCCGTCCCGTCCGGCTGATCTTCCAGCCCGCCGAGGAGGTCCTGCCCGGCGGCGCCGCCGACGTGATCAGGACCGGCGCGCTCGACGGCGTCGGCCGGATCATCGCCGTGCACTGCGACCCGCGCGTCGACGCCGGCCTCATCGGGCTGCGCCACGGCCCCATCACCTCGGCCTGCGACCGGCTGGAGCTGTCCCTCGACGGACCCGGCGGCCACACCGCGCGGCCCCACCTCACCACCGACCTCGTCACCGCCGCCGCCCGCGTCGTCACGGACGTGCCCGCGCTGGTCGCCCGCCGCTTCGACGCCCGCGCCGGGCTCGTCGTGACCTGGGGCCGCATCGAGTCGGGCCACGCCCCGAACGTCATCCCGCAGCACGCCGAGCTCTCCGGCACCGTCCGCTGCCTGGACATCAACGCCTGGCGGCAGGCCCCCGACCTGATCCACGAGGCGGTCCAGGAGGTCGCGGTCATGCACCGCGCCAAGCCCGAGATCAACTACATCCGGGGCGTCCCGCCGGTCGTCAACGACCCCGTCGTCACCGAACTCCTCCACGACTCGATGGTGGCCCGCCGCGGCGTGAAGTCCGTCGAGGACACCGAGCAGAGCCTCGGCGGCGAGGACTTCTCCTGGTACCTGGAGCACGTCCCCGGCGCCATGGCCCGTCTGGGCGTCCGCCGCCCGGGCGACCTCACCGTCCGCGATCTCCACCAGGGCGACTTCGACGCCGACGAACACGCCATCACGGTGGGCGTCGAACTCTTCACCGCGGCCGCCCTCCTGGACGCCCGCATGCGCGTCCTCGACACGGCGAGCCGCTAGGCCCTGTCGTCACATTCCCGCCGTCGCCCGAAGGGCGGCCCCGCGGCGTCAGGGCCTACCCCCTCCCGGGTTGCGCCCCGCTCGCCCTCGCGGCAGCCTGGTGCGCGTGTCCGTACGGCCCCCGTACGGAGCGCGCACCTTCACGCTGAAGTCACCCCATGTACACGGAACGCGAGGGACGTGAGAGGCACTCTGTCCGGCACGTCCCTTTCGATCCCCTGGTTCACGAGGACGTAACGGCCATCGGCACGAATGGATAACGGCCAGTCGGAACCCCGTTCCCAGGAGTGTCTACGCGCGTTAATGTGCGCCGAACTGAGCACCCGGTCGCGGGGCTTTGGAGAAGATGGGGAACTTCAAGATGCGTCGGATTTCCAAACTGACCCGCGTCGCGGTGGGGGTCGCGTCGCTGGCGCTCGCCGCCACGGCCTGTGGTGGCACCAGCAGTGAGAGCAGCGGCAGCGACGGCGAGACCAGCAAGAGCGAAAAGGGTCTCGCGATCGCGTACGACATCGGCGGCAAGGGCGACCAGTCCTTCAACGACGCGGCGTACGCGGGCCTGGAGAAGGCTCAGAAGGAGTTCGGTTACCAGACCGAGGACATCGAGCCCACCGAGGGCGAGACGGACGCCGACAAGCAGCAGCGTCTGGAGTCCCTGGCCAAGCAGGGCTACAACCCGGTCATCGGCGTCGGCTTCGCGTACGGCCCCGCCATGGAGGCCGCGGCCAAGCAGTTCCCGGACACCACCTTCGGCATCGTCGACTCGGTCGTCGAGGGCGACAACGTCGCGTCCCTCGTCTTCGCCGAGCAGGAGGCCTCGTACCTCGCCGGTGTCGCGGCCGCCAAGGCCACCAAGACGAACACCGTGGGCTTCGTGGGCGGCGTCGACATCCCGCTCATCCACAAGTTCGAGGCCGGCTACAAGCAGGGCGTCGAGGACACCAGCGGCGGCAAGGTCAAGGTCATCTCGCAGTACCTGACCCAGACGGCCGAAGAGGGCGGCTTCTCCAGCCCCGACAAGGGCAAGGCCGCCGCCGAGGGCCAGATCGAGAAGAACGCGGACGTCGTCTACCAGGCCGCGGGTCTCTCCGGCCAGGGCGTCATCGAGGCCGCCGCCAAGGCCAAGGTCTGGGCGATCGGTGTCGACTCCGACCAGTACAACCAGGAGGCCCTGGCCCCCTACAAGGAGTACATCCTCACCTCCGCCCTGAAGGACGTCGGCGGCTCGGTCTACGCCCTCGCCAAGTCCGTCGAGGACGGCAAGCCCCTCAAGGGCACCCAGACCTTCGACCTGAAGGTCGACGGCGTCGGCCTCGCCGACTCCAACCCGAAGATGGGCGAGATCGCCGGCCTCTCCGACGCGGTCGCCAAGGCCAAGAAGGAGATCATCGACGGCACGATCAAGGTGAAGACCGAGTAGGTCCGATCCGAGACGAGCGCCGAAGCGGGCGGGTGCACTGTGCACCCGCCCGCTTCACGTTCATGTACGCCGGAGAAGAGCAGCGTGCCCCGAAGGGGCGCGGGCAACCGCGCGACCAGCCACAACGCACCCGCACCCGACACTCCACCCCAACGCCCCCACGCCACCCCCGGGCACCCTTGCAACACGGCCCCATAACAACGTGGCAATCGGGGGTTTCCCGTAGGGTCTACGCGCGTTACTCTGCGGCGAAAGCCATATAAGGCGCCGATGCTGTGAAGCACTACTGATCAGTACCCTGATCCGTACCCTCCGGCGCTGTACGACAGGAGCACCACACATGCGCCGGGTTTCCCGCATCGCGGTCGCAGGCGCAGCGACCGCCTCCCTCGCCCTCGCCCTCTCCGCCTGCGGCGGTACCTCGTCGGAGGCCTCGTCCTCCGCCGACTCCAAGGGCGACCTGGGCCTCGCCATCGCGTACGACGTCGGCGGCAAGGGCGACCAGTCCTTCAACGACGCCGCCTACGCGGGCCTGGAGCAGGCGAAGAAGGAGTTCGGGTACAAGACGCAGGACATCGAGCCCACCGAGGGCGAGACGGACGCCGACAAGGAGCAGCGCCTGGTCTCCCTGGCGAAGCAGGGCTACAACCCGGTCGTCGGTGTGGGCTACGCGTACGCGACGGCCGTGAAGGCCGCCGCCGAGCAGTACCCGGACACCACCTTCGGCATCGTGGACGACTCCACGGTCCAGCTGGACAACGTCGCGGACCTGGTCTTCTCCGAGGAGCAGGCCTCGTACCTCGCCGGTGTGGCCGCGGCCAAGTCCACCAAGACGAACACGGTCGGCTTCGTCGGCGGCGTCGACATCCCGCTGATCCACAAGTTCCAGGCGGGCTTCGAGCAGGGCGTCAAGGACACCAACCCGAAGGCCACGGTCCTCACCCAGTACCTCACCCAGACGGCCGAGGAGGGTGGCTTCTCCAGCCCCGACAAGGGCAAGACGGCCGCCGAGGGCCAGATCGAGAAGAAGGCCGACGTCGTCTACGCGGCGGCCGGTCTGTCCGGCCAGGGCGTGATCGAGGCCGCCGCCGCGAACAAGATCTGGGCGATCGGCGTCGACTCCGACCAGTACAGCCAGGAAGCCCTCGCGAAGTACAAGGACTCCATCCTCACCTCGGCAACGAAGGACGTCGCCAAGGCGGTGTACAACCTGGCGAAGTCGGTCGAGGACGGCAAGCCCGCGACCGGTATCGTCAGGGGCGATCTGAAGACCGGTGAGGTCGGCCTCGCCGACTCGAACCCGAAGTTCAAGAACGACACCGAGCTCCAGGAGGCCATCACCACGGCCAAGGAGAAGATCATCAGCGGCGAGATCAAGGTCAAGACCAGCTGATCCAGGTCGAGACCGGTTGACCCAGCTACACCACGAGCAGCCGGGCGGCTCAGGGGAGTTCAGGCACCTCTGGAGCCGCCAGTAACCGCGGGGTTACGTCCGCTCAACGGGGTACGGGGAGTATCGCTCCCTGTACCCCGTTGTCACGGTGCGTCGCCCGCTTTCGATGCCGTAGGGGCGCTACGCGCGTAGACGACCCCCTTTCCCAGGAGAGTGCGCCATCAACGCGTCCAGCAGCCCTCCGGCCGACGTGGCGGTCAACGGTCAGGTGACCGCCGTCGAACTCGCCGGGATCACCAAGCGATTCCCCGGCGTCGTGGCCAACCACGACATCCATCTCACCGTGCGCAAGGGCACCGTCCACGCCCTTGTCGGGGAGAACGGCGCCGGCAAGTCCACCCTGATGAAGATCCTCTACGGCATGCAGAAGCCGGACGAGGGCACCATCGCGGTCGACGACGAGCAGGTCACCTTCTCGTCCCCCGCCGACGCCATCGCGCGCGGCATCGGCATGGTGCACCAGCACTTCATGCTCGCCGACAACCTGACCGTTCTCGAGAACGTGGTCCTCGGCAGCGAGAAGCTGTACGGCATCGGCGGCAAGGCCCGCCGCAAGATCAAGGAGATCTCCGACCGGTACGGCTTCGGGGTGCGCCCCGACGTCCTGGTCGAGGAGCTGGGCGTCGCCGAGCGCCAGCGCGTGGAGATCCTCAAGGTCCTCTACCGCGGCGCCCGCACCCTGATCCTGGACGAGCCCACCGCCGTCCTGGTCCCGCAGGAGGTCGAGGCCCTCTTCACCAACCTGCGCGAGCTCAAGGCGCAGGGCCTGGCGGTCATCTTCATCTCGCACAAGCTGGGCGAGGTGCTGTCGGTCGCCGACGAGATCACCGTCATCCGGCGCGGTACGACCGTCGGTACGGCCGTCCCCGCCGAGACCACCCCGCGCCAGCTCGCCGAGCTGATGGTCGGCAGCGAGCTGCCCACCCCCGAGACGGCCGAGTCCACGGTCACCGACCGCCCCGTCCTGACCGTCAAGGACCTCCGGCTGGAGACCGTCGGCGGCAAGGCGCTGCTCGACGACATCACCTTCACCATCCACGCCGGCGAGGTCCTGGGCCTCGCCGGTGTCGAGGGCAACGGCCAGACCGAACTGGTCGACGCCCTCATCGGCCTGAAGTCCGCCGACTCCGGCACGATCGCGCTCGCCGACGACGACATCACCACCTGGGCCACCCGCAGGCGCCGCGAGCAGGGCATCGGCTACATCCCCGAGGACCGCCACCGGCACGGTCTGCTCCTGGAGGCCCCCCTCTGGGAGAACCGTATCCTCGGCCATGTGACCGAGCGGCCCAACGCCAAGGGCGTCTGGCTCGACCCGAAGGCCGCGCAGGAGGACACCCGCCGGATCGTCGCCGAGTACGACGTCCGCACCCCCGGCATCGACGTCACCGCCGCCTCCCTCTCCGGCGGCAACCAGCAGAAGCTGATCGTCGGCCGCGAGATGAGCCACAAGCCGCGCTTCCTGATCGCCGCCCACCCCACCCGTGGTGTGGACGTCGGCGCACAGGCCCAGATCTGGGACCAGATCCGCGAGGCCCGCCGCGAGGGCCTGGCCGTGCTGCTGATCTCCGCCGACCTCGACGAGCTGATCGGCCTGTCCGACACCCTCCGGGTGATCTACAACGGCAAGCTGGTCGCCGACGCCGACCCGGCCACCATCACCCCCGAGGAGCTGGGCTCCGCCATGACCGGTGCCGCCACCGGCCATCTCGAACACGAAGAGACCCCCGAGACCTCGGCGGACGCCCCCGAGTCTCCGGAAGACGAGGCCCGCTGATGAAGAAGTTCGACAGGGAGCGCGTGCTCCTCGCGGTGGCCGGCCCGGTCCTCGCGCTCGCCGTGGCCTTCGCCCTGACCGCGATCGTGCTGCTCGCCTCCGGCAAGAACCCGGTCGAGCCGTTCACGATCATGTTCGAGCAGGCCTCGTTCTCCGACATCCAGGTCCGGATCATCAACCAGGCCTCGCTGTACTACATCGCGGCCCTCGCGGTGGCCATCGGCTTCCGGATGAACCTGTTCAACATCGGCGTCGACGGCCAGTACCTGCTCGGCGCCATGATCACAGCGATCGTCGGCGCCCACGTCGACCTGCCCGCGGCCATCCAGATCCCGCTGCTGATGCTCACCGCGATCCTCACCGGTGCCTTCTGGGCCGGCATCGTCGGTGTCCTCAAGGTCACCCGGGGCGTCAGCGAGGTCGTCGCCTCGATCATGCTGAACGCGATCGCCACCTCCGTCATCGGCTACCTCTGGCTGCCGAACGTCTTCGGCGTCAAGGTCGGCAACAACAACACCACCGGCGAGATGGCCGAGTCCGGCTGGGTCCCCGGCATCGACATGGGCAAGGCCGGCGAGATCTACGGCCTGGTCCTCCTCGCCGTCCTCCTCGGCATCAGCTACTGGGTCGTCATCAACCGCACCCGCTTCGGCTTCGACCTGCGCGCCTCCGGCGCCTCGGAGTCGGCCGCCGCCGCCAGCGGTGTCGACCCCAAGCGCATGATCCTCACCGCCATGCTGATCTCCGGCGGTGTCGCGGGCCTCGCCGGCCTGCCGATCCTGCTCGGCGACACCCACACGTACAGCCTCAACTTCCCCACCGGTATCGGCTTCCTCGGTATCGGCATCGCCCTCCTCGGCCGTAACAGCCCGGTCGGCATCGCCTTCGCCGCCCTGCTGTGGGCCTGGCTCGACAAGGCCTCCCCGGAGCTGGACTTCCACGGCTACGACAAGGAGATCGCGGTCATCATGCAGGGCCTGATCGTGCTCTCGGTCGTCGTCTCCTACGAGACCGTGCGCGAGTGGGGCCTGCGGCGCCAGCAGCGCCGGGTCGGCGCCGAACTGGCCGCGGGTCATGTCCTGGGCGCGGACGCCTCCGACAACAACAACGTCAAGAAGGAGGTGGCGGGCCGATGACCACGAGCACCACCGCGACCGACGTCAACCAGCCCTCACTGCAGCCGGCCGCCCCGACCGGCCGCAAGCTGTCGCTGCCCGTGCTGCTGCTGGTCATCTCCGGCGTCCTGGCACTCACCTCGATCGTCCGCATCGTCACCGGCGCCGACGGCATCACCAACGTCAGCCAGATGTCCACCGCGCTGGAACTGGCCGTCCCGATCGGCCTCGCCGGCCTCGGCGGTCTGTGGGCCGAGCGCGCGGGCGTCGTCAACATCGGCCTCGAAGGCATGATGATCCTCGGCACCTGGTTCGGTGCCTGGGCCGGCTTCCAGTACGGCCCGTGGACCGGTGTCCTGGTCGGTATCGCCGGCGGCGCGCTCGGCGGTCTGCTGCACGCCTTCGTCACCATCACCTTCAACGTCAACCACATCGTCTCCGGTGTGGCCATCAACATCCTCGCCCTCGGCGCCACCCGCTATCTCGCCCCCCTCGCCTTCGAGGGCCACCAGGGCGGCTCCGCCAAGCAGTCCCCGCCGGTCGAGTCCATCGGTGACTTCACCATCCCGGGACTGTCGGACGCGCTGACCGAACTCAACTCCAAGGGCTGGTTCTTCGTCTCCGACCTCGCCGGCCTGCTCGGCGGTCTGGTCACCAATGTCTCGTGGCTGACCCTCGTCGCCGTCGCACTGATCCCCGCCACCTGGTGGATCCTGTGGCGCAGCGCCTTCGGTCTGCGGCTGCGCTCCTGCGGTGAGAACCCGATCGCCGCCGAGTCCCTCGGCGTCAACGTCTACAAGTACAAGTACCTCGCCGTGATCATCTCCGGCGGTCTGGCCGGCCTCGGCGGAGCCTTCCTCTCCATCGTCGCCAACCCCTTCTACCTGGAGGGCCAGACCAGCGGCCGCGGCTTCATCGGTCTCGCCGCGATGATCTTCGGCAACTGGATGCCGGGCGGCCTCGCCCTCGGAGCCGGTCTCTTCGGCTACACCGACAGCCTCAACCTGCGCGGCGGCTCCGAGAACGTCCACGCCCTGTTGCTCCTCGGCGCCCTGCTGCTGATCATCGGCGCGATCTGGCAGGCCGTCCGCAAGAAGTACGTCCCGGCCGCGATCACCGCCGTCATCGGCGCCCTGGTCTTCACCTGGTACGCGACCACCAACGAGGTCCCCAACCAGGTCGTCGCCGCCACGCCGTACGTCATCACCCTGATCGTCCTCGCGCTCTCCGCACAGCGGCTGCGGATGCCGAAGGCGGACGGCCTGCCGTACAGGAAGGGACAAGGCAAGTGACCGCCCTGGCCCAGGCCGACTGGGAGAAGCTGCGCACGGTGGCCCGGGACGCCATGTCCCGGGCGTACGCCCCGTACTCCGGCTACCCGGTCGGGGTGGCCGCCCTCGTCGACGACGGCCGGATCGTCTCCGGCTGCAACGTCGAGAACGCCTCGTACGGCCTCGGCCTGTGCGCGGAGTGCGGGCTGGTCTCGGATCTGCAGAACAGCGGCGGCGGCCGTCTCACACACTTCACCTGCGTGGACGGCAAGGGCGAGATCCTCGTCCCGTGCGGCCGCTGCCGGCAGCTGCTGTACGAGTTCGGCGGCGCGGACCTCCTGCTGGAGACCCCCGCGGGAATCGTCCCCCTCTCGGAGATGCTGCCCCAGGCCTTCGGCCCGGACCATCTCACCCCGTGACTCCCACCAAGTGACTCCCGTGCGGCCCCTCCTGACGACCGGTCGGAGGGGCCGCGCACTTTCTTGAACCTGTGAAAGGAACGCCATGACGTCTCTGCCGTCTTTGTCGATGGACGCCATCTCCGTCATCCGCACCAAGCGGGACCGCGGCGAGCTCAGCGACGCGCAGATCGACTGGGTCATCGACGCCTACACCCGGGGCGAGGTGGCCGACTACCAGATGGCCGCCCTCAACATGGCGATCCTTCTCAACGGCATGGACCGCCGTGAGATCGCCCGCTGGACGGCCGCGATGATCGCCTCCGGCGAGCGCATGGACTTCTCGTCCCTGTCCCGCCCCACCGCCGACAAGCACTCCACGGGCGGCGTCGGCGACAAGATCACCCTCCCGCTCGCCCCCCTGGTCGCGGCCTGCGGCGCGGCCGTCCCCCAGCTCTCGGGCCGGGGCCTCGGCCACACCGGCGGCACCCTCGACAAGCTGGAGTCCATCCCCGGCTGGCGCGCCCTGCTCTCCAACGAGGAGATGCTGAGCGTCCTGGACGAGGTGGGCGCGGTCATCTGCGCGGCGGGCGACGGCCTGGCCCCGGCGGACAAGAAGCTGTACGCGCTGCGGGATGTCACGGGCACGGTGGAAGCCATCCCCCTGATCGCCTCGTCCATCATGTCGAAGAAGATCGCCGAGGGCACGGGCTCCCTGGTCCTGGACGTGAAGGTGGGCAGCGGGGCCTTCATGAAGACGCTGGAGGACGCGAGGGAACTGGCCTCCACGATGGTCGGCCTGGGCACCGACCACGGCGTGAAGACCGTCGCCCTCCTGACGGACATGGCGACCCCCCTGGGCCTCACCGCCGGCAACGCGCTGGAGGTCCGCGAGTCGGTCGAGGTCCTGGCGGGCGGCGGCCCGGCGGACGTCGTGGAGCTGACGATCGCCCTGGCCCGCGAGATGCTCGACGCGGCCGGTGTGAAGGACGCCGACCCGGCGAAGGCGCTGGCCGACGGCTCGGCGATGGACGCCTGGCGCCGCATGATCGCCGCCCAGGGCGGCGACCCGGACGCCGAACTGCCGACCTCCCGCGAGCAGCACGTGGTGAAGGCGACCGCCTCCGGTGTGCTGACCCGCCTGGACGCGTACGACATCGGTATCGCCGCCTGGCGCCTGGGCGCCGGACGCGCCCGCAAGGAGGACCCGGTCCAGGCCGCCGCGGGCGTCGAGATGCACGCCAAGCCCGGCGACACGGTCACGGAGGGCCAGCCCCTGCTGACCCTCCACACGGACACCCCCGAGCGCTTCGACTACGCCCTGGAGGCCGTGCACGGGTCGTACGACATCGCGGCCCCGGGCACGGCGTTCACCGCGTCGCCGGTGGTGCTGGAGCGCATCGCCTGAGCGCGGTACCTGGGCGGAGTGAGCGTGTCAGGGGCCGGGACCTTCGGGTTCCGGCCCCTTCCGTGTCCCCGTGGTCAGCCGAGCAGTGTCGCGACCACCACCAGCACCGGCACCGACAACATCGTCGACAGCAGGATCGAGTCCCGGGCCAGCCGCTCGGCGACGCGATAGCGGGAGGCGTACGTGTAGAGGTTCTGGGCGGCGGGGAGCGCCGAGGTCACCACCACGTCGAGCAGCTGGTGCCCGCGCAGCCCGAAGACGCCCGCCGCCAGCGCCCAGGCCGCCACCGGCTGGCCCACCGACTTCAGGGCGACCGACAGCAGGACCGGGTGACGGTCGGGCCCCCGGCCCGGCATCGTGCTGCCGCACAGGGAGATACCGAACGCCAGCAGCACCGCCGGCACCGACATGTTGCCGATCAGGGTCAGCGGGTCCATGACGGGCGCGGGGACCCGCACGCCGAGCCCCGAGACCGCGACCCCGGCCAGCGAGCCCACCGCGATCGGGTTCATCAGCGGTGTCAGCAGCCGCCGCCACAGCGGGCCCTTCCCACCCCCGCCGGACAGATCCAGGACCGTCAGCGCGATCGGGGTGACCGCGACCAGCTGGAACAGCAGCACCGGCGCCACCAGCGAGGCGTCGCCCAGCACATACACCGCGATCGGGATGCCGAGGTTGCCGGAGTTGACGTAGCTGGAGCAGAGCGCGCCGATCGTCGTACGGCCGACGCCCCAGCCCCGTACGGCCCCCACCGCGACGAAGACCCCGGCCGCCGCGGCCGTGCTCAGCGCGGTCACGAGCAGCCGGCTGGAGAAGACCGTCGACAGGTCGGCCCGCGCGAGCGTGGTGAACAGCAGGGCCGGGGAGGCGACATGGAAGGCGAGCTTGGTCAGCACCTCCCGGCCGTGCTCGCCGAGATGACCGGCGCGCCCGATCGCGTACCCCACACCGATGACGACCGCGATGACGGCGAAACCCGTCAGCACCCCCTGCACGAGGCCTCCTCCACGACGCGGCGCGGGCGGTCGGGTATCCGGGGCGGCGCAGATGCGTGGGGCATACAGGCAACCCTCCGGGGGAGGAGGGGCGCAGGTCAAAACGGTCCCGACGGGCGGACAGCTGTACGGGTCCGCGGCGGCCGTCGGCCTCGGCCGTGGGCCCGCAGCGATGACATACCGGTGCCGAACCGATGCCATGCCGGTGACCTGCCGATGAGTTACGTCCGCCCGGCCGGTCTACCGTACGTGGATGCCATGACACCGGCTGTACTCGTGCTCGCCGGCCCCGTCACCCGTGATCAGGTGGCCGGGCTGTGCGACGACGTGCGCGCCCTGCTCGACGCGACCGGCGCGGGGGCGGTGATCTGTGACGTCGGCGGGATCGGCCCGCCGGGGCTCGCCACCATCGACGCGCTGGCCCGGATGCAGCTCGCCGCCCGGCGGGCCGGGGGCCGCGTACGCCTACGGGACCCCGACCCGGCGCTGAGCGCGCTACTGCACCTCGTCGGGCTCGCCTTCGAGGTGGAGGGGCAGGTCGAAGAGGGGGAACCAGCGGGCGGTGTCGAGGAAGCAGTGGAATCCGGCGATCCGGCCCTCTGAGATCTCCAGCACCTGCACGGCCCAGGCACTGAAGCCGCCCTTCTCCGGGTCCGGCTTGTACTGCGCGAAGCCCGGCAGGCCGTTCACCGCGACCGGCACGAGGTGCGAGCCGGCACAGGGCGCTCCGAGCGTGGTCATGAACCCGGTGATGTCGTCCGTGCCGGTCAGCCACAGGTCGAACGGCGGCATCGTCATGACCGCGTCCTCGTGCAGCAGGGCCGTCAGCGCCGTCATGTCGTACCCCTCGAAGGCGGCGACATAGCGGTCGAGGAGCTTCCGCTGCTCCTCGTCCAGCGGGTCGGAGACATCGGCCGCCGCGACCTGCCCGTCGCCCTCGGCGAGGGTCGCGCGGGCCCGCTGCAGGGCGCTGTTCACCGAGGCGACGGACGTGTCGAGCAGCTCGGCGACCTCGCTCGCCTTCCACGCCAGCACCTCACGCAGGATGAGCACCGCGCGTTGCTTCGACGGCAGCCGCTGCAGCGCGGCGACGAACGCCAGCCGCACGGACTCCTTCGCCACGGCGGCCTCCGCCGGATCGTCGGTCGTCGGCAGCACCCGGGCGTCCGGCACCGGCTCAAGCCAGGTGTTGTCGGGGCGGGGGGCGAGGGCGGCCTGGGCGAGCGGCGTCGACTCGGTGAGATCCATGGGACGGGCCCTCTTGTTCCCGGCGGTCAGCATGTCCAGACAGACATTGGTCGCGATCCGGTACAGCCACGACCGCAGCGACGACCGGCCCTCGAACTTCTCATAGCTGCGCCAGGCCCGGATCATCGTGTCCTGCACGGCGTCCTCCGCCTCGAAGGACGACCCCAGCATCCGGTAGCAGTACCCGGTCAGCTCGACCCGGTGCCGCTCCAGCCGCACATCCAGTTCTTCCACCGTCGCCGTACCGTCACCCATGGCCAACCCACCCCTGTGCCATCCCTGTGCGTCCCAACACCTCGGAAGCTACCGCAGCCCACTGACAATGGCCTGGCGAAGGGGTGAATGGGCAGGTCAGGGGGTTCGTGTGTCGTCTGCGGGTCCGGTGGGGGCCGGTCGCGCAGTTCCCCGCGCCCCTGAAAACTTCAGGCCCCGGGGGGCCTGAAAGGCGACGGGGCTGCGGCCTGAAAAGCACAGGGCGCAGCCCGCGCTTTTCAGGGGCGCGGGGGAACTGCGCGAGAACCCCCACCGAACCCGCACCGCCCCACCCACCCCTCCCCCCCCGAGGGGGTCGAAGGGGCGCAGCCCCTGGGGATGGGACGGGTAGGGGCGGCGGGGGCGAAAAAGGAACTCAGTGAACCGGAACCGGCCCACGCCGAGCCGCATGGGACCCCACCACAGTGACCCCCACAACCCCCAGCACAGCCAACAGCCCCAGCGAAACGGTCCCGCCCCAGCCCCCCGCATGAAAGGCCACCGCCCCGAGCGTGCTCCCCGCACTGGACCCCACGTAGTACGCCGACTGATACAACGCCGACGCCTGCGCCCGCCCCTCCTTCGCCGTATGACTCACCGCCGAAGAAGCGACCGCGTGCCCCGCGAAGAACCCGGCCGTGATCAGCACAAGCCCCGACAACACCAGCACCAGCGAGTCCGACAACGACACCACCAGCCCCACGGTCGTCGTACCGCCCGCGAGATACAGCGCACCCCGCCGCCCGAGCCGCCCCACCAGCCTCCCGGCGGTCGACGCCGACACCGTACCCACCAGGTACACGAGGAAGACCGACCCGATGATCCCCTGCGGAAGGGAGAAGGGCGCGTCGGCCAGCCGATACCCGATGACCGTGTAGACGCCACCGAACACCGTCATGAACAGCGCACCGATCGCGTACAGCCGGCGCAGCAAAGGATTGCCGAGATGAGCCCGCACCTTACGGCCGAGCACCCGCGGCCGCAGCGACCCCGCCACGAAGTGCCTCGGCGCGGGCAGCAGCAGCCGGAAGGCCACCGCGCACGCCACCGCGATCGCCCCGAGCACCCCGAGGGCGACCCGCCAGCCCCACTCCTGGGCGACCCACCCGGTGACGACCCGCCCGCTCATACCGCCGACGCTGTTGCCGGCGACGAAGAGACCGATCGCGGTGACCAGGGCCTTGGGCCGGACCTCCTCGGCGAGATACGCGGTCGCCGAGGCCGGCACCCCGGCCAGCGCGGCACCCTGCACGGCCCGCAGCACCACCAGCGCCCCCAGCGAGGGAGCGAACGGGATCAGCAGCCCGACCGTGACCGCGACCGCCATCGACGCCGTCATCACCGCACGCCGCCCGAACCGCTCCGACAGCGCGCTCATCGGCAGGACGAACAGCGCGAGCGCCCCGGTCGCCGCCGACACCGTCCAGCTCGCCGCACTCGCCGTACTTCCGAAGCCGTCGGAGATCAGCGGCAGCAGAGCCTGAGTGGAGTAGAGGAGGGCGAAGGTCGCGACACCCGCGAGGAACAGCGCCAGACTCATACGGCGGTAACCGGGCCCACCCGGGGCCACTCGGGAGTCGGCGGCGGGCGAACGGTCGGACGTGGCTGAGACGGCGCCCACGGTCGTGGACGCCTCGGTACTTGCGGAAGGCATGCCTCGAAACTACGTACGACGCCATTCATCCGTCCAATGCATGGAACCCCCATAATCGTTCCCGTGATGCATCAGCAGAGGTCAGAGCCGCGCCTGTCACGATCCGGTGACACAGAAGACATCGACGGTCCCGAGGAGATCGAGGACATCGTCCTGCGTCTGGCCCCCCGCCTCGCCTACTTCGCCGGAGTCGCCCGCACCGAGCACGTCACCCGGGCCGCGCAGGAGATGCAGGTCCCGCAGTCGACGCTGTCGCGGGCCATGGTCCGCCTCGAACAGGACCTGGGCGTCGACCTGTTCGCCCGCCGGGGGCGCACGGTCTCCCTCACCCACGCCGGGCGCACCTTCCACGCCTCCGTCGAACGCGCCCTCACCGAGATCGAGCGCGCCGCCGACGAGGTCCGCGCCGACGCCGACCCCGCCACCGGCAAGGTCGCCTTCGGCTTCCTGCACACCATGGGCGCCGAGACCGTCCCCGGCCTCATCCAGGCCTTCCGCGCCGAGCACCCCCGCGTCCGCTTCAGCCTCGTCCAGAACTACGGCGAGGCCATGCTCGAACGCCTCCGCGCGGGCGAACTCGACCTCTGCCTCACCTCACCCGTCCCCGACGCCCCCGACCTGGTGGCCCGCCGCCTCGACGAACAGAAGCTCCGCCTGGTCGTCCCCGGCGACCACCGCCTCGCGGCCCGCAAACGCGTCCGCCTCGCCGAGGCCGCCGACGAAACCTTCGTCACCCTCGAACCCGGCTACGGCATGCGCCGCATCACCGACGACCTCTGCAAGGAGGCCGGCTTCAAGCCCCGTATCGCCTTCGAGGGAGAGGAGGCGGAGACACTGAGGGGCCTGGTGGCGGCGGGCCTGGGCGTCGCCCTCCTGCCCCCACCCGCCGTCCCGCGGCCGGGTGTCGTGGAACTGACGGTCACGGCCCCGAGAGCGGCCCGCGAAATCGGCGTGGCCTGGCTCGACGGCCACCCGGACACACCCCCGGTGGCGGCCTTCAAGAAGTTCCTGTTGTCGAGGAGGGGCCGTCTCCTCCACGACTGACTCGGGCGGCAGCCTTGCCTTCAAGGGGCGCGGGGAAATGCGCGACAAGCCCCCACGACCCGCAGCCGCGCAACGCCCCTCAGACACCCCTCTGCGGGCGAGCCACCCCGAACCCGGAGGCAAGCGGCATCCGCAACCCCAACGGCGGCGGAGCGGCGAGCGCATCCTCGACAGGCCGGGAGAACGCCCGCCCGAACAACGCCCCCATCACGAAATCCGAAGCCAACGCGTGCACCTCGTCCCGGTACTGCGTCAGCCCATGCCGATCCGCGTGCACCTCGAACCGGCAGATGTCGGGGTTCGTCTTCTTCGCCCGCGCCGCGAACCGGAACGACAGCTCGGGATCCACCCGCTCGTCGTTCGTCCCGTGCACGATCAGCACCCGCCGCCCCGCCAACTGCTTCACCGGTTCGGGCGGCGCCGCCACATCCTCCTCGGGCAACCAGGGAGCGACGGCCAGCACGGAGTTGACGGCCTCGTGCCCACCCGCGTGCAGCGCCGCCCGCGCCCCCATGTGGAGCCCGGCGAGACACACCGGTACGTCCCCGTACCGCCGGACCACCTCGTCCGCGGCCCACTCGGCGTCCCGCGCGAGCCGCGCCTCGGTGCCCCAGCCCCGGTAGCGGTAGTGGACGACATGGGCCGCCAGTCCCTCCGTACGGCCCGCGCGGACGAGCCGGCGGCCGAGGGCGCGCACGGAGGCCGTGGCCATCATGGGGGAGGGTCTGCGGGTGGATGCCTCGTCACCGGCCGGGAGCAGCAGAACCACTCCGCTGACCGTGCTCGGCTCCGGACCGATCGCCCGCCCAAGTCGGGGCGTACGGACCGGCATTGCTTGCTGCGCCATGACAGAACAGTGTCAGAAGAGATGGTGTACGCCACCCGTCCTGTGGGTCACCGTTGGGTATCGACGACATCGCCCGACGGGCGCTCTACGCGCGTAGGAGGTATCGTGCGAAAATGACGAACCAGACCGATCCGACCGGTACCACCCCGGATCCGGACCAGATCCGCCGGGCGCCCAAGGTTCTGCTGCACGACCACCTCGACGGCGGCCTGCGCCCCGGAACCATCGTCGAACTCGCCCGCGCCGGCGGGTACTCCCAACTCCCGGAGACCGACCCCGACCGGCTCGGCGCCTGGTTCCGCGAGGCCGCCGACTCCGGCTCGCTGGAGCGGTATCTGGAGACCTTCTCCCACACCGTCGCCGTCATGCAGACCCGCGACGCGCTGTTCCGTGTCGCCGCCGAGTGCGCCGAGGACCTCGCGGCGGACGGCGTCGTCTATGCCGAGGTCCGCTACGCCCCCGAACAGCACCTCGAAGGCGGCCTCACCCTCGAAGAGGTCGTCGAGGCCGTCAACGAGGGCTTCCGGGACGGCGAGCGGCGCGCCAGGGCCGACGGCCGGCGCATCCGCGTCGGCGCCCTGCTCACCGCCATGCGGCACGCGGCCCGCGCCCTGGAGATCGCCGAACTCGCCAACCGCTACCGCGACCTCGGTGTCGTCGGCTTCGACATCGCGGGCGCCGAGGCCGGCTACCCGCCCACCCGTCACCTCGACGCCTTCGAGTACCTCAAGCGCGAGAACAACCACTTCACCATCCACGCCGGGGAAGCCTTCGGACTCCCGTCCATCTGGCAGGCGTTGCAGTGGTGCGGCGCCGACCGGCTCGGCCACGGTGTGCGCATCATCGACGACATCCAGGTCCACGAGGACGGCTCCGTGAAGCTCGGCCGCCTCGCCTCCTACGTCCGCGACAAGCGCATCCCGCTGGAGCTGTGCCCCAGCTCCAACCTCCAGACCGGCGCCGCCCGTTCGTACGCCGAGCACCCCATCGGGCTGCTGCGGCGACTGCACTTCCGGGCCACCGTGAACACCGACAACCGGCTGATGTCCCACACGAGCATGAGCCGCGAATTCGAGCACCTTGTCGACGCTTTCGGTTACACGCTCGACGACATGCAGTGGTTCTCGGTCAATGCTATGAAGTCAGCATTCATTCCTTTCGATGAACGACTGGCCATGATCAATGACGTGATCAAGCCCGGATACGCCGAGTTGAAATCCGAATGGCTGTTCCGGCAAACGGCTTCCACCAGCGGTTCTGTCGACGAACAGAGCTGAACGGCGACTTCGGGAAGCGGTCACGCACCCGGCGACGCGGCCGCTTTTCGATGTTTGCCTCCGGCGGGACTTTGGTGTTTACGTTTCGGCACCGCTCACCACCCGTCAAACGCATTCCAAGGACGCATTCAACATGAAGCAGTCTGCTGCCAAGACCCTCGGTGTCGCCGTCGTCGGTGCCGCCATCGCCGCTGCGGGCGCGGGCGCCGCGAACGCCGCCCCGAGCGCGCCGGGTGCCCCCGACGCCTCCCAGGCCCTGGGCACCGTCACCCAGGCACTGCCCGTGGAGAACGTCACCAAGGCGCTGCCGGCCGCCGCCACCGCCGTCGCCCAGGGGCAGAGCGCGCTCGGCGCCGGCCTTGAGGCCGCCCAGCCCGCCGCCACCAACGTCCTCGCCGAGGGCCCCACCGCCCCCGTCGCCGGGCTGCTCGGCGGCCTCCCCGTCGGCAAGACCCTCCCCGCCAAGGGCCTCGGCGTCAACGGCCTGCCCCTCGGCGGCGGCCCCGCCGCCTGAGGCACACCACGCCATCCGTACGGGGCGCACCCTTTTTTCCAGGGTGCGCCCCGTCGGTGTGCGCGCCGGTCGGCCGACCGCGGTCGGTGGCACGCAGGACCGACCGCGTCGGTCCCTCGTGCGCGTCACCAAGCCGTGCGGGCCTTCCCTTCCGAGGGGAACAGGATCCAGAGGGCTATGTAGAGCAGGAACTGCGGGCCCGGAAGCAGGCACGACACCAGGAAGATCACGCGCATCGTGGTGGCGGAGGTGCCGAAGCGCCGTGCCAGCGCGGCACACACTCCGCCGATCATCCGGCCTTCGGTGGGGCGGGCAAGGCGGCTCATGGGGGCTCCTTCGTCGCGTAGGACGCCGGCCGGGGGCCGACGGTGGGGCGGGGCCTCCCTGTGGCCGCCGCTCTCATTTCCACACCATCGACGCTACGGTGACGAAGCGGACGAAGCGTCCCTCTACGGAGCCATCCCGACCCTGGGAATCGTCGGGGTCCGACCCTGAGGCAGCTCCGACAGCTCCTCCCGGCGCAGCCGCGCCGCCCGCACCCGGGTCTCCGCCCTCCGCCGCAACGCCGACCTGACCATCGGCACCAGCGCGACATGGGCGAGGCCCACACCGACCGCGTTCAGCAGGATCGAGTCGATGTCGACGACCTGTCCGGGAACCCCGGTCTGCAACAGCTCGATGGCCAGCGACAGCAGCGCCCCCGCCGTGACCGACCGGGCCAGCGAGGCGAACGGCGACACGCTCAGCCTCCCGTGCGCCATCGGCAGCAGGACACCCAGCGGAGCGAGCAGCGCCAGCCCCTCGACGATCCGGCGGACCGCCTCCGGCCAGCCCAGGGCCAGATCCGCTCTGATCCCCGCGAAGGGCCGCAGATTCGCGGGACTCATCCAGGTGACGTCCAGCGGACGCAGCGTGATCCAGGCAACGACCGCGAGATGTGCGGCGAGGAGGACACCCCCCGCCGCACGGACACGGATCCCGGCGCTACCGCCGTTCGTACCTTGAGGCTGCACGCCCCCCAAGACGCGCCCCTCGGCACGATCGGTTGCACTCGCCTTTTTTGGGGCTCGGTTCGCCTCCGGGGCGCCTGTGCCTGTGTCGAGGGGGCGATCGTGCTCGGCCCTCCTTCGTCGGGCGCTGCGCGCGTTCGCCCCCTCGACACAGGCGCGCCCCTTCGGCTCACTCGCCGGCCCCTGTTGCAGTGGGCCTGTGAAGGGGCCGTTGGCGGGAGAGGCGCCCGGGCGCGAACCCGTGACAGTGGGCGTCCCTCAGGAGCCGTTGATCTCCTCAGAAGGCGGGTTGCCCTCTCCCGGGGCCGACTGGGTCTCCTGGGTGCACTCGTAGCGTCGTAGTGACTCCGCGCTCGTGCTGCCCAGGACCACCGAGCCGTTGTCGCCGGCCGCCGCGGAGTCGGCGAAGGTGCAGACGATCTGGGCGAGGGCGTACTTGGGGAGGGCGTCGGGGGCCGTGGACAGGCGCAGGGCGTCCTCGGGGTCGCCGGGGGTGGGGCCAGTCACCGTGAGGCCGGCCGGGACGGCGGTGCTGTAGCCGGCCTCGTTCTCGACATCGCTGGGGGCGCTCGCCAGGGCGTCCAGCAGGCCCTGGGCGACGGCGACGCGCCGCTGGGCCTCCTCGGTGCCCTCGGCCACCTCCACCGAGCGGTTGACCCGCACGAGCGCCCCGGAGCAGAGCAGGAACACCTCGACCGGCATACCGGAGCTGGTCGCCTGGGTCGCGATGTCCGTCACCGACAGCTCGCACGGCACCATCGACGGCGCCGGCCCGAAGTCCGTCGGCACCTGCGTGGCCCGGATGCCGCAGCCCGCGAGCAGCCCGGCCAGCGCCCCGGTCGCGGCCAGGACCCGTACGCCCCGCGCGCGTGAGCCCCGTACGTGTGCGTCTCGTCTCGTCACTGACCGTTCCCCTCGGTGCCCGCAGGGCCGTCGGCGGCCTGGTCGTCGTCCCGTTCCTCCGCGAGCAGCGAGGACGCGTCGCGGGGCAGCCGCAGGGTGAAGACCGCGCCGCCCTTGGGGGAGTTGGCCGCGGTGATCCCGCCGCCGTGGATATGGGCGTTCTCCAGGGCGATGGACAGGCCGAGACCGCTGCCCTCGGAGCGGGGGCGCGAGGCGCTCGCCTTGTAGAAGCGGTCGAAGACGTGCGGGAGGACGTCCTCGGGGATGCCGGGGCCGTGGTCCTGCACCTCGATCAGCAGGTCCTCGCCCTCCGTGCGCACCGAGACGCGCACCGGGGAGCCGCCGTGCTTGAGGGCGTTGCCGATGAGGTTCGCCAGGATCACGTCCAGGCGGCGCGGGTCCAGGTTGGTGATGATGCCGCGCTCGGCGTCCAGGTCCACCGCGTCCAGCCAGGCGCGGGCGTCGATACAGGCGGTGATCTGGTCGGCGATGTCCACGTCGTCGAGGACGAGACGGGCCGTGCCCGCGTCGAAGCGGGTGACCTCCATCAGGTTCTCGACCAGGTCGTTCAGGCGCCGGGTCTCGCTGACGACGAGCCGGACGGCCGGTTCGATCATGGGGTCGAGGCTGCCCGTGTCGGCGTCCAGCTCCTCCTCCAGCACCTCCGTGACGGCGGTGATCGCCGTCAGCGGCGTACGGAGTTCATGGGACATGTCGGCGACGAAGCGGCGGGACGCCTCCTCGCGGGCGCTCATGTCGTCGACCTTCTTCTCCAGTGACTCCGCCGCGAGGTTGAACGTCCGGGAGAGGTCGGCCAGTTCGTCCGTGCCGGAGACGCGCAGCCGGGTGTCGAGCTTGCCCTCGCCGAGGCGCCGGGCGGCCACGCCGAGGCGCTGCACCGGCTTCAGGACGGTTGTCGCGGCGGCCTGCGCCAGCAGCGCCGAGCCGATCAGCGACAGACCCGTGGCGATACCGAGCGACCAGGCCAGCGAGTTGAGGTCCTTGGCCTCCTCCGCGAGGGACTTGCGCATATAGCCCGTCGGTCCGCCGCCGATCATCTTCGCGCCGCCCACCAGGTACGGGGTGTCGCCGTCGATGACCCGCTGCCAGTACACGTGGTACGCGTGCTTGTTGCCAGACGTGAGCTTCTGCCGCTTGTCGACGGCCTTCTGCAGGGACGCGGGCACGTCCTCCAGCGAGAAGCCGTCGAGCGCGTTGTCGGTCGAGGATCCGGAGACCGTCTCGCCGTCGGCGCCCTCGGCGACGAGCAGCACGCTGGAGCGCTCGCCGCCGTCCGCCATCTTCCGGGCCGCGATGCGCAGTTGGTCCTGGGTCGGGTTCGGGCGCAGTGTGCTCACATGGCTCTGCATCTCGCGCTCGAAGTCGTTGAGCGCCGCGTCCTGCGCGCGCGTCTGCACGGCCTCGCGGTTGAGCCAGTACGCGATACCGGACGCCGAGACGGCCGCCGTGAGCGCCACCAGACCGAAGACGACCACCAGCCGCAGCCGCAGACTGGTGAAACGGATCCGGGACTGCACTTTCCTGCGAGCCGCGGCCCAGCCGCGGATCCCCCCTCGGGCCTTCGTCACTGAGGCGTGTCCAACCGGTAGCCCACGCCGCGCACGGTACGGATCAGGGTCGGCGACGACGGTACGTCCTCGACCTTGGCGCGCAGCCGCTGTACACACGCGTCCACCAGGCGGGAGTCGCCCAGGTAGTCGTGCTCCCACACCAGACGCAGCAACTGCTGGCGGGACAGGGCCTGTCCGGGGCGGCGGCTCAGCTCCAGGAGCAGCCGCAGCTCGGTGGGCGTCAGCTGGAGGTCCTCGCCGTTCTTCGTCACGGTCATCGCCGCGCGGTCGATCACCAGGGAGCCGAAGGTCGCCGCGTCGTTGGCCTCGCGCTCACCGCGCCGCAGCACCGCGCGGATCCGGGCGTCCAGGACCCGCCCCTGCACGGGCTTGACCACGTAGTCGTCCGCGCCCGACTCCAGGCCCACCACGACGTCGATGTCGTCACTGCGGGCGGTCAGCAGGATGATCGGCAGCTGGTCGGTGCGCCGGATGCGCCGGCACACCTCGAAGCCGTCGATTCCAGGCAGCATCACGTCCAAAACGATCAGATCCGGCCGCTGTTCGCGCAGCAGCTTGAGACCATCCTCGCCGGTGGCGGCGGTGGCGACACGGTGCCCCTGGCGCGTCAGTGAGAGCTCCAGGGCCGTGCGGATGGCGTCGTCGTCCTCGATCAGCAACAGGGAAGGCACGGGCTCATTCTGGCCCATGGCATGGCGCCGAATCGACCGTTGGAGCGCTCCCACCCGACACCCGCACAGGATCGTGCCGTTCGCGTAGCCGTACGACTCTTCTCTGTGATCGGCCTGTGGTCCGGCTGGGCCCCGCCCATGGCCCGACCCCTGTGACAGGTCTGTGACAGTCGGCGGACACGGCCATGAAGGTGAACGGGCAATCTTTTCGGCACAGGCAAGGAAACACCGCCCGACAGCACCAGGGGGCGGAGCCGGGGGAAGCACCAACGAGCACCACAGCAACGAGAACCACAGCACAGCACCACAACCGGAACTCCACGACGGGGGGCGCGAGATGAACACGCTGCACAGCACCAGCACTAGCGCAGTTGTCACGCGGCTCCACGACGTCGTCCGGAGCACGGAGAAGTCCGGCGCCGCGATCGGGCGGGGGTGCGCTCGCGGCGCCGGGCGTCAGCACACCACGTACATCTCGGTGGTTGACGCACACGTGGGGGGAAGCACCACGGGGGTAACGGGGGTCACCCACGGGGGAACGGGGACCGCGTACGGGGAGGGCACGGGGGAACGCCGGTCTGTGTCGGAGGCGGAGTTCACCGCCTACGTCCAGGAGCGTCGTGCCTCCCTGTACGCAACCGCCTACCACCTGACCGGAGACCGGTTCGAGGCCGAGGACCTGCTGCAGAGCGCGCTGTTCTCGACCTACCGGGCCTGGGACCGGATCAGTGACAAGGCCGCGGTCGGGGGCTACCTCCGCCGCACCATGACCAATCTGCACATCAGCGCGTGGCGCCGCCGCAAGCTGAACGAGTACCCGACCGAGGAGCTGCCGGAGACCGCCGGCGACACGGACGCGATGCGCGGCACCGAACTGCGCGCCGTCCTGTGGCAGGCGCTCGCCCGGCTCCCCGAACTCCAGCGGACGATGCTGGTCCTCCGTTACTACGAGGGCCGCACCGACCCGGAGATCGCGGAGATCCTCGACATCAGTGTCGGCACGGTGAAGTCCAGCATCTGGCGGTCGCTCCGCCGGCTGCGCGAGGACGAGGTCCTCAGCTTCGGCCGTGACGAGGAGGAGTCCTTCGGGGAGCTTGTCGCCTGAAGGTCTGTGGGGGGAGCAGGTAACGGGGGAAAAGCGGGGGGAGTACGGGGGAACACGGGGGAATCCAGGGTCGTCACGGTGGCGCGGGGGAGCGCCGGCGCGACGATCGGGGGGAAACCGGCGGGGTCCGGGGGGACCACGACGGTGCACCACGGGGGAACGTGGGGGATCACGGGGGAAGCGGGACTGGAGGGCCGGGGGGTCCATCCAGTCCCGTTTTCATGTCCGCCCCCGGGTCAGGGCGCGTGTCAGGCCGTGGCCTTCGCGCAGTGGCCCGCGGCGGCGGCCGCCAGTCGGCCCAGGGCCTCGTCCCGGTCGCAGGGGTGGGCGCCCAACTCCGTCTGGCGGGCCACGATCGAGCGCTCCAGCCGCATCAGCCGCCAGCCGCGCCGCAGCAGGAACGGCACCGACTTGCGGCCCTCCTTCAGGTCGCGCAGGAAGCGGCGGCGGAACGTCTTCACCGGACCACGGGTCAGACACAGCGCGTCCGCCAGCAGCCCAAGTTCACGGCAGCGCCCGACGATCTCGGCGGCGAAGATGCCCTCGGCGATGAACACCGGGGTCGGCCCGATGTGCAGGGCCTCCGCGCCGGTCCGCGCGCTGAGCGAGATGTCGTACGCCGGGACGGTCGTACGGCCCGTGCGGCACAGCTCCTCGATCGCCGCGACCGCGACGTCCGCGTCCCACGACAGCGGGTGGTCCCAGTCGATGTCCGCGCTGCCCTCCACCTGCGGCAGCGTCGGGTCGTCGCCCTCCTTGTAGAAGTCGTCGAGCCGCAGCACGGGCAGGCCGGAGCGGGCGGCGAGGAGGGATTTGCCCGAGCCGGACGGGCCGGACAGCAGCACGACTCGGGTCGGTATCGAAGGATTCGGGAGATGCGAACTCACGAGAGTCCAGTGTGAGGCATCACGACGCTCTCGCCGAGACGGCGGGTCGCCCTTGGAGCGCACATCACACCTCAACTACCGTACGTGTCTCCATGATTACTTTCCGCAAGGGAATCGCACAGGACAAGGTGGCACCGCTGATGGCTCGACTCTCGGCTTCCCAGAACCCCACCGCACGGCGCGCGTTGCTGGCCGTCACCACCGCCGGGGTCGCGCTCGGCGCGGGCGCGGGTACGGCCGCCGCGGCGGACGGCGCCGCCCCGGTCGTCGACGTGATGCGCACCCGGCCCACATCGCTGGGCAAGATCGACCCGCAGGCCGGCCTCCAGGCCCTGACCGGCACGGTCGGCTATGTCACGGGCCCGGTCGCGGGCCTGAAGCCCAACCCGCTGGCGGGCACCGGGGTCGACCCCCTCGACAATGGCGTGGGCACGCAACTGGCCGACTTCAAGCCGCTCACGTCGACGGCGTTGACCGGGCCGGTGGCGCAGGCGCCGTCGATCGGGAGCATTCCGGTGGTGGGCCAGGTGGTGGGTGGGTTGCGCTGAGTGCCCCGTAAGGGGCGCGGGGAACTGCGCGACCAGCCATGGACGGTCCGCACCGCCGCGACGGCCGGCAGTTCCCCGCTCCTCCTCGTATCAGTACGCCGACCCCGACGCGCCCAGCGACCCCGTCGGGTGCCACACCGTCTTCGTCTCCAGGAACGCCGTCATGCGGTCGATTCCGGGGGTCGCCGACCAGTCGTCCACAGGCTGTGGACGGAGAACGCGCTTCAGGTTGTCCGCCGCCGCGATCTCCAGTTCCTTCGCCAGGACGTCGTCCGCGCCGGCCAGGTCGATCGCGTTGACGTCCTGGTGGGCGGCGAGGGGGGCCGCGATCTCCGCCGTACGGCCGGAGAGGACGTTGACGACACCGCCGGGGACGTCGGAGGTGGCCAGCACCTCGCCCAGCGACAGCGCGGGGAGCGGGGACTTCTCGCTCGCGATCACGACCGCCGTGTTGCCCGTGGCGATCACCGGGGCGAGGACCGAGACCAGGCCCAGGAAGGACGACTCCTGGGGGGCCAGGACCGCGACCACGCCCGTCGGTTCGGGGGAGGAGAGGTTGAAGTACGGGCCCGCGACCGGGTTTCCGCCGCCGACCACCTGGGCGATCTTGTCGGTCCAGCCCGCGTACCAGACCCAGCGGTCGATCGTCGCGTCCACGACCACGGCCGCCCTGGACTTCGACAGGCCCTCCGCGTCGGCCACTTCCCGTACGAACTGGCCCTTGCGGCCCTCCAGCATCTCCGCGACGCGGTAGAGGATCTGGCCCCGGTTGTACGCCGTCGCGCCGGCCCAGCCGCCGAACGCCTTGCGGGCGGCGACCACCGCGTCACGGGCGTCCTTGCGGGACGAGAGCGGGGCGTTGGCCAGCCACTTGTCCTTCGAGTCCGTCACCTCGTACACCCGGCCGCTCTCGGAACGCGGGAACTTCCCGCCGACGTACAGCTTGTAGGTCTTGAAGACGCTGAGACGGTTCTGCTCGGTCTTGTCGGTCTTGTCAGACATCGAGGTACGCCTCCAGGCCGTGACGACCGCCCTCGCGGCCGAAGCCCGACTCCTTGTAGCCGCCGAACGGCGACGTCGGGTCGAACTTGTTGAACGTGTTGGACCAGACGACGCCCGCGCGCAGCTTGTTCGCGACGGCCAGGATCCGGGAGCCCTTCTCGGTCCAGATGCCCGCCGAGAGGCCGTACGGGGTGTTGTTGGCCTTGGCGACGGCCTCGTCCGGGGTGCGGAAGGTGAGGACGGAGAGGACCGGGCCGAAGATCTCGTCGCGGGCGACGGTGTGCGCCTGGGAGACGTTCGTGAAGAGCGTCGGGGCGAACCAGTAGCCGGCGGACGGCAGTTCGCAGGCCGGGGACCAGCGCTCGGCGCCCTCGGCCTCGCCGCGCTCGACGAGCGAGGTGATCCGGGTGAGCTGTTCCTCGGAGTTGATCGCGCCGATGTCCGTGTTCTTGTCCAGCGGGTCGCCGAGGCGGAGCGTGGAGAGACGGCGCTTCAGGGAGTCGAGCAGCTCGTCCTGGATCGACTCCTGGACCAGGAGGCGGGAGCCCGCGCAGCAGACCTGGCCCTGGTTGAAGAAGATGCCGTTCACGATGCCCTCGACGGCCTGGTCGAGGGGGGCGTCGTCGAAGACGATGTTCGCGCCCTTGCCGCCCAGTTCGAGGGTGAGCTTCTTGCGGGTGCCCGCGACCGTCTTCGCGATCTGCTTGCCGACGGCCGTGGAGCCGGTGAAGGCGACCTTGTTGACGTCCGGGTGCGCGACCAGGGCCGCGCCCGTGTCGCCGTAGCCGGGGAGGATGTTGACGACACCCTTCGGCAGGCCCGCCTGGCGGCAGATGTCAGCGAAGAACAACGCCGACAGGGGGGTGGTCTCCGCCGGCTTCAGGACGACCGTGTTGCCCGTCGCGAGGGCCGGGGCGATCTTCCAGGCCAGCATCAGGAGCGGGAAGTTCCAGGGGATGACCTGGCCCGCCACGCCCAGGGGGCGGGGGTTCGCGCCGAAGCCCGCGTGGTCGAGCTTGTCGGCCCAGCCCGCGTAGTAGAAGAAGTGCGCGGCGACCAGGGGGAGGTCGGCGTCCCTCGTCTCCTTGATGGGCTTGCCGTTGTCCAGGGTTTCGAGGACGGCCAGCTCGCGGCTGCGCTCCTGGATGATGCGGGCGATGCGGAACAGGTACTTCGCGCGCTCCGCGCCGGGGAGCGCGGACCACTTCTCGAAGGCCTTGCGGGCCGCCTTCACCGCGCGGTCCACGTCCGCCTCGCCCGCCTGGGCGATCTCGGAGAGGACCTCCTCGGAGGCGGGGCTGACCGTCTTGAAGACCTTGCCGTCGGCGGCCTCGGCGAACTCGCCGTCGATGAACAGGCCGTAGGAGGGGGCGATGTCGACGACCGCCCGGGACTCGGGGGCCGGTGCGTACTCGAATGCGGAAGCCATGGGGATCAGTCCACCGTCACGTAGTCGGGGCCGGAGTAGCGGCCGGTGGCCAGCTTCTGGCGCTGCATCAGCAGGTCGTTGAGGAGCGAGGACGCGCCGAAGCGGAACCAGTGGTTGTCCAGCCAGTCCTCGCCGGCGGTCTCGTTGACCAGGACGAGGAACTTGATCGCGTCCTTGGTGGTGCGGATGCCGCCGGCGGGCTTCACACCGATCTGGACGCCTGTCTGGGCGCGGAAGTCGCGGACGGCCTCCAGCATGAGGAGGGTGTTGGCGGGGGTGGCGTTCACCGCGACCTTGCCGGTCGAGGTCTTGATGAAGTCGGCTCCCGCGAGCATGCCGAGCCAGCTGGCCCGGCGGATGTTGTCGTACGTCGAGAGCTCGCCGGTCTCGAAGATGACCTTGAGACGGGCGGCGGTCCCGCAGGCCTCCTTCACGGCGGTGATCTCGTCGTACACCTTCAGGTAGTTCCCCGCGAGGAACGCGCCCCGGTCGATGACCATGTCGATCTCGTCGGCGCCGGCGGAGACGGCCTCGTGGACGTCGGCCAGCTTCACCGAGAGGGGGGCGCGGCCGGCCGGGAAGGCGGTGGCGACGGAGGCGACCTTGACGGTGGAGCCGGCGACGGCCGCCTTGGCCGTGGGCACCATGTCCGGGTAGACGCAGACCGCCGCCGTGGCCGGGGCCGTACGGTCGCCGGGGTCGGGGAGGACCGCCTTGGCGCCGAGGGACCGGACCTTGCCCGGGGTGTCCGCGCCTTCCAGTGTCGTCAGGTCGACCATGGAGATGGCCAGGTCGATGGCGTACGCCTTGGCGGTCGTCTTGATGGAACGGGTGCCGAGCGAGGCGGCGCGCGCCTCCAGGCCGACCGGGTCGACGCCGGGCAGCCCGTGGAGGAAGCGGCGCAGCGTGCTGTCGGACCCGGTGACGTCGGCGAGAGCGTGGGGTGCAGCTGTGGACATGGTCACCAGACGAGCATATCTACGCGCGTAGCGGGTGTACAGCCCTCGGATTGATTGATGGGCGCCCGAGGGGGTGGGGGTGCTTGTCGTATGGCGGGTGCGGGTGAGTGGGGCTTCCCGCGCAGTTCCCCGCGCCCCTCGCGGGGGGCGCGACCTCGGCTGCGGGCAGGTGCCGGGCGTCGGGCAGAATCGGACGTATGAGCAACCCGGATCGACCGTCGCCCGAGTCGGAGCGCACGCCTGCGCCCGAGGCCTCGAAGCCGGCGCCCGCCAAGCCCGTGTACCAGGACCGGGTGTACCGGTCGCCCGCCGGGCTGGTGGGCGGGGTGGCGCTGCTCGCGCTGTTCGCCTGGCTCGGCGGGGACGCGGTGGTGTCGGGGGAGGGGCGGACGCCCTGGCTGGCGCTGGCCTCGATGCTGGTGGCCGTACCGCTGGTGGTCGCCTTCTCGGTGCGGCCGGCCGTGTTCGCCAATGACGACCGGCTGCGGGTGCGGAACCCGTTCCGGGTGATCGAGCTGCCCTGGGCGCAGGTCGTGTCGCTGCGCTCCGGTTACACCAATGAGGTGATCGACGAGAGCGGCACCAAGTACCAGCTCTGGGCGATCCCCGTCTCGCTGCGCGGCCGGAAGAAGGCCGCCCGGCAGCAGGCCCGGGACGCCCGGCGGGCCTCCCGGGGCGACGTCGGCGGCCGTACGTCCGTGGATGCGGGGCCCGTGCGGGCGGAGACCGATCAGGTCATGGCCGATCTGCGGGAGCTGTGCGAGGCGCGGGCGAAGGCGGCCGGGTCGCAGGGGGAGCCGAGTGTGCGGTGGGCCTGGGAGGTCATGGGGCCCGCGGTGGCGGGGGCCGTGCTGCTGGCGGTGCTGATCGCGCTGGGGTGACCCCGCGCGGTGTCCCGCGGTGAACGCGCTGTCCTGCGGTGAATCAGGGAGCGCGGTGGCGTGGCCGCTGTGCGTCGGGCGCTTTCAGCGTGGGCGCTGTGGGTCTGGCGCTTTCGGCGGGGCGCTGTGCGTCGGGCGCTTTCAGGCAGAGGGCTCGGGCATTTGTTCTATGGTGGCGGGAAACGTGCCGGACGAGACGTCCGGAAAGCATGTGACAACCCAACTCCCCGTGAACCAGGGTGCGTTGGGCCAGAACGTGCCCGTGCGTCCCGCCTCCACAGCTTGGTCAACGATGAGTACGAACCTTGAGCCCCGGTCCCGGACCGGGCCCGCACCCCTCCCCCCACGCCCGCTTCCCGAGTCCGCCGTGCCCGAGGGCTGTGTCGCCTGGAGCGGGGAGAAGCTGGATGCCTGGGCGCGGACCCGGCCGCCCGTCTGGGTGCCGGCCAGGACCCGCCCCCTGCACCTCCTCGCCGTCGTCCCGGGCGGCCTGATCGTCGGCTTCTGGCTGGCGAACTTCGCGGAGGTCCCCGCCGCGCTCGCCGTACTGGTCCCGCTGCAGCTGGTGTGGACCCTGGTCCGGCCCGAGGTCGTACGGTTCTCGGCGCCCGTCCTCATGCTCCTGCTGGCCTGGTTCGGGGGATCACGCGATGTGCCGACCCTGCTGGGCCTCCTCGCCGTGACCTTCACCTGGGCCGCGGCCGAGATCCGGCTGGGCAAGCGCAGGCTCCAGCGGCAGTGGGCCCAGGTGGCCGCCGAGGGGGCGACCGCCACGGTGCCGGACGGGGTGGGGCCGCTGCGGCGCGGCCGGTTCTTCATGGGGTTCGGCTGCGTGCTGACCCTGCTCGGCGCGGGGCTGCTCACGCTCGCCTCCGGCTGGGACGTCGCCACCGACCGGCACGAGGTCACGCTCGTCGGATGGTTCGTGGCCGGCTGGGGGCTCACCTCGCTGCTCTCCGGGTGGCTGGGGCGCCGCCGGGCCGCCGCGCTGCGGCGCGCTCCCGTGCCGGTGCTCCGGGTGCTCGTACGCGACGGCGCCGACGGGGACACCGAGGTCTTCGCCGCCGACGACACGGAGGCACTGCGGCCGCTGTTCACCGTGGCGACCGAGGAGTGGTACGAGGAGAGCGACGACGAGGTCGAGGAGCGCATCAGCCGGGAGGAGATGGACGAACTTCTCGCGGCCGTCGATGACGACGACGAGCAGCCCGGCCCCCTGCGCGAGGCCGTGCTGTACGGGCCGCCCCACGAGGGTGCCGAGATCGTGCTCGTCAGCGCGGCGGAGAAGCCGGGGGAGACGGCAGGGGAGAAAGCAGGGGAGACGGCGAGGAAGACGGCGGGGGCTCAGGGGGCCGAGGAGCCGGACGGGGCTCAGGGGCCGCCGGTGGAGCTGGCGAAGCCGGGCGGCCGGGACGGCACGGACGGGGACGAGGGAACGGGCGATTCGCTCGCGGAACCGGTCGGTTCGCCCGCCGAGCTGGTCGGTTCGCTCGCGGAACTGGTCGTCGAGTCGTCGACCGGGCCGGTGCGCCCCCTGTCCGAACGGGCCGTACGGCGTCGGGTCGCCGCGCAGCGGGCCGGGGCGAGGCGGAGCACGGTCCACGAGGAACTGCGGGCCACGGCCGTCACGGAGAGCCGAGCGCGGCTGGGCGACGAGCCGGTGCCCGTACGGCGCTGGCGGTCGGGGTGGGCCGACGGGACCGCCGCCCTCTTCACGATCGTCGCCCTCGCCGCCATCGGGCTGTACCCGGACGGGCTGACGCAGCACATCGTCGGTGGCCTGCTCGGCGTCTTCGCGGTCCTGACGCTGCCCAAGGTGCTGGCCTGGCGCATCACGGCCGACCGCTCGGGCCTCTGGCTGAACGACTGGCGCCGGACCCGGCACATCGAGTGGGACGACCTCCTGACCGTCCGCTGCGCCGGCTCCGTACTGACGGTGGACAGCCGCCTGGAGTCGTTCGAGGTCTGGACGGTCCGCGCGGAGCGCTGGCGCTGGCTGGAACGGAAACTGCGCCTGGTCCACCCGTACGAGCGGACCGCCGCCGAGATCACCGCCATGTGGCGGGAACCCGCGCTGCGGCCCGAAGGGAAGCACGGGGGCCGGGACCTGCCGTTGTGGCCCGTGAGCGTGGTGCTGGCCGTGGTGTGGGTGGCGGTGCTGGTGCTGGTGCCGTAACCGATTTCGCGGCGTACGCACGGAGGCCCCGACCGGATCACCGGTCGGGGCCTTCGCTCGTGGGGAAGGCGAGGGGTCAGATGCCCGCCGCCGCCGACAGGTCCCGCTTGATTCCGGCCAGCAGAGCGGCCGCCTTCTCGCGGGCCGCCGGGAGCCCGGCGTGGTCGGCGACCGGTACCACGACCTCCAGGTAGCACTTCAGCTTGGGTTCCGTGCCGCTGGGGCGGACGATGACGCGGGCGCCGTCGAGCGTGTAGCGCAGCCCGTCCGTGGGCGGGAGCCGGTCCGTGCCCCGGGTGAGGTCCTCGGCCCTGGTGATGGACAGGCCGGCCAGGGCCGTCGGGGGCCGCTCACGGAGCCGCTCCATCGCGCGGGCGATCAGCGAGAGGTCCTGGACGCGGACCGAGAGCTGGTCGGTGGCGTGCAGACCGTGCTCCACGGCGATGTCGTCGAGCAGGTCGAGGAGGGTGCGGCCCTCCTCCTTCAGCTGCGAGGCCAGCTCCGTGATGAGGAGGGCCGCCGTGATGCCGTCCTTGTCACGGACGCCCTCGGGGTCGACGCAGTAGCCGAGGGCCTCCTCGTAGCCGTAGCGCAGGCCCTCGACGCGGGCGATCCACTTGAACCCGGTCAGGGTCTCCTCGTAGGCGAGGCCCGCCTTCTCGGCGATACGGCCGAGGAGGGAGGACGAGACGATCGACTCGGCGAAGGTGCCCCGGGCGCCGCGCGCGACCAGGTGCGTGGCGAGGAGCGCGCCCACCTCGTCGCCGCGCAGCATCCGCCAGTCGGCGCCCTCCTCGACCGCGACGGCACAGCGGTCGGCGTCCGGGTCGTTCGCGACGATCAGGTCGGGGCCGGTCTCGCGGGCCTTCGCGAAGGCGAGGTCCATCGCGCCGGGCTCCTCCGGGTTGGGGAACGCGACGGTCGGGAAGTCCGGGTCCGGGTCGGCCTGCTCGGCGACGAGGACGGGCTCCGGGAAGCCGGCGCGCGCGAAGGCCGCGAGCAGGGTGTCCCTGCCGACGCCGTGCATGGCCGTGTAGACCGTGCGGGCGGTGCGGGGGGAGCCGGGGGCCAGGACCGCGTCCGTACGGGCCAGATAGGCGTCCAGGACGCCGTCGTCGAGGGTGTCCCAGCCGGCGTCGGGGCGGGGGACGTCGTGGAGGGAGCGTACGGCGTCGATCTCGGCCGCGATCTCGGCGTCGGCCGGGGGCACGATCTGGGAGCCGTCGCCGAGGTAGACCTTGTAGCCGTTGTCGCGCGGCGGGTTGTGGCTGGCCGTGACCTCCACGCCGGCGACCGCGCCCAGATGCCTTATGGCGAAGGCCAGGACGGGGGTGGGGAGGGGGCGGGGGAGGACGGCCGCGCGCAGGCCCGCGCCGGTCATCACGGCGGCCGTGTCGCGGGCGAAGTCGGCGGACTTGTGGCGGGCGTCGTAGCCGATGACGACGAGGCCGCTGGTCGCGCCCTTCTTCTTCAGGTACGCGGCCAGGCCGGCGGCGGCGCGGATGACGACCGAGCGGTTCATGCGGAGGGGGCCTGCGCCGAGTTCGCCGCGGAGGCCGGCTGTGCCGAACTGGAGGGTGCCGGAGAAGCGGGCGGTCAGTTCCGCCGTGTCCCCCGCGTCGATCAGCTTGCCGAGTTCGGCCCGGGTGTCCGGGTCGGGGTCCTCGGCCAGCCACGCCTTGGCGCGGGCGATCAGGTCGTCGTGCACGGGGGTCAACCTCTCGTTCTTTGTTCGTGTGGGCCTTGGGGGCGTGCGGGAGGTGCGGGTCCGATTGTCCTCGCCCCCGCCGCCCCTACCCGTCCCATCCCCCAGGGGCATTGCCCCTTCGACCCCGAGGGGTGGGTGCTTTGGCTGCGGGTGGGTGGGGCTTCTCGCGCAGTTCCCCGCGCCCCTTAAGGGCCTACGGCCCTTTCGGGCCGGAAAAGCACGGGGCGTAGCCCGTGCTTTTTCAGGGGCGCGGGGAACTGCGCGACCAGCCCCCACCGGGCCCGCGCTCGCCGACGAACCTGACGCCCCCGAGTTCTGGGGCGCGTTACAGCCGGTCCAGTACCCGGGTCAGCAGGGAACCCATGCGGGTCGCCGAGTCGCGGCCTGCCTGGAGGACCTCTTCGTGGTTGAGGGGCTCGCCGGTCATGCCGGCGGCGAGGTTGGTCACCAGGGAGATGCCCAGCACCTCGGCGCCCGCCTCGCGCGCGGCGATGGCCTCCAGGACCGTCGACATGCCGACCAGGTCCGCGCCGATGACGCGGGCCATGCGGATCTCCGCCGGAGTCTCGTAGTGGGGGCCCGTGAACTGGGCGTAGACGCCCTCTTCGAGCGAGGGGTCGACCTCCTTGCACAGGGCGCGCAGCCGCGGGGAGTAGAGGTCGGTGAGGTCGACGAAGTTCGCGCCGACGATCGGCGACGCGGCCGTCAGGTTGAGGTGGTCGCTGATCAGGACCGGCTGGCCGGGGCGCATGCCCTCGCGGAGACCGCCGCAGCCGTTCGTGAGGACGATCGTCTTCACACCGGCGGCGACGGCCGTACGGACGCCGTGCGCGACGGCGGCGACGCCACGGCCCTCGTAGTAGTGGGTGCGGCCCAGGAAGACGAGCGCGCGCTTGTCACCGATCTTGTACGAGCGGACCTTGCCGCCGTGGCCCTCGACCGCCGGCGGCGGGAAGCCGGGCAGCTCGGTGACCTGGAACTCGGCCTCGGGGGCGCCGAGGGCGTCCACGGCCGGGGCCCAGCCGGAGCCCATCACAAGAGCGACGTCGTGGGTCTCGGCACCTGTCAGCTCGCGCAGGCGCGCGGCGGCGGCGTCGGCGGCGGCGTACGGGTCGCCCTGGATGTCGTCCGGAAGAAGAGATGCGTTCACGCGACGAGAGTATCCGGTCCCGGCCTACGCGCGTAGATGGCGAGGCTCACCCGCTCGCGATCGTTGTCTTGTCGTTTCCAACCGACTCTCCGACCGATCCCCGTCGGCCGGCACCGCCGCGGGGGCGTCAGCAGGGGCGTTTGCGCAGTTCCATCACGTAGTCGTGGGGCGCGCCCGCCGACTCCGCCGCGTCCGCGACCTCACCGAGGTAGCGGGCCGAGGGCAGGCCGCCCTCGTAGCCGTTGAGGACGTAGACCCAGGCCGGTTCCTCGCCCTCCAGGGTGTGCACGCGGATCCGCATCCGGCGGTATATGTCCAGGCCCACCCCGACCCAGCGGTCCATCGCCTCCTCGTCCATCGGGGCGATGTCGTACAGCGCGACGAAGACCTGGGAGCGGGGCGCCTCGACGACCGTGGCCAGCGCGCCCTCCCAGCCCATGTGCTCACCGCCGAAGGTCAGCCGCCAGTCGTTCAGCCAGCCGGTTGCGCGCAGCGGGGAGTGGGGGGCGCGGCGGGACATCAGCCGCGCGTCCATGTTGCCGGCGTAGGCGGCGTAGAGCGACATGGGGGAGAGGGTACGGGAGCGCTCCGCTCGGGGGGCCGGGTGCCTGATGGGGTGGGGGGTTCGGTTGTTTGGCGGGTGCGGGTGCGTCGTGGCTGGTCGCGCAGTTCCCCGCGCCCCCAGGGGGCGCCCAGGGGCGGCCCCGTACCCCGGGGGCGTGCCAGCCGCGCTCGTACGGGACAATGGGGCATGTGACTCGGATCGTGATCATCGGTGGCGGACCCGGCGGATATGAAGCGGCGCTGGTGGCCGCGCAGCTCGGCGCGGAGGTGACCGTCGTGGACTGCGACGGTCTGGGCGGGGCGTCGGTGCTGACCGACTGCGTGCCGTCGAAGACCCTCATCGCGACGGCCGAGGTGATGACGACCTTCGACTCCTCGTACGAGGAGCTGGGGATCATCGTCGCCGACGACACTCCGCACATCGACACGCCCGCGCGTGTCGTGGGCGTGGACCTCGGCAAGGTCAACCGGCGTGTGAAGCGGCTCGCGCTGGCGCAGTCGCACGACATCACCGCCTCGGTGACGCGCGCCGGGGCGCGGGTCATGCGCGGGCGCGCCCGGCTGCAGGGGCAGCAGGATCTCGACGGGTCGCGCAAGGTCGTGGTGCGCGCCGCGGACGGGTCGGAGGAGACCCTGACCGCCGACGCCGTCCTCATCGCCACCGGCGGCCACCCGCGCGAGGTGCCCGACGCGCAGCCCGACGGCGAGCGGATCCTCAACTGGACCCAGGTCTACGACCTCGACGAGCTGCCCGAAGAGCTGATCGTCGTCGGGTCCGGTGTGACCGGTGCCGAGTTCGCCGGCGCCTACCAGGCGCTCGGGTCGCGCGTCACGCTCGTGTCCAGCCGTGACCGGGTGCTGCCGGGCGAGGACCCGGACGCCGCCGCCGTCCTGGAGGACGTGTTCCGGCGGCGCGGGATGAACGTCATGGCGCGCTCCCGGGCCCAGTCCGCCAAACGGGTGGGGGACCGGGTCGAGGTGACGCTCGCGGACGGGCGCGTCATCAGCGGCTCGCACTGCCTGATGGCCGTCGGCGCCATCCCCAACAGCGCGGGGATGGGCCTGGAGGAGGCCGGCGTCAAGGTCAAGGAGTCCGGGCACATCTGGACCGACAAGGTCTCCCGGACGAGCGCGCCCGGCGTGTACGCCGCCGGTGACGTCACCGGCGTCTTCGCGCTCGCCTCCGTGGCCGCCATGCAGGGCCGGATCGCCATGTACCACTTCCTCGGCGACGCGGTGGCCCCGCTGAACCTGAAGACCGTCTCGTCCAACGTCTTCACCGACCCCGAGATCGCCACCGTCGGCTACACCCAGGCCGACCTGGACGCCGGGGTCATCGACGCCGTCGGGGTGAAGCTGCCGCTGCTGCGCAACCCGCGCGCCAAGATGCAGGGCATCCGGGACGGCTTCGTCAAGATCTTCTGCCGGCCGGGCACCGGCATCGTCGTGGGCGGTGTCGTGGTGTCCCCGCGCGCCTCGGAGCTGATCCACCCCATCTCGATCGCCGTCGACAACAATCTGACCGTCGAACAGATCGCGAACGCCTTCACCGTCTACCCGTCCCTGTCGGGTTCGATCGCGGAGGTCGCGCGCCAGCTCCACACGCGCAAATCCGGCGACGGCGTCTGAACGGCGTCTGAACGGCGTCTGACGGGTGGTCCGGGGACTTCCGTCCCGGTTGGCCCCTATATCACTTCTCGCCCCACCATGCGAACAACTTCTGCTATTCGGCGCAAACTGCTGAAAGCAGATGGTCGTTGGCGTTACTGTCAGTTTCGTGTTCGCTGCAGAACGTCGCCAATTGATCCTCGAAATGGTGCGGGCCAATGGAGCCGTGTCGCTCCGTGAGCTCGCCCGCGTCGTCCAGACCTCCGAAGTGACCGTACGGCGGGACGTGCGCGCGCTGGAGGCAGAAGGACTCCTCGACCGCCGGCACGGCGGTGCGGTATTGCCGGGCGGGTTCACGCGGGAGTCCGGCTTTCCGCAGAAGTCTCATCTCGCGACCGCCGAGAAGACGGCCATCGCCGACCTCGCCGCGAGCTTCGTCGAAGAGGGCGAGGCCATCGTGGTCGGGGCGGGAACCACCACGCAGGAGCTGGCACGCCGGCTCGCGCGGGTCCCCGGGCTGACCGTCGTCACCAACTCCCTGCTGGTGGCCCAGGCGCTGGCCCACGCCAACCGTGTGGAGGTCGTGATGACCGGCGGCACCCTGCGCGGTTCCAACTACGCCCTGGTCGGCTCCGGCGCCGAGCAGTCCCTCCAGGGGCTGCGCGTCTCCAAGGCCTTCCTCTCCGGGAGCGGACTGACCGCCGAGCGCGGCCTGTCCACGTCCAACATGCTGTCGGCGTCCGTCGACCGCGCGCTGGTCCAGGCCGCCGCCGAGGTCGTCGTCCTCGCCGATCACACCAAGCTCGGCACCGACACGATGTTCCAGACGGTGCCGACGGATGTGATCACCCGGCTGGTCACCGACGACCCGCCCGGTCACGACGACCGCGCGGTCACCGAGTTGCAGGCCCTGGCCGATCAGGGCGTGCAGATCTCCGTGGCCGGGGCGGCGGGCGGCGGTGGTACGGGAGGCGATCCCGTCCCGGCGCGCCCCTCGCGCCGGGACGTGCCCCTTCCGGGGCCCCGCCGCAACCAGGTCCACGGCTCCGCGCCCCAGTTGCGCACCGCCACGGTCCTGGGGGACCAGCCGCCGGCCGGTGAACGGGAGCGGGAGCGGGCGGCGCGGGTCGCGGATCTGCGGCGCCGGTAGCGGTAGCGGCAGGGGTAGGGGTAGTAGGGCGGGCGGCTCTGGTGGCGTCAGTGGTTTCGGTGGCGCGCCAGTAGCTCTGGTGGCTCCGGTGGCTCCGTGTGTGTTCGGGCAGTTCTGTGCGTGCGCTCGGAACTGTTCCGCCTACGGCTTCAGGCCGCGCAACGTCAGCTTCAGCAGGCGGTCGGCCAACTCCGGGTCGTCCGGGGTTTCCTCGGCCGCCAGCGCGATCGCGTGGGTGAGCTGGAGCAGGTCGCCGATGGACACGTCGTCGCGTACGGCGTGTGCCTGTTGCGCCTGCCGGAGGAGGGCGGTGCCCGCCTCCCGGATGGGGGCGCAGCACCGGGCCAGGTCCGAGGCGTTCTCGTCCGCGGCGCGGGAGTCCGCGTACGAGACCGTCATCAAGGCCTGGGCCAGCCCCCGGTATTCGCCCGCGTGGGTGATGATGTCGCGCAGCCAGGAGACGAGTGCGGCGCAGGGTTGGGGCGCGTCGAGCCGCTCCCGTGCCCGGGTCAGCAGATCGCCCACGGCTTCCTCGAAGACCGCGCTCAGAAGGGCCTGGCGGGTGGGGAAGTGGCGATAGAGGGTGCCGATGCCGACGTCCGCGCGGCGGGCGATGTCCTCCAGCGAGGCGGTGGTGCCATGGGCCGCGAAGGCGCGGCGGGCCTCGGTGAGCAGGCGGGCGTGGTTGCGGCGGGCGTCGGCTCGCATGGGACGTCCCGCTGCGGGGGGCTTGACCGGGGTGGGGCTCACCGTGGGGTCACCTGCTCTCTTCCGGCGGGGGCGTCTTCAGCCTAAGAGCTCGGGTGACCGGGGTGGTTGGGCGGGTGCGGGTGCGTGGGGTTTCTCGCGCAGTTCCCCGCGCCCCTGAAGGGCGCAAAGCCTTGGGGCGCGGGGATTCTATGTGCGGTCAGTCCTTGATTTCGCAGATGGCCGCGCCCGAGGTGATGGAGGCGCCGACCTCCGCGCTGAGGCCCTTGATGGTGCCGGAGCGGTGGGCGTTGAGGGGCTGTTCCATCTTCATGGCTTCGAGGACGACGACGAGGTCGCCTTCCTTGACCTCCTGGCCCTCCTCGACGGCGACCTTGACGATGGTGCCCTGCATCGGGGAGGCCAGGGTGTCGCCGGACGCGGCCGGGCCGGACTTCTTCGCCGCGCGGCGCTTGGGCTTGGCGCCCGCCGCGAGACCGGTGCGGGCCAGGGTCATACCGAGGGCGGCCGGGAGGGAGACCTCCAGGCGCTTGCCGCCGACCTCGACGACGATCGTCTCGCGGTCCGTCTCGTCGTCGGCCTCCGTGTCGGTGGGGGCCGCGAAGGGCTTGATGTCGTTGACGAACTCGGTCTCGATCCAGCGCGTGTGGATCGTGAAGGGGTCCGTGGAGCCGGTCAGCTCGGGGCCGAAGGCCGGGTCCTTGACGACCGCGCGGTGGAAGGGGATCGCGGTGGCCATGCCCTCGACCGTGAACTCCTCCAGAGCGCGGGCCGCGCGCTGCAGGGCCTGCTGCCGGGTGGCGCCGGAGACGATCAGTTTGGCGAGGAGGGAGTCCCAGGCCGGGCCGATCACCGAGCCGGACTCCACGCCCGCGTCCAGGCGGACACCGGGGCCGGTGGGCGCGGAGAACGTGGTGACGGTGCCGGGGGCCGGGAGGAAGTTGCGGCCCGGGTCCTCGCCGTTGATGCGGAACTCGAAGGAATGGCCGCGCAGCGGCGGGTCGTCGTAGCCGAGTTCCTCGCCGTCGGCGATACGGAACATCTCGCGGACCAGGTCGATGCCGGTGACCTCCTCGGTGACCGGGTGCTCGACCTGGAGGCGGGTGTTGACCTCCAGGAAGGAGATCGTGCCGTCCAGGCCCACCAGGAACTCCACCGTGCCGGCGCCGACGTAGCCGGCCTCCTTCAGGATGGCCTTCGACGCCGCGTACAGCTCGGCGTTCTGCGCCTCGGACAGGAACGGCGCCGGGGCCTCCTCGACCAGCTTCTGGTGGCGGCGCTGGAGGGAGCAGTCACGGGTGGAGACCACGACGACGTTGCCGTGGCTGTCGGCCAGGCACTGGGTCTCCACGTGGCGGGGCTTGTCCAGGTAGCGCTCCACGAAGCACTCGCCCCGGCCGAACGCGGCGACGGCCTCGCGGACCGCCGAGTCGTACAGCTCCGGGACCTCTTCGAGGGTGCGGGCGACCTTCAGGCCGCGGCCGCCGCCGCCGAACGCCGCCTTGATGGCGATCGGCAGGCCGTGCTCCTCGGCGAACGCCACGACCTCCTCCGCCCCGGAGACCGGGTCGGGGGTGCCCGCGACCAGCGGGGCACCGGCGCGCTGGGCGATGTGACGGGCCGCCACCTTGTCGCCCAGGTCGCGGATCGCCTGCGGCGGCGGGCCGATCCAGATCAGGCCCGCGTCCAGGACCGCCTGAGCGAACTCCGCGTTCTCCGAGAGGAAGCCGTACCCCGGATGGACCGCGTCCGCGCCCGCGTCCTTCGCCGCCTGCAGCACCTTGCCCATGTCCAGGTAGCTGGTCGCCGGCGTGTCACCGCCCAGCGCGAACGCCTCGTCGGCGGCCCGCACATGCAGTGCGTCCCGGTCCGGATCGGCGTACACGGCCACGCTCGCGATCCCGGCGTCCCGGCACGCCCGGGCGACGCGGACAGCGATTTCGCCTCGGTTGGCGATCAACACCTTGCGCACGATGGCTCCCTCTCCTTGAAACAAGCCGAGTTTAGGGACTGCCGACACGGCGTTTCGACCCGTCCACAATGGTGAGCTTGCCCACACGGAGCGTGAAACCAGGCTCGCCCGAAGGGCGAAATCCCTTGTCGCACACCATTGCGCAGGACCCCACGCGGAAACCCTAGCCCTCTGATGTGGTCAAGGTCTCTGTGCGGCCGTGCTGCGGCCGGTTGGGTTTCTTTGTGGAGTCCCTACTAATGGCCCAACGATTCTTTGCTCCCGTGAGAACCCTTGTCCCGGGGTTTACCCGTTAGTAGCGTTCGCGATGTCTCGAACACCTACCTGGGGTAACGGTGTGGGTGTGCGAGGCGCTGAGAGCAGCAGGACGAGAGTGGAAGTGGGTGGGGCCGGTGATCCGCAGACCGGTGGCGGTGGTCACGGCGATCGTGCTGTTCGCGGAAGGGCTCGGGATCGCCGGGCTGCAGTGGTTCCTCGGCACGGTCGTCGACCGGCAGAAGATGTCCCTCGCCGGGCTGGATCCGGACGCGATGTCCGTCTCCACGAAGGCCGGGGGAGTCGTCTTCGGTCTCTACTTCGTGTTCTGCGGCGTGGTCGCCCTGCTCGTCGCGCTGCGCAACCGGCCCGCCGCCGGGCTCGGGAGGATCCTGCTCATCAGTGTGGCCGTCGTGCACGGGCTGCTCGGCGCGCTCACCGTGGGGCTGGTCGGGTGGGGCGCGTTCGTGTTCATGATGGTGGTGCTGGGGCTCGTGCTGCTCACGTTGATGACGTACGACCGGCAGGACGGGGGTGCCGATGCGGTGCCGGGTGGGTCCGGTGGGGTCGATGGTACGGATGGTGCGGATGGTGCGGATGGTGCGGATGGTCCGGGTGGGGTCGGGCAGGTTGGTCCGGTTCAGCCGTCTGCGCCCGGCGTGTCGTGAGGCTTCGGGTCACTGACCCCGCGGGTCACTGATCCCACAGGTCGGTGATGGCTACGCCCAGTTGGGCCAGCAGGCGGCGGAGCAGGGGCAGGCTGATGCCGATGACGTTGCCGTTGTCGCCCTCGATGCCGTCGATGAACGGGGCCGAGCGGCCGTCGAGGGTGAACGCGCCCGCCACGTGGAGGGGCTCGCCGGAGGCGACGTACGCGGCGATCTCCTCGTCGGTGGGCTCGCCGAAGTGGACGACCGTGGAGGCCGTCGCGGAGGTGTAGCGGCCGGTGGTGGTGTCGTAGACGCAGTGGCCGGTCTGGAGTGTGCCGGCGCGGCCGCGCATGGCCTTCCAGCGGGCGGTGGCCTCCTCGGCGTCGGCGGGCTTGCCGAGGGCTTCGCCGTCGAGGTCGAGGACCGAGTCGCAGCCGATGACCAGGGCGCCCTTCACCTCGGGCTTCGCGGCCACGACGGAGGCCTTAGCCTCGGCGAGGGCGAGCGCGAGGTCGGCGGGGGTGGGGGCGGTGACGGCGTCCTCGTCGACCCCGCTGACGATCACCTCGGGGGTGAGGCCGGCCTGGCGCAGCAGGTTCAGCCGGGCGGGGGACTGGGAGGCGAGGATCAGGCGGCGGCGGGGGTGTGGGGCGGTCATGGGGTTCAGGGTATTGGCAGTTCGCCGGGTGCGGGTGGGTGGGGCTTCCCGCTTTGTCGCGTGCGGGTGAGTCGGGCTTCTCGCGCCGTTCCTCGCGCCCCTTCAGGGCGCGGCTGTTCCGTCGTGGGTGGGGGCGCCTTCGGTTTGTTCGTGGGTCGGGGGCGCGCCGGGGGGTGTCCGTCCTCGGAACGGCGCGGAATCGGTTGGCTGGGAGGCTGGAGGGGTTGACGCGCCAACCGCTGCGGGCGGACACCCCCCGACAGGCCCCCTTCTCGCCGTACGCGACTCACCCGCCGTACGGGGCTCACCCGTCGTACCGGGTGCGGTCAGAGGATGCCCAGGACGAGCATGGCCAGGAGCATGGCGATGGCTATGAGCACGCTGAGCCGCCGAAGCATGGCCTGCGTGTCGCGCAGTTCCTTCGGCGGCTCGTTCTCAGGGTCGGACCAGAGCATGGTGCGATGGTGCGTCGCCCGGTGGGCCGGGCGCCTGAGTACGCGTACTCAAGTCGGTAGGGGAGGTTCCGCTCAGCCGGGCCAGTAGGTGCGGCTCCAGGTGGTGGGGCCCGGGGCCGGCAGGCGGTGGGCGGCGATGCGGGACGGGTCGGACCAGGAGTCGCGGGCGGCGGGCGCGCCGGGCGGCTCGGTGGCCGCCGCCGCGGCGCGGGCGCGGACCACCGCCAGTGCGGCGGCCAGCTCCTCCGGGGTCGGATTGCCCCGTACGACCTTGATCGTCATAGCGGCTCCTAGAGGGGGATGTTGCCGTGCTTCTTCGGGGGGAGGGATTCCCGCTTGGTGCGCAGTTGACGCAGGCCGCGGACGAGGTGGCGGCGGGTTTCGGAAGGGGTGATGACGGCGTCGACGTAGCCGCGTTCCGCTGCCGCGTAGGGGTTGAGGAGGGTGTCCTCGTACTCCTGGATGAGGCGGGCGCGTACGGCCTCGCGTTCGTCGTCGGGGGCGGCGGCGATGGTGCGGCGGTGGAGGATGTTGACCGCGCCCTGGGCGCCCATGACGGCGATCTGGGCGGTCGGCCAGGCGAGGTTGAGGTCGGCGCCGAGGTGCTTGGAGCCCATGACGTCGTAGGCGCCGCCGAAGGCCTTGCGGGTGATGACCGTGATCAGAGGGACGGTGGCTTCCGCGTAGGCGTAGATGAGCTTCGCGCCTCTGCGGATGATGCCCTCGTGTTCCTGGCCGACGCCCGGGAGGAAGCCGGGGACGTCGACGAAGGTCAGGACCGGGACGTTGAAGGCGTCGCAGGTGCGGACGAAGCGGGCCGCCTTCTCGGAGGCGTCGATGTCCAGACAGCCCGCGAACTGCATGGGCTGGTTGGCGACGATGCCGACCGGGTGGCCCTCGACCCGGCCGAAGCCGGTGAGGATGTTCGGCGCGAAGAGGGCCTGCGTCTCGAAGAACTCCGCGTCGTCCAGGACGTGTTCGATCACCGTGTGCATGTCGTACGGCTGGTTCGCGCTGTCCGGGACGAGCGTGTCGAGTTCGCGGTCCTCGTCGGTGACGGTGAGGTCCGCCTGTTCGGGGAAGGCCGGGGGCTCGCTGAGGTTGTTGGAGGGGAGGTAGGAGAGGAGCTGCTTGACGTACTCGATCGCGTCCTTCTCGTCGCCCGCCATGTGGTGGGCCACGCCGGAGGTCGCGTTGTGGGTGCGGGCGCCCCCGAGTTCCTCGAAGCCGACGTCCTCGCCGGTGACCGTCTTGATGACGTCCGGGCCGGTGATGAACATGTGCGAGGTCTGGTCGACCATGACCGTGAAGTCGGTGATCGCCGGGGAGTAGACCGCCCCGCCCGCGCAGGGGCCGACGACGAGGCTGATCTGGGGGATCACGCCGCTCGCGTGGGTGTTGCGGCGGAAGATCTCGCCGTACGTGCCGAGGGCCATGACGCCCTCCTGGATACGGGCGCCGCCGGAGTCGTTGATGCCGATGACGGGACAGCCGGTCTTGAGGGCGAAGTCCATGGCTTTCATGATCTTTTGGCCGAAGACCTCGCCGAGCGAGCCGCCCAGGACCGTGAAGTCCTGGGAGAAGACGGCCACCGGGCGGCCGTCGACCGTGCCGTAACCGGTCACCACGCCGTCGCCGTAGGGGCGGTTGTTCTCCATGCCGAAGTCGGTGGAGCGGTGGCGGGCGAACTCGTCGAACTCCACGAAGGAGTCCTCGTCGAGGAGCAGGTCGATCCGCTCACGGGCCGTCAACTTGCCCTTGGCGTGCTGCTTTTCCACCGCGCGCTCGGAGCCGGCATGCGTCGCCTCATGGACACGGCGCTGCAGGTCCGCGAGCTTCCCCGCGGTCGTGTGAATGTCGATGCTTGCTGGCTCTACCGGCTCGGACATCGGAGTGCGGCTCCCTGCCTGCTCATGGGGACGTGAGGGATCGGTACGGGGGTCCCTGGAATCCAAGGATCGGTACTCGGGATCGGTGCGTGGTGCGGTCGTTGCGGTTGCTGCTCTGCGTGCTCAGACGTGGCTGGGGTTACTCATCCGTAGCGTAGTGCTGTGCCTACCGTTCGGCAGTGCGGCGTTTACCACACTCACGCCCCCTTCCAGCCGTACGATCGCTGTGTCGCGGCGGGACACGTCGGAGGGGTGACGTCACGAGAGTGATCGAGCGCCCGTGAACCTCAGCTCGTCAGGGCTGGAATCCGTCCCCTTCTCGCGGGACGGAGGATGTCAAACCTAGGGTGGGTTGCATGATGACTCCACCAGGTGCACCCGGAGACCCGTCCAGCGGACCGGGTGAGCCGAGGTCGGACCGTTGGTCCGACCTCGACCGGCCGCCCCTCAACTCCGCCTCCCTGCGCCGGGCGCTCATCCGGAAGGGCGGGCTGTGGAGCTCCCTGGACGTGGTGCCGGTCATCGGCTCCACCAACACCGACCTCGCGGGGCGTGCCGACCGGCTGCCCGAGGGCGCGGTGCTCGTCGCCGAGGAGCAGAAGGCGGGCCGGGGCCGTCTCGACCGCACCTGGACCGCGCCCGCGCGCTCCGGGCTCTTCTTCTCCGTCCTCCTCAAGCCGGTCGGGGTGCCCGTCCACCACTGGGGCTGGCTGCCGCTCCTCGCCGGCGTCGCCGTGGCGACCGGGCTGTCCCGGGCCGCCGGGATCGATACGGCACTCAAGTGGCCCAACGATCTGCTGGTGACCGTCGGCGGGCAGGAACGCAAGGCCGGAGGCATCCTCGCAGAGCGGGCGGGGGCGGAGGGGGTGGTCATCGGTATCGGCGTCAACGTCAGCCTGCGGGAGGACGAGCTGCCGGTGCCCACGGCCGGGTCCCTGGTGCTCGCCGGGGCCGTGACCACGGACCGTGATCCGCTGCTGCGAGCCGTGCTGCGGTCGCTGGAGGACTGGTACGGGCGGTGGCGTGCCGCCGGAGGCGATGCGTCGGTGAGCGGTCTGCAGGAGACCTACGCCGCCGGGTGCGCGACCTTGGGGCGGAAGGTGCGGGCCGAGCTGCCGGGGGACCGGTCGATCGTGGGAGAGGCCGTGGCGGTGGACGGGGACGGGCGGCTGGTTCTCGCGACGGGGGAAGGGGTGCAGGAGCCGGTGGGGGCCGGGGACATCGTGCACCTGCGGGCCGTGTGACGCGGAGTGAGGGGTGGGGGGTGAGGGTGGGGAGTCGGGAGTCGGGAGTGCTGTGAGGTGATGGGGGGGCTGTGTGGGGCTGTGGGGGCTGGGCACCCGGGGGGCGTGCTGGGCTCGGGCGGGTTTCGCTCACCGGCGCTTGCGGGGTGCCGCCTGCGCCCACCCGTGCCGCCCCTGGCGGCACGCCTGCCCGCAGCTGGGTGGGGAGGGCGCGTATGGGCGCTGGGTAGGGCGGGCACGGGCTTCGGTGCCGTTCACCGGAAAGGGGGACGCACCCTTCGGCCCACCTGACGGAGTGAGCTGGCGCACACCTGCCGTAGAGTTGAGGCCGGTCGAGTACGTGACCGCGGGAGATCGGAAGGGCAGCAGGAGTGAGCGTCGAGGACACGGGCTCCGGCACGGACGCGGATGACCGCGTGGAGCCGCCCCCGCTCTCGGCTTCGCTCGAGCGGGGCGAGCCCCACGGTGTGGACGCCGGCGAGGAGGACCCGCTGGCGCTGCGGCTCGAAGGGCTGATCCTCGGGGCCGAGCGCCGGTACACCCCCTTTCAGGCGGCGCGCAGCGCGGGCGTCTCCATGGAACTGGCGTCCCGTTTCTGGCGGGCCATGGGCTTCGCGGACATCGGTCAGGCCAAGGCGCTGACCGAGGCGGACGTCCTCGCGCTGCGGCGGCTCGCCGGTCTCGTCGAGGCGGGGCTGCTGAGCGAGGCCATGGCGGTGCAGGTGGCACGTTCCACCGGGCAGACCACGGCGCGGCTCGCCGAGTGGCAGATCGACTCGTTCCTGGAGGGGCTGACCGAGCCGCCGGAGCCGGGGATGACCCGGACCGAGGTGACGTATCCGCTGGTCGAGCTGTTGCTGCCGGAACTGGAGGAGTTCCTCGTCTACGTCTGGCGGCGTCAGCTCGCCGCCGCCACCGGGCGGGTCGTGCAGGCCGCCGACGACGAGGAGATGGTCGACCGGCGGCTGGCCGTCTGCTTCGCCGACCTCGTCGGGTTCACACGCCTCACCCGTCGTATGGAGGAAGAGGAGCTCGGTGAGCTCGTCGAGGCCTTCGAGACCACGGCGGCGGATCTGGTGGCCGCGAACGGCGGGCGGCTCATCAAGACCCTGGGCGACGAGGTCCTGTACGCCACGGACGACGCCGGTGTGGCCGCCGAGATCGCGCTGCGCCTCATCGAGACCATGGCCAACGACGAGACCATGCCCGAGCTGCGCGTCGGCATGGCCTTCGGCACGGTCACGACCCGGATGGGCGACGTCTTCGGCTCGACCGTGAACCTCGCCAGCCGGCTCACCTCGATAGCGCCGAAGGACGCGGTCCTCGTCGACGGTGCCTTCGCCGAGGAGCTGATCCGCACCGGCGAGGCCCCCGCCTCCGAGGCCGAGGCCGCCGAAGCGGCGGCCGCCGCGGAGAAGGAGGGCGAGGAGCCCCCGACGTACCGCTTCGCCCTCCAGCCGATGTGGCAGCGCCCGGTGCGTGGCCTGGGCGTGGTCCAGCCGTGGCTGCTCACGCGGAGGCCCGGGAAGGTCTGAGGCCGGACCCGACGCGGCCCGGGCCGCGTCGGGGGTGTGGGCCCCCGCGTGTGTGTCTGAGCGGCTCCGGGCCGGGTGCCCTCGGGTTCGTGCGCCTGCCTCGGTGGCCCACCCGCTGTCTGGTTCGTCAGGGCAGGGGTGTGCCCATGGCAGCGGCCGGGGCTCTGTCACCTGCCGAGGGTGTCGTCGACGCACAGGCCGACGATCGGGACGCACAGGCCCGGCTTCGAGGGCTTCGCGGGGGTCGTCGTGTCGCCGGAGGGCGTCGGGGAGTCCGGGGAGCCGGGGGCGGACGGCTGCTGGGGGGCTGCCGCCGGTGGCTGGGTGGGTGTGGGCGGGGTCGGGCGGGGTGCTTCCGGGGCACGGGCCGTCGGGGGCGAGTCGGTGGCGGGCGGGGTCCTCGGGACGTCGCGGGCGCCGGAGTCGGCGGAGCCGGCGGGGACCCCGACACCGATGGAGGGCGCGGGAGGGAACGCGGAAGGGGGCGGCGTGGGTGCGGTCGCTCCCGGTGACGGTGGCCGCGTCGGCTCGGGGTCTCCGCCGCCCATGGGGGTGTCGGCGGTCGGGGCCCCCGCGTCGGCCGAGGGCTCGTCTCCCACGGTCGTACCGGCGTCGGTCGCCTCGTCCGGGACCTCGTCCGCCGCGCTCGGGGCCGGGCCCGCCGTGGTGGCGCCGCCACCGGCCGGGTCCGACGCCAGCCGCAGCAGACTCAGCGCCCCCGCCGCCAGCGCCATCCCACCCACCGCGAACAGCACCTTCCGCTGCCTGGGCCGCCGGTGCCGCCCTCGCGGCCGGGCGGCGGGCCCATCCGGGCCCACCACCCCCTCCGCCGAGGGGCCGGATACGAGGGGAGAGAAGGAGTAGGGGGACGTCGACTGCACCGGGGTCGCGGACGGTGTCCAGGGCGGCGATGACACCGGGGGCGTCGAGGACGGCGTGGGCGTCGTGGGCGCCGTTGACGCTGGGGGCTTCGACGGCGTCCACGGTGCCGATGACGCTGGGGGCTCCGACGGAGTCCAGGGCGCTGACGACACCGGGGGCTTCAACGGTGTCGAGGGCGCCGACGAGGCTGAGGGCTTCGACGGCATCGAGGGCGCTGACGACACCGGGGGAGTCGAGGACGCTGAGGGCTTCGACGGCGACGACGGGCTCGGAGGCCTTGGAGACCTTGACGACGCCGGTGCCATGGAAGGGCCGGGCGCTGGTCCGGGCCCCGCGGGCGGACCCGGGGGCCTCCAGGGGCCTGCTGGTCCTGTCGGCCTTGGCGCTCCGGGGTTCGCGGAGGCAGTGGGTGGTGTGGGTTTCGTCGTTGTTCCCGGTGGTGGCGTCCAGGGGCCTGCTGGTCCCGGCGGCCTTTGTGACCCGGGGTTCGCGGCAGCCGCAGACGGCGTAGGCCTCGCCGATGTCCCAGGTGGCGGTTGCCACGGGCCCGCTGGACCGGCCGTACCAGTCGCACCAGGTGCACCAGCCAGACCTCCTGGCCCTGTATGCCCTGTATGCCCCGTAGGACTTGATGGTCCTGATGTCGTGGATGTCGTGGGTGTTCCCGATGGGGCCCATGGTGCGGTCGAGGCCGTGGGTCCTGTTGATTCCCTCGGCCCCGTCGACCCGGCTCGTGCGGAAGTCGGTGGTGTGGTGGGTGTCGTCGGTGGCTCTTGTGGCGCCCTTGTGGTGGTCGGCGTGGGCCTGGTGGCCGTGTTCGTCGTCATGGTTTCCCCTCCCCTGCGCGCCCGTGTCCCCCGGTGCGCCTATGGCGGAGCGCAGATTATGCGCCGGGGTGGGCGGTGTGGCCGGAGAAGGCCCGGATGTCACCCGTACGTGGAAAAGGTTGCCGGGGTTTGGCAAGGGATCGGCCTGTGGAGTTCTCGTTGGGGTGGGCGCGGGGCGTCAGGATGACGGGATCGCCTGGGCTCCGCAGAGAAGGGCCGGTCCCCTCCTCTCGTGCCCCCCGTGAACCCGCCCGCGACTCGGCATCGTTCGGGACTGTCGGGACTATCGGGACTGTCGGGATTGCTCGGGGTTTCGTCGGCAGGGGGCGGCTGCGATGATCGGGGGGACAGGAGTTAACCGGCGTTAACCGGGAGGGTTTCATGGGTGACGGGGCGGCAGTGGGGCCGGCGGTCGGGGACGGGGAGCGGCGGTTCGGGGAGTTCGTCGTCGTGCGGCGGCACGGGTATGTCGCCGAGCTCGCGCTCGACCGGCCCAAGGCCATGAACGCGGTGTCGACCGACATGGCCCGTTCCGTCGCGGCGGCCTGCGGGGCGCTGGGCGCCGACCGGGACGTACGCGTGGTCGTGGTGACGTCGACGCATGAGCGGGCGTTCTGTGTGGGGGCGGATCTGAAGGAGCGGAACTCGTTCAGTGACGCCGATCTGGTGCGGCAGCGGCCCGTCGCGCGGGCGGCGTACACCGGCGTACTGGAGCTGCCGATGCCCACGATCGCCGCCGTGCACGGCTTCGCGCTCGGCGGTGGTTTCGAACTCGCCCTGTCCTGCGACCTGATCGTGGCCGACCGTACGGCGGTGGTGGGGCTGCCCGAGGTGTCGGTGGGGGTGATCCCGGGCGGTGGGGGCACGCAGTTGCTGCCGCGTCGGGTGGGGGCGGCGCGGGCCGCCGAGCTGATCTTCACGGCGCGGCGGCTGGAGGCCGTGGAGGCGCGGGAGTTGGGGCTCGTGGACCAGTTGGTGGAGGAGGGGCGGGACCGGGCGGAGGCCCTGTCGCTGGCCGCGCGGATCGCCGCGAACTCGCCCGTCGGGCTGCGCGCGGCCAAGCGTGCGCTGCGGTACGGGCATGGGCTCGATCTGCGGGCCGGGCTGGAGGTCGAGGACGCGGCATGGCGTTCGGTGGCGTTCTCCGGGGACCGGGCGGAGGGTGTGGCCGCCTTCAACGAGAAGCGGAAGCCGGACTGGCCGGGGGAGTGATCCCGCGGACCTCTCCCCCTGGACCTCTCCCCGGGGAGCTGTCGTCGTTGGGTGGTCCGCACCCCTGTTCGGCCCACTAATGTCTCAAATCGTCGTAAAGCTCCCTAGCCTGGGGTGATGGGAGAGGACAGGCGGCTTCGGGCCGTGGTGGCGTTGGCGCGCGGGATGGCGGGGGCGCGTACGTCGCGGGAGACGTGGTGGGCCGCCGCGGACGGGTCGTGCCGGGCCCTGTCGGGGAGCTTCGCCGCGCTGTCCGTGTGGGAGCGGGAGCGTGGGCTGCTGCGGGTGCTCGTGAATGTGGGGAACCGGGCGGCTGACGAGGAGGAGTTTCCGGAGGACGAGACGTATCCGGTGCACCAGTTCCCGGAGATCGCGGAGTTCCTGCACGAGCGGTGGCTGGAGGGCGGTGAGCCCAACGCCTGGGTGGAGACGGCGGCCGGGCCGGTCGCCGGGCGGCGGCCCGGGGGTTACTGCCATCAGCGGGTCGCCGCCCTGCGCCGGCGCGGACGCGGCTGCTGCGTGGTGGCGCCCATCGTGATGAACGGTCGGGCCTGGGGCGAGCTGTATGTGGCCCGGCCCGCCGGGGAGCCCGTCTTCCACGGCGACCACGCCGCGTTCGCGACCGTCCTCGCCTCGGTCGTCGCGGCCGGCCTCGCGCAGTCCGAGCGGCTGGAGGAGGCCCGGCGGCTCGCCTTCACCGACCCCCTCACCGGGCTCGGCAACCGGCGGGCGGTCGACCTCCGGCTCGACGAGGCGATGGAGGCGCACCGGCGCGACGGCACCGTGATCAGCCTCGTCGTCTGCGACCTCAACGGCCTGAAGAAGGTCAACGACTCGTACGGGCATGCGATGGGTGATCAGCTGCTGGAGCGGTTCGGTTCCGTGCTGTCGCGGTGTGCGGCCGAACTGCCCCGGGTGCTGGTCGCGCGGCTCGGCGGGGACGAGTTCTGTCTGCTCGCGGTGGGGCCCTCGGCGGACGAGGTGGTGCGGGTCGCCGGGGAACTGTGTGTGCGGGCGCGGGAGTTGGAGCCGGGCGACGGGGTCGCCTGCGGGGTCGCGTCCACGGGGGATCCCATTGGGCCGTTGCGCTCCGCCCGGCGGCTCTTCCGGCTGGCCGACGCGGCGCAGTACCGGGCCAAGGCCGCCGGTTCCGTGGAGCCGGTCGTCGCGGGGCGTGAGGGCGAGGGTGCCGAGGACCCGGTGGTCAGTCTCGCCGACCGGCCGCCCCCGCCCGTGGACCCCGAACACCCGGGGGACCGGCGCCGCATTCGAGGGCGCCGGTCCTAGGGCGGGCCGCGCGACGGGTCGAGTCGGAGCGCGGGCCCTGGGCTGCCCACGGCCAAGGGGGGAGTAGACCGTGGGCTCGTTCGAAGTGTGGTTCGACCCTACTCGCGTCCTGGTGCCGCCCATGCTCTGACCTGGGGATTCTGATCAACTTCGGATCGATCTCCGATCGTTTTCTGATCGTTTTCTGATTCGTTTCTGATCTACGCGGATAGCCTCGGCGCCGGGTGGGGGTGGGCGTGGGGGTGGGGCGACTCGGTGGGTGCGGGGGGCGTCTTGGCGTGGTGAAGGTAAGGAGCCCCTCCCTCGTTCGGTCGTGACATTCGGCGATTCAGTCCCTACGATCCTGAATATGGATATGCACTCTGTGGACACGGTGGTCCTCGGGACGTCCGGGGTCACCGCGGCCGACGTCCTCGCCGTGGCGCGCGCCGGCGCCCGGATCGAGCTCTCCGACGAGGCGGTGGCCGCCCTCGCCGCGGCCCGCGAGATCGTTGACGCGCTGGCGGCCAAGCCGGAACCCGTCTACGGGGTCTCCACCGGCTTCGGCGCCCTCGCGACCCGACACATCAGCCCGGAACTGCGGGCCCGGCTCCAGCGCAACATCGTCCGCTCGCACGCGGCCGGCATGGGGCCGAGGGTCGAGCGCGAGGTCGTCCGCGCGCTGATGTTCCTGCGGCTGAAGACCGTCTGCTCCGGCCGTACCGGCGTACGGCCCGAGGTCGCGCAGACCATGGCCGACGTCCTCAACGCCGGGATCACACCGGTGGTGCACGAGTACGGCTCGCTCGGCTGCTCCGGCGACCTGGCGCCGCTGTCCCACTGCGCGCTCACACTGATGGGCGAGGGGGACGCGGAGGGGCCGGACGGGGTCGTACGGCCCGCCGGTGAGCTGCTCGCCGCGCACGGCATCGCGCCCGTCGAACTGCGGGAGAAGGAGGGGCTGGCTCTCCTCAACGGCACCGACGGCATGCTCGGCATGCTGGTCATGGCGCTGGCCGACCTGGAGCGGCTCTACACGTCGGCCGACATCACCGCCGCGATCTCCCTGGAGGCCCTGCTCGGCACGGACCGGGTCCTCGCGCCCGAACTGCACGCCATCCGCCCGCACCCCGGGCAGGCGGCCTCCGCGGCCAACATGCTCGCCGTGCTGAAGGGGTCGGGGCTCACGGGCCATCATCAGGACGACGCGCCGCGGGTGCAGGACGCGTACTCCGTGCGGTGTGCTCCGCAGGTGGCCGGGGCCGGGCGCGACACCCTCGCGCACGCGCGGCTCGTGGCCGAGCGGGAGTTGGCGGCGGCGGTCGACAATCCCGTGGTCCTGCCGGACGGGAGGGTGGAGTCCAACGGGAACTTCCATGGGGCGCCCGTCGCTTACGTCCTCGACTTCCTCGCCATCGCGGTGGCGGATCTGGCGTCGATCGCTGAGCGGCGTACGGACCGGCTGCTCGACAAGAACCGGTCGCACGGGTTGCCGCCGTTCCTCGCGGACGACGCGGGGGTCGACTCCGGGCTGATGATCGCTCAGTACACGCAGGCGGCGCTGGTGAGTGAGTTGAAGCGGCTGGCCGTGCCGGCTTCGGCGGACTCGATTCCGTCCTCCGCGATGCAGGAGGACCATGTGTCGATGGGGTGGTCGGCGGCGCGGAAGCTGCGGGTGGCTGTGGACAATCTGACGCGGGTGCTGGCCGTGGAGTTGTATGCGGGGACGCGGGGGGTTGAGCTGCGGGAGGGGCTGGTGGCCGCGCCGGCCACTCGGGCGGTGGTGGGGGCCGTGCGTGCGGCCGGGGTCGAGGGGGCTGGGCCGGATCGGTTTCTTGCGCCTGATCTGGCGTTGGCCGACGCGTTTGTTCGGGATGGGCGGTTGGTGGCTGCGGCGGAGTCTGTCACCGGGCCGCTCGCCTGAGTTTTTCTCGCCCCCGCCGCCCCTACCCGTCCCATCCCCAGGAGCGGTGCCCCTTCGACCCCCGAGGGGTGGGGTGGGGGGTGGTGGGGGTGGGTGGGTTTGTGCGGGTTCGGTGGGGGCTGGTCGCGCAGTTCCCCGCGCCCCTGAAAAGCGAAGCTGGGGCTGCGCCCCGCTTCGCTTTTCAGGGGCGTTCAGGCGCGGGGAACTGTGCGAAGCCCCACTCGGCCGCGGACGACTACGGCTACGCGTAGTCCTCCTGTTCGCGGCGGATCGAGTACGCGACGAACGCGGCGCCCAGGCCGAGCATGGTGGTGCCGCCGATGATGTAGGGCGTGGTGTTGGGGCTGCCGGTGTCGGCGAGTTCGCGGGTGGGGGCCTCGTCGGCGGCGGTCGTCGTCGTGGGCGTCCGCTCGTTTATGACCGCCGCCTCCTGCGTCGCGTTGGCCGACGGCACGAACCACAGGGCGCCCAGGAGGGTGCCCGCGGCGGTGGCGGTCAGGAGCGATCGGCGGGCGGTGGACGACGCGCGACGTGCGACGGACACGGAATATCGATCCCCTTGTGGCGCTGGCGAATTGGCCGTAGGGAGCGATGCTAATGAAAGGCGCGGGTCGTGGGAAAGTCGCGTGACCTGTGAGCCGTACGCTCCGGAGCATGAGTACAACTGAGACATCGCAGTTTGTCCGGCTTCGAGTTGAATTGGTGGTGGAGGTCGAGGACGTCGAGGCAATCACCGGCGCTGCTTTGCGGCGGATCGCGGACGACTCCGATATGCCTGCCGATGAGCGGGTACACGCCGAGTCTGCGGTGACCGAGGACACCGCGGAGGCCCTCGCCTATCTGATCGACCCGTTCGACCTGGTCGGGGACGTGCCGGGCGTCGAACTCGCCCAGGCCTCCTGGAGCAGCGAGGGCATCGACTACGACCCCGATTCGCCGGAATGGGGTCTCGACGAGGATGATGACGGAGAGGACGGGGAGGACGAAGAAGAAGACGGACGCGGCTGAGCGGCTTGGGAGATTGATGACCCCGGGCGGCAACCGCCGCCCGGGGTTCTTACGTCTCATGGGGCGCACGAGCCACTGGTGCACCGCCGCAGGGTCGCCGACGATCCGATGCGGGCGGAGTGGCGTATCCCACATATCCGCGGGAGCGGAACGGCTCGGTGCCGTAGTGGTGTTTAAGTGCTCGGGGGATCTTCGGAGTTCTTTGGGGATTCGGCAACGATGGAGAAGCGTGTGATGACGAACAGTAAGCGGCGCAGGGGCCTGACGGTCGCGTCCGCACTGCTCGGCGGGGTGCTGGTGCTCTCTGCGTGCAGCGGAGGCGGCGGCGACAACGCGTCCGGGAACGACGGAGGGGACTCCTCGCAGGCCCAGGCCGACAAGGCGGCGGCCGAGAAGACCTCCGAGGCGGACATCAAGATCACGCCGAAGGACGGCTCGGACAACGCCTCCATCAACAACTCGGCGAAGGTCACGGTGAGCAAGGGCACGCTCACGGACGTGAAGATGACCACCTCCGAGGGCGCCGCCGTCGAGGGTGAGATATCCGCGGACAAGAAGAGCTGGGCGCCCAGCGGACAGCTGGAGCGGTCCACCGGCTACAAGATCACGGCCGCCGCCGAGGACTCCGAGGGGCGCGAGGCCCACGAGAACTCCGCGTTCACGACGGTCTCACCGGCCAACAGCTTCATCGGCAACTTCACGCCCGAGGACGGTTCCACCGTCGGCGTCGGTATGCCGGTCTCGATCAACTTCGACAAGGCGATCACCAACAAGGCCGCCGTCCAGAAGGGGATCACCGTCTCCAGCAGCTCCGGCCAGGAGGTCGTCGGGCACTGGTTCAACGCCAACCGCATCGACTTCCGCCCCGAGGACTACTGGCAGGGCGGCTCCACCGTCACGCTGAAGCTCGCGCTCGACGGGGTCGAGGGCGCCGAGGGTGTCTACGGTGTGCAGCAGAAGACGGTGACCTTCAAGATCGGCCGTAACCAGGTCTCCATCGTCGACGCCAAGACCAAGACGATGAAGGTCACGCAGGACGGCAAGGTCGTCAAGACCATCCCGATCTCCGCCGGTTCGCCCGAGAACAAGACGTACCAGGGCCAGATGGTGATCTCCGAGAAGTTCAAGGAGACCCGGATGAACGGCGCGACGGTCGGCTTCACCGACGACGACGGCAAGGGTGAGTACGACATCAAGGACGTACCCCACGCCATGCGTCTGACGACCTCCGGCACCTTCCTCCACGGCAACTACTGGGCGGCCGACTCCATCTTCGGCAGCGCCAACACCAGCCACGGCTGTGTCGGTCTGAACGACACCAAGGGTGCCAACGACCCTGACACCGAAGCCGCCTGGTTCTACAACAACTCGATCGTCGGTGACGTCGTGGACATCCGGAACACCGGAGACAAGACGGTCGCCCCCGACAACGGCCTCAACGGCTGGAACCTGAGCTGGGCCGACTGGAAGGCCGGCTCGGAGGCCTGATCCACCGTCGGCCGCAGCTGTGAGAGCGCCGATGCCGCCCCTGGGACACCCAGGGGCGGCATCGGTGTTTCCGGGGCCCCGCACAGGGTTCTCATCAGCCTCTCAGCGCGGGCTTATCCCTTCATCACGCGGCGTACCTAGCTTGCCGCCATGTTCTTCACCTATCTGAGGCGCGAACTGCGCCGCCGCAGAAAGGCGGCGCTCGTCGTCGCCTCCGGCCTCGCCCTGGGCATCGCCCTGGTGATCGTGGTCAGTTCCGTGTCGTCGGGCATGGAGAAGGCGCAGGCCAAAGTACTCGAATCCCTGTACGGCCTGGGCACGGACATGACCGTCACCAAGGCCGCCGCCGCGCCCGGCGAGAACGGCGGCGAACGCCCCCGGTTCGAGTTCGACGCCCAGGACGACGACTCCGACGAGCAGCAGAGCAGCGACATCGTCGCGGTCCGGGGCTTCCAGACCCTCGCGAGCTCGACCGTCACCGAGGTCGGCGAGCAGGAGGGTGTCTCCGAGGCCGTCGGCGGCCTCAGCCTCCAAGTCATCAAGGTGGACGGGCAGTTCCGGCGCGGACAGTTCCAGCAGGACGAGGGCGCCGGCGGGCAGCAACCGGGCGGGCCCGGCGGCGGTGGCCAGAACGGCGGCGGCACCGGGCAGCCCGAGGGACGGGTCGAGGGCGGCGGCGCCGAGTTCGACGTCGACAACTACTCCGTCTACGGCACGGACGTCACCGAACCCGCCCTGGGCCCCCTCACCTCCTCGAAGATCACCAGCGGCCGTACGTTCAGGACGTCCGAGACCGACGCCAAGGTCGTCGTCGCGGATGCCTCGTACGCCAAGGAGAAGGAGCTGAAGGCCGGGGACAGCGTCACGATCAACAGCGTCGAGTACGAGGTCATCGGCATCGCGACGCCCGACAGCGGGGACGCGGCGGCCAACCTCTACATGCCGCTGAAGCAGGCGCAGACGCTCAGCGACTCCAAGGACAAGGTCACCACGATCTACGTCAAGGCGAGCGACTCGCAGCGGATCGACAGCGTCAAGGCGGCCATCCAGAAGAACATCGACGGGACCACCGTCACCACCTCCGCCGACCTCGCCGACACGGTCTCCGGGTCGCTGTCCACCGCCTCCGACCTCGCCTCCGACGTCGGCAAATGGCTGTCGATCGCGGTGCTCGTGGCCGCGTTCCTGGTGGCCGGGCTGCTCACCTCGTCGGCCGTGTCGCGGCGGGTACGGGAGTTCGGCACGCTCAAGGCGCTGGGGTGGAAGTCGGGGCGGGTGACCCGGCAGGTCGTCGGTGAGGCCGTCGTGAACGGGCTGGTGGGCGGGGCGCTCGGGATCGCGCTGGGGCTCGGTGGGGCCTACGTCGTCACGGCGATCAGTCCGACGCTGCGGGCGGAGATCGCGGCGACGGGGGGTGGGTTCGGTGGCCCCGGGGGTGGCGGGCCCGGTGGGGGCGGCTTCCCCGGTGGGGGCGGGCCCGGTGGGCAGCAGGCCGCTTCGAACGCGCTGGAAGTCGCTCTCACGGCGCCCGTCAGTGTCACGACGATCGGGGTCGCGGTGGGGCTCGCCGTCGCGGGTGGGCTGATCGCGGGGGCGTTCGGGGGGTGGCGGGCGTCTCGGTTGCGGCCTGCGGATGCGTTGCGGCGGGTGGAGTAGGGCGGGCACCTGGTGCTGGGGACGGGCGGGGGGTGGGGTGCGCTTGCCGGCGCTTGCATGGTGCCGCCTGCGCCCACCCTCCCCCACTCTCGGCTTCGCTCGAGCGGTAGGTGCCCCCATCGCCCCAGCGGCACGACTGCCCGCAGCTAGGAAGGCGGGCGGGCGCGGTTGCCCGCAGCCAAAGTGGCTTGATCTCAGGAGATGTTGAACATGTACGTACTCACAGGTGTCACCAAGCGGTATGCGCGGGGCAAGGACACCGTCATCGCGCTCGACGGGGTCGATCTCACCATCGGTGATGGGGATCGGCTGGTCATTCAGGGGCCGACCGGGGGTGGGAAGTCGACGTTGCTCCAGATGCTCGGGGGGCTCGACAAGCCGTCCGACGGGAGCGTCGAGCTGGACGGGACCGATCTGGCGAAGCTGTCGGAGGGCAGGCTCACGACCGTGCGGAGCGAGAACATCGGGTTCGTGTTCCAGAGCTTCAATCTGATCCCGACGCTGACCGCGCAGGAGAACGTCGAGACGGCGCTCGTACCGCTCGGGGTGAAGGCGAAGGAGCGGCGGCAGCGGGCCGCCGAGGCGCTGGAGTCGGTGGGGCTGGGGGAGCGGCTCGGGCATCTGCCGGCCGAGCTGTCCGGCGGTCAGCAGCAACGCGTCGCGATCGCCCGCGCGTTGGTGAAGCGGCCGAAGGTGCTGCTCGCGGACGAGCCCACCGGAAACCTCGACGAGTCCACGCGCGACGAGATCATGGAGGTCCTGGAGACGCTGTGGAAGGAGCACGGGCTCACATTCATCATGGTCACCCATGACTCGGCGCTGGCCAGGAAGGCCCCCCGGGTCGCGACCATCCGCAAGGGGCGCATCACGGTGAAGGAGAACGCCGGGGCGTGACGCCGGGGCGTGAGACCCCCGCGGCCACAAACGCCCACGGTGCGGGGCGCGTTGGTGTGGAGTCCGGGGCGCGTGCGGTCGCGCGTGGCCCGGAGTTCGCCGCTTCACGCCCAGTCGCGAGGTATGGGGCGCGAGTTGACCCCCGGTCATACTGCGTAGACCGGGGGAATTGACGCGTATGTGTGCGGAAGGTCCCCTGGCCGGATGAACCGGATCGAGGGGGAGTCTTGCGCAGACATCTGATGAGCGCGTGCACGGCCACGGTCGCTGTGACGGCCGCCGCGGCACTGACGGCGGGGCTGACCATCCCGGCGTCCGCGATATCCGGGCGCGCGGCCGGTACGAGCACGGCGGACCTCAAGGGCTTCGAGGACCTCAGGGGCTTCGAGGACCTCAGGGGCTTCGAGGACCTCAAGGCCCGCGCCGCCGCCGGCATCGAGCCGAGCCATCGCATCACCCTCGTCACCGGTGACCGCGTCCTCGTCGGCGGCGACGGCCGTGTGCTGGGCCTGGAGCGGGCGAAGGGCCGTGAGGGCGTCCCGGTGCAGCTCCGCCGGGCCGACGGCCACACCTATGTCCTGCCGGCCGACGCGGCCCGGCTCATCTCCACCGGACGGGTCGACAGGCGGCTCTTCGACGTCACCGCGCTGAACCGATCGGCGACCCGCACCGCCCAGCGGCAGGGCCTGAAGCTGATCGTCGGCTACGCGGGAACCGCCGCCGGCGCCCGGGCCGACGTACGGGACGCGGGCGACACCAGGGTCCGCCGCACCCTGAAGACCCTGAACGCCGACGCGGTGCTCACGCCCGGGGACGACGCCGCCGCGCTGTGGAAGGCGGTCACCGACGCCGACGGCACCACCGCCACCGGGGTCGCGCACCTCTGGCTGGACGGCGTCCGCGAGGTCAGCCTCGACAAGTCCGTCGCGCGGATCGGCGCCCCGAAGGCATGGAAGGCCGGCTTCGACGGCAAGGGCGTCACCATCGCCGTACTGGACACGGGCGTCGACGCCACCCACCCGGACCTCAAGGGCCAGGTGACGGCCGACAAGAACTTCTCGACCTCGCCCGACACCACGGACAAGTACGGCCACGGCACCCATGTCGCGTCCATCGCGGCGGGCACCGGGGCCCGGTCCAAGGGCAAGTTCAAGGGTGTCGCGCCCGGGGCGAAGCTGCTCAACGCCAAGGTGCTGAGCGACGAGGGCTACGGCGACGACTCCGGCATCATCGCGGGCATGGAGTGGGCCGCCGAGCAGGGCGCCGACGTGGTCAACCTCAGCCTCGGCGGGGGCGACACCCCGGAGGTCGACCCGATGGAGGCGGGGATCGACAAGCTCTCCGCCGAGAAGGGCATCCTCTTCGCGGTCGCCGCCGGCAACGAGGGCGAGGGGGGCGAGCGGACGGTCGGCTCGCCGGGCAGCGCGGCCGCCGCGCTCACCGTCGGCGCGGTCGACGACAAGGACAAGCTCGCCTCGTTCTCCAGCCGGGGCCCCGGCATGGACGGCCAGATCAAGCCCGACGTGACCGCGCCCGGGGTCGCCATCACCGCCGCCGCGGCCCCGGACAGCGTCATCGAGCGGGAGGTCGGCCAGAAGCCCGAGGGCTATCTGACGATCTCCGGTACGTCGATGGCGACCCCGCATGTCGCGGGCGCCGCCGCCCTCCTCAAGCAACAGCACCCGGACTGGACGTACGCCGAACTGAAGGCGGCCCTCGTCGCGTCCGCCAAGGGCGGCCCGTACACGCCGTTCGAGCAGGGGGCGGGCCGTATCCGCGTCGACAGGGCGATCAAGCAGACGGTCGTCGCCGACCCCGTCTCGGTCGACTTCGGCGTACAGGAGTGGCCGCACACCGACGACAAGCCGGTGACCAGGAAGCTCACCTACCGGAACCTCGGCACCAAGGCCGTCACCCTCGACCTCGCGGTGACCGGCACCGGCCCGAACCGCAAGCCCGCCCCGGCCGGCTTCTTCAAGCTCGGCGGCAAGAAGGTCACCGTCCCGGGAGGCGGCAAGGCCACCGTCGACCTGGTCGCGAACACCAGGCTCGGCGGGAAACTCGACGGCCACTACACCGCGTACGTCACCGCCACCGGCGGCGGCCAGAGCGTCCGTACGGCGGCGGCCGTGCAGCGCGAGGTCGAGTCGTACGACGTCACGCTCCGGACGGTCGACCGGGACGGCGGGCCGGCCGAGAACCATCTGCTCGACCTGACCGGGGTCGCGGGGCTCGCCGAGGGCGCGTGGTTCACGCCGTACGACAAGGACGGCACGGTCGAGCTGCGGGTGCCGGAGGGGACCTACATCCTCAACGCCGGGATCGTCGTGGACCCGAAGGACTACGGCAAGGGCGCGGCCTGGCTGTCCCGGCCCACGCTCACCGTCGACCGGAAGACCTCCCTCACCCTGGACGCCCGCCAGACGAAACCGGTGGACATCACCGTGCCCGACACGGCCGCCGAACCGTCCTTCGCGGCACCCGACTTCACCCTGCGGGTGGGCGGTGGCCAGTACACCTTCGGCTGGATGATCGACACGTACGACGGCTTCCGCACCGCGCACCTCGGGCCGTCGGTCACCGGCGGCAGGCTCAGCCAGAACTGGGCGGGACAGTGGGCCGTCGGCGACAGCGCGCAGTACGCCGTGGCCGGCGGGGGCAAGGTCACGAAGCTCGCGACCGGCTTCACCAAGCGCTGGAAGAAGGGCGAACTGGCGACCGTGAAGACCGGCCTCGGCGCCTCCGCCGCCGGCAGGACGGGCGCCGTCATCCCCTGGGCCACACTTCCCGACGGCTCCGGCGCACCCGCCGTCGGCGTCCCGCAGCCGCTGCCCGGCAGGCGGGCGCTGTATCTGTCCGCCGCGAACGGGGTGAAGTGGACCCTCGACTTCGAGCAGTACGGCGCGGAGGACGCCCAGGGCTTCCCGGTCCTGGACGCGTACTACACGACCGGCGACAGCCGTACCTTCAAGGCGGGCAGGACATACGCACAGACCTTCAACGTCGGCGTCCTCGGCCCGAAGATCGCCGGGTTCTACGGCATCCGGCGTGACGGCGACCAGCTCTACGGCCTGCTGCCGATGTTCGCCGACGGCAGGGGGCACGCCGGGTCGTCCTTCTACGAGAAGGTCACGACCACGCTGTACCGGAACGGGAAGAAGTACGCCTCGGGCGAGGACGCGCTGGACGGGGCGGGCCAGTTCAAGGTCCCGGCGGACCTCGCCGCGTACCGGCTGACGACGTCCATCTCCCGGTCCGCCGACCTGGCGAGGGCATCCTCCCGGATCGACGCGAGCTGGACCTTCACCTCGAAGCGCACCGCGACCGACACGAAGCTCCCGGTCTCCACGGTCCGCTTCGGCACGCCGTTCCTGGGCCTCGACAGCACGGCCCCGGCCGGCACGAAGGGCACCGTCCGGGTCGGCGTGCAGGGCGCGGCGGCCGGGAAGAACCTCAGGTCGCTGGCCGTGTATGTGTCGGGCGACGGCAAGAAGTGGACCGAAGTCACCGTGCGGAAGGGGAAGTTCACGTACGGCACCCCGGCGGCGGGGAAGAGCGTGTCCCTGCGCGCCGAGGTGACCGACAAGAAGGGGAACCGGTCGACGGTGACGATCCACGACGCGTACTTCGGCAGGTGAGACGCGCGTCCCGGACGCAGGGGGTGACGCCGTGGTCCTCTCCGGCTACGGCGTCACCTTCGGTGCCCGGGTCGCGTCCGTGCCCCAGCTGGCCAGGAGGCGCAGGGCGTCGGCGGAGGGGGAGCCCGGTTCGGCGTGGTAGGTGATCAGGTTCTGCTCGTGGTCGTCGGGGAGGCGGAACGTCTCGAAGGAGAGGGTGAGATCACCGACCAGGGGGTGGCGCATGCGCTTCAGCCCGTGGCCCTTCTCCTTCACGTCGTGCGTCGCCCACAGCCGCCGGAACTCCTCGCTCTTCACCGACAACTCGCCCACCAGCGCCGACAGCAGCGGATCGTCCGGATGGCAGCCCGCGTCCATCCGCAGATAGCTGACCATGTCGGCCGCCTTCTGGTCCCAGTCGACGTACAGGTCCCGGTAGTCGGGCCGCAGGAACACCATCCGCGCCCAGTTCCGCTCGTGCGGCGGCAGCTCCGACCAGTCCCCGAACACCGCCGCCGCCATCCGGTTCCAGACGAGGATGTCCGAACGCCGGCCGGTGACGTACGCGGGGATGCCGTCCAGGGTGTCGATCAGCTGCCGCAGCGCGCCCCGCACCTGCTGCGGACGGGCCGAACGCTTCTTCTTGTGCGCCTTCGGCTTCGCGAGATGCGTGAGATGGGCGTGCTCCGCGTCGCTCAGCTGGAGGGCGCGCGCAATGGCGTCGAGCACCTCCGCCGACACATTGCGCCCGTTGCCCTGCTCCAGCCGTGTGTAGTACGCCACGGACACCCCGGCGAGCTGGGCCAGCTCCTCCCGGCGCAGCCCGGGGACCCGCCGGTGCCGCCCGAAGACCGGCAGGCCCACGTCCTCCGGCTGCAGCCGGGCCCGCCGGGTGCGCAGGAACTCGCTCAGCTCGGCACGCCGGTCCAGCGCACCGGCGCCACCGGCGCCACCGGCACCTGCGGCACCGGCCTCGCCGTAGGGCCGCTCGTGCACTGCTTCGGGCTGTTCGTCCATACATCAAGTATTCATGGTCGTTCGCCGGTCGTACGCCTGTGATCCTGACCCCGCCAGTGGTAGGACCGGCGGACGTACGTAAAGCCGTGACCTGGGTGACCGCCGGGATCCGGGGCAGGCTGGTATCCGCAGCCGGCCGGAAGGCAGGCCGGATGCGGGACGACGATCAGGAGAACCCCGGCATGACCACCACTGTTGCCGCCTATGCGGCGCCCGCCCCCAAGGCTCCGCTGGAGCGCACCACGATCGAGCGCCGCGAAGTCGGTGAGCACGACGTTCTGATCGACATCAAGTACGCCGGAATCTGTCACTCGGACATCCACCAGGCCCGTGAGGGCTGGGGCGAGGCGATCTTCCCGATGGTCCCGGGCCACGAGATCGCCGGTGTCGTCGAGGCCGTCGGCTCCGGTGTCACCAAGTTCGCCGTCGGCGACAAGGTCGGCGTCGGCTGCATGGTCGACTCCTGCCGCGAGTGCGAGAACTGCGAGGCCGGCCTGGAGCAGTACTGCCTCAAGGGCAACGTCGGCACGTACAACGCCATCGGCAAGGACGGCGAGCCCACCTACGGCGGCTACGCGGAGAAGATCGTCGTCGACGAGGCCTTCACCGTACGCATCCCCGACGGCATCGCCCTCGACGAGGCCGCGCCCCTGCTGTGCGCCGGCATCACCACGTACTCCCCGCTCCGGCACTGGAACGTCGGCCCCGGCAAGAAGGTCGCCGTCGTCGGTCTCGGCGGCCTCGGCCACATGGGCGTCAAGCTCGCGCACGCGCTCGGTGCCGAGGTGACCGTCCTGTCGCAGTCCCTCCGCAAGAAGGACGACGGCCTGAAGCTGGGCGCGACGCACTACTACGCCACCAGCGACGAGGCGACCTTCAAGGAGCTGGCGGGCACCTTCGACCTCATCCTGTCGACGGTGTCGGCCCCGCTGAACCTCGACGCGTACCTGTCGTTGCTGAAGACCGACGGCGCCTTCGTGAATGTGGGCGCGCCCGAGGAGCCCGTCGCCCTCAACCTCTTCTCCGTCATCGCCGGCCGCAAGACCCTCGCGGGGTCCGGCATCGGCGGCATCCAGGAGACCCAGGAAATGCTCGACTTCTGCGCCGCGCACGGCCTCGGCGCCGAGATCGAGCTGATCCGCGCGGACCAGATCAACGAGGCGTACGAGCGGGTGCTGGCGAGTGACGTGCGCTATCGCTTCGTGATCGACACCGCGACGATCTGACGAGGCCGCCGTGTCCGTCCGCGGGCCCGGTGGGGGCTGATCGCGCAGTTCCCCGCGCCCCAAAGAGATTCAGGCCCCTGCGGGCCTGAAGAGCACAGGGCGCAGCCCGTGCTCTTCAGGGGCGCGGGGAACTGCGCGAGAAGCCCCACCGGACCCGCACAGACCCACCCACCCAGGGGGGGCGAAGGGGCGCAGCCCTGGTGGATGGGACGGGTAGGGGCGGCGGGGGCGAGTCAGCGCTCGGCCCGGGACCGCCCCAGCAGCCACAACAGATACGGCCCCCCGACGAGCGACGTCAGTGCCCCCACCGGTATCTCCAGTGGGGGCACAAGCGTCCGTGCGACAAGATCCGCAGAAACGATGACCACCGCCCCCACCAACCCCGAAGAGACCAGCGGCAGCTGAGCCGTACGAGCCATCCGCCGAGCCACCTGCGGACTGGTCAACGCCACGAACCCGATCGGCCCCGCCGCCCCGGTCGCCACCGCCGCGAGCACCACCCCCACCCCGGTCAGCCCGAGCTGCGCCCACCGCACCCGCACCCCGAGCGCCGCGGCAGTATCGGCATCCAGCCCCAACGGCTTCTGCACCCACCCCGCCCAGACGAGCGCGGGCAACACGAGCAGCAGCACACACCCGAGCGGCCCGGCCTGCTCCCATCCCCGCCCGTTCAGACTCCCGGTCAACCACAGCTTGACCTGCTCGGCGGCGGCCAACTCGCTCTCGGTCAGATACAGCTGCACGACCGCCGACAGCGCGACACCGATCCCCACCCCGGTCAGCACGAACCGGCTCGGCCGCATCCCGTGCCGCCAGGCCAGCACATACACGAGCGCGGCCGCCGCCAGTCCGCCGCCCACGGAGACCGCAGGCAGCGCGGCGGGCGAGGCAGCCATCCCCAGGGACAGCGCCAGCACCGTCGCGGCGGCGGCACCATGTCCGACGCCGATCACATCCGGGCTGGCCAGCGGATTCCGGGTCACGGTCTGTACGAGCGCCCCCGACACCCCGAGCGCGGCCCCCACCAGCGCCCCGAGCACGATCCGCGGCACCCGCAGCTCCCCCACGATCAGCCCGTACGGCCCCGACCGGCCGCCACCGGCGACCACCTCCCACACCTCACCCGGCGACACGAACGTCTGCCCGACACACGCCGACAGCAGCATCACGGCGCCGAGGAGGGGGACGAGCAGACCGGCGACCACGGCCGAGCGGCGGTGGAGCAGCACCGACAGCCGTCGGCCCCGGAGAACGGCGAGGCCGGCGGAGCGGGGGTAGAGGGGCGGGGGAGTGGTACGGAGACCGGCGCGGACCTCTCCGCCCGGCCCCGGGCCGCCCCCGGAACCCCGCCCCGCGTCCGCACGCGTCCCCGGCGGTATCGCTGCCCTCGTCACCCGCTCACACTCCTCCGCCGTACGAGCACCACCAGCACGGGCACCCCCACCAGCGCCGTCATCACCCCGGCCGGGATCTCCGCCGGGGCCCGTACGACCCGGCCCGCGACGTCCGCCGCCAGGAGGAGCGCGGCGCCGAGGAGGGCCGACAGGGGGAGGGTCCAGCGGTGGCCGCCGGGGACGAGACGGCGGGCGAGGTGGGGGACGGCGAGGCCGACGAAGGCGATGGGTCCGGCGGCGGCGACCGCGGCGGCGGTCAGCAGGGTCGCGCCGAGCGCCGCGGCGGCCCGTACGAGCGGCACCCGGTGTCCCAGCGCGCGGGCCGTGTCGTCGCCGAGCGCGAGCGCGTCCAGCCCCCGGGCGCACAGGAACACCAGGACCGCGCCCACGGCCAGGAAGGGCAGCATCCGTCCGACCGTCCCCGCGTCCCGTCCGCCGAGCGAGCCGACCTGCCAGAACCGGAACTGGTCCAACGTCGCCGAACTCGACGTCAGCACCACGGTGTTGGCCCCGGCCGTCATCGCCCCGAACGCCGTACCCGCCAGCGCCAGCTTCACCGGCGAGGCCCCGCCGCGGCCGCGTGCCGCGATCGCGTACACCACGCACGCGGCGACGACGGCGCCGCCGAACGCGTACCAGACGTAGCCCGCGAAGCCGTGGGCGAGCCCGAGCGCGATGGCGAGGACGACCCCCGCCGCCGCGCCCTGGCTCAGGCCGAGGATGCCCGGGTCGGCGAGCGGATTGCGGGTGACCGCCTGCAGCGCCGCGCCCGCCAGCCCGAGCGCGGCCCCCGCCGCCAGCCCGACGGCGGTACGGGGGACCCGGAGTGACCGTACGACCAGGGCGTCCGGTGAGTCCCCGCCGTGCAGCAGGGCGTCGAGAACGGTCGCCAGGGAGACCTGCCGGGTGCCCAGGGCGAGGCTCAGGGCGACGACGGCCAGGGTGAGGAGGAGGGCGAGGAGCAGCCGCCCGACATGGACACGGGCCCGCCCACGGCTCCCGGCAGCCTGCGCCTCGGGCCCTTGCGAAGCCCCGGGCCCGTGCGGAGCCTCGGCCTCGTGCGATGCCCGGGGCCCATGTGGAGCCTCGGCCCCCTGCGAGGCCTCAGCCCCCTGTGCCGCCCCAGCCCCCTGAGAAGCCCCGGCGGCTGCCCCTGCTCCCACCTCCACGCCCACCCCCGTACCACTCACTTGCCGATGGTCTCGGCGAGCTGCTCGATGACGAGGCCGGCGGCGGTGGGGCCGGCGTTGAGGTACCAGGGGTCGTCGTCGACCTCGACGGCGTGGCCGGACTCGACGGCCTTCATCGACTTCCACAGGGGCCCGGCGAGCACGCTCGCGGCGTCGGTCTCGGCGGGGTCGCCCTGCACGGAGTAGAAGATCCAGTCCCCGTCGGCGGTGTCGACGCTCTCCGCGCCGATGTCCTCCGAGATGGCGTCGAACCGCTGCGACTTCGGCCGCCCGAGCCCCATGTCGACGGCGAGGGACCCGGTGAAGGAGGAGACGCCGAACATCCGCGTCCGGTCCGGGGTGAACCGCACCATCGACACCTCGGTGCCGTCGCCGCCCAGCTCCGCGCCCTTCTCCTTCGCCTCTCCGACGATGTCGGTGAGCAGCTTCCGCGCCTGCCGCCCCTTGCCGACGGCGTCGCCGACGAGCAGCAGGTCGCGCTTCCAGTTGACCCCGTTGCCGGCGGTGATGACGGTCGGCGCGATCTTCGACAGCTTGGGGTAGAGGTCGCCGAGCGAGTCGTTGGCGAGGATGAGGTCGGGCTTCGCGGTGGCGAGCGTCTCCAGGTTGGGCGCCTGGCGCGTACCGGCGTCCGTCATGTCCGCCAGCTCCGCCTTCCGCTTCGGGAAGGCGTCCGCGAGGTAGTCGGGTACGAGTCCCGCGTTGTCACCGCGCGTGGCGGCCGCGGGGACGAGGCCGAGCGACAGCAGGTCGTCGAGCTGGCCCGTGCTGAGCACGGCGATCCGTTTCGGCTCGCTCTTGATCGCGGTCGTGCCCTGGAAGTGCGTGACGCTCCTCGGGAACGTCCCGTCCGTGTCCTCGTCCGAGCCCATCCCCTTCGCCAGGTCGCTCGGCGCGGCGGACGGCCCCGCAGTGGCGCCCCGGACCTGACTGCGCGACCCGTCGGCCCCGGCACCGCCCTCCGCCGTACCCCCACCACCGGAGGAACACCCGGCGACGAGTCCACCGGCCACGACCACGGCCAGCACGGCCTTCGAACCCCACGTACGCACCGAACTACCCCGACATCCTGATCATTTGCTAAGGCAAGGCTTACCTTAACCTTCGTTTCTGTGGGGTGACACCACGGGCCCGAGTAGCGTGGAAAGGGCCGGTCGTCGAAGTCGTACGGAGGTGTCCGCGATGCCCGTCGCGTTGAACCACACGATCGTCGCCGCCCATGACAAGCAGGCCTCGGCCCGGTTCCTGGCCGACATCCTGGGGCTGGAGGTGAGCCCGCCGTACGGCCCGTTCATCCCCGTCCAGATCCCCAACGGCGTGACCCTCGACTACATCGACTCCCCCGACCCCATCACGCCCCAGCACTACGCCTTCCTGGTCACGGAGGACGAGTTCGACGAGATCTTCGCCCGTGTCGAGGCGGCCGGCCTCACCTACTGGGCCGACCCCTTCCACCGCCGGACCATGGAGATCAACCACAACGACGGCGGCCGGGGCACCTACTTCGACGACCCGAACGGCCACAACCTGGAGATCATCACCCGGCCGTACGGAAGCGGGGGCTGATCGCGAGCCCGCGAGCCGTGCCCGCGAGCCGTACCCATGGGCCGTGCCCGTGGGCCGTGTGCCCCGAGCCGCCCGGATGCGGGGGCGGCGGACCGGCCGGACCATGGAGGGGGCGGGGAACGGAACAGGGGCGGGAGCGGGGGAGAGGCGGGCGGTCGCGGCGCGATCACCATCCGGGGGCCTCGGAGGTGGGAGCGACATGCCTCTTCAAAAGACCCGACCGGGCACCGTCCACAGACTGCGCCCGGACATCAGCGTGCTCGCCGACAGTCTGGAGGTCCCGGGGCTCGGGCACCTCCCGGTGAACGCCTTCGTCCTGCTGGCCGCCCAGCCGGTGGTCGTCGACACCGGCCTCGGCCTGCCCGACCGGAACTTCGTCGAGACGCTCGCCACGGTGCTGGACCCGGCGGACGTGCGCTGGATCTGGCTCACCCACCCCGACCGCGACCACACGGGCGGCATCTTCGACCTGCTGGCGGCGGCGCCCGGGGCACGTGTCGTGACGACCTTCGTCGGCGCGGGCATCCTCTCCTGCGAACGCCCGCTGCCCCTCGACCGCTGCCATCTCCTGAACCCCGGCGAGACGATGAACATCGGCGACCGCACCCTGACCGGCTTCCGCCCGCCCCTGTTCGACAACCCCGCCACCGTCGGCTTCTTCGACGACCACTCCGGCGTCTGCTTCAGCTCCGACTGCTTCGGCGCGCCGCTCCCCACGGCCGAACTGGCCCGGGCCGACGACGTCCGCGACGTGGCCATCGACGACCTGCGCGCCGCCCAGCTCCTGTGGGCCACGGTGGACAGCCCCTGGGTCAGCACGGTCGACATGGACAAATACCTGGCGACCTTCCAGCCCTTGAAGGACCGCAAGCCCGACCTCGTCCTCTCCACCCACCTCCCCCCGGCCGCCGGCATCACCGGCTCCCTCCTCGACACCCTCGCCACCGCCCCCGACGCCCCACCCTTCACGGGCCCGGACCAGGCGGCGCTGGAACAGCTGCTCGCGGGGTTCGAGCCGGAGGGCGGCGGACACGGGGACGGCGGTCACGGCCGTTGAGGGGGCGCGGGGGCACTGCACGGTGTGGGCCGCGCGGCTCACTGAAGGGGCGCGGAAGTCAGCCCTCCGCCGTAGTGCTCAGCCCTCCGCCTTCGCCACCCCGATCGGGCAGGACACCCCCGTGCCGCCGATGCCGCAGTAGCCCGCCGGGTTCTTGTCCAGGTACTGCTGGTGGTAGGCCTCGGCCGGGTAGAACGTGCGGCCCTCCGCCGGGAGGATCTCCGTGGTGATGTCGCCGTGGCCGGCGGCGGTGAGGACCTTCTGGTAGGCCTCGCGGGAGGCTTCGGCCGCGGCGGCCTGGGCCGGGGTGTGGGTGTAGACGGCGGAGCGGTACTGGGTGCCGACGTCGTTGCCCTGGCGGTAGCCCTGGGTGGGGTTGTGGGACTCCCAGAAGACCTGGAGGAGGCGCTCGTAGGAGATGAGGGCGGGGTCGTAGACGACGCGGACCGCCTCGGTGTGGCCGGTGAGGCCGGAGCAGACCTCTTCGTAGGTGGGGTTCTCCGTGGAGCCGCCCTGGTAGCCGACGAGGGTCGTCCACACACCCGCCGGGAGCTGCCAGAACTTCCGCTCGGCGCCCCAGAAGCAGCCGAGGCCGAAGTCGGCGGTTTCCAGGTGCTCGGGGTAGGGGCCGACGAGCGGGGTGCCGAGGACGGTGTGGCGGTCGGGCACGGTGAACGGCGGCTCGGCGCGGCCACGCAGAGCCTGCTCGGGGGTGGGCAGCTGGGGCGTGCGGCCGAAGAGCATCGGGGCTCCTACTCCTAGGGGCTGAGCGTTCCGTGGCTCGGAACGAGCGGGCGGTACCTGGAGAACGTTCCAGGTACCGCCCGCATTCCTAGTGCCGCCCGCGTTCCCGGGTCCTGCCGAGCCCCTGGGTCCTGCCGAACCCGAGCCCCTGGGTCCTGCCGAACCCGAACCCCTGGGTCCTGCCGAACGCCCGGGTCCTGCCGGCCGCCGTGCGCTCAGTCCGTCGAGGACGCCGCCGCCACGGCCTGCGCCGACGAGTTCCGGATACGGCAGTAGTGCGCGGCCATCGCCTCGTCGTCGCCCTGGTAGCGCCACGGCAGGGCGTTGACGTACCCGTCGACCAGCCTGAACTGTTCGAGCGCGGCGTCGTCGCGGTCCTGGAGGGAGAGGTAGTACGCGAGGAGGTGCCGCAGTTCGGGCAGGCGCGGGTGCGTCGGGTCGGCAGCGGCGGCGTCCGCGAGGCCGGCGTCCACCCGGCCGATCATCCTCGGCGTACGGTCGATGTCGTTGTCGTCCGACGTGTCGTGCTCGAAGTGCGCGATGAGCGGGAACGCGGTGAGCAGGCTGCCCAGTGGTGCCTGCGCCGCCGCGCGCTCGGCGAACTCCGTCGCCAGCTGCTCCGAGCCACGCCACTTCGCGCACCAGTACTGCAGCGCCGAGAAGTGGGCCTCGTAGTGGTACGGCGCCCGGGCGGTGATCTCCGCCCACAGCTTGTCCATCTCGGAGTTCGGGTAGCCGAGCCCGAGCGCCACCCAGATCTCGGTGATGTACGGCGTCGGGTCGTCCGGGTTGAGCGCCGCCGCCCGCCCGATCTCCTCGCGGGAACGTTCCAGCATCCGGTGGAAGCCCACGAACTGCTCACCGGTCGTGTACTTGGCCTTCTTCGCGCCGCGCAGCTCCCACGCCAGGATCACGGTGCTGCGGGCCCGTACGACGGCCGCGTCCGGGTCGTCGGGACGGTCGGCCTCCCAGGCGAGCAGCCAGTCGTCCTCCTGCGCCGCGATCTCGGCCAGCAGATACGCGGCCGCGGAACGGCGCTCCCAGTCCCGGCCGATGTCCTGCAACAGCTTGGCGGCCGCCTTCCAGTCGCCGCCGCGCACGGCGGCGAGCGCCGACTCCTGGCCGGCCGGGAGCGGGCCCGCGTGCTTGGTGTTCTGCCGCTCCGCGGGCAGCAGCCCCATCGCCTCGGCGGCATCCGGGTCGACGTCGGCGCTGGGGGAGAAGAACTCCTTGAGGAAGACCCAGGCCATCCAGAGCCCGAAGAGCAGGGTCGGTACCGCCAGGACGGCCAGTATCCACAGCAGTACGGTCATCGCGGTGCGTCCGTTTCTCGGGTGGCGGGGCCTTGGGGTGCGGGCAGCAGCGTGCGCAGCGGGCCCGTGTCGGGGTGGTCGGCGACGGCTGCCTCGACCGCGGCGTCGAGGTCGGCCTCGGTGCCGTCCGGCGCGGGCGGCAGCCGCACCACGACCGGCTCCGACCAGGAGAAGTCGCAGCTCAGCCGGGCATGGGCGCTCAGCTCGGCCAGCGCCATGCGCTGTAGTCCGTCGGCCAGCGCGGGCCGCGTGAACTCACGGAAGGCCCGGCCCTTCGCCTCGGCCGCCTGGTCCGACAGCGGCAGCCGCCGCGCCAGCTGCCACAGCTGACCGTCGTCGATCACCTTCAGCAGCGCGGCCAGCGACGGGTGGTCCTTCGTGTACATCGCCAGCGCCCGGTGCAGCGGGGTGTCGAGGGAGGCGAACTTCGCGACCATCGAACCGTCGAGCAGCTCCTGCCAGTCGCCGGTGCGCCGGAACCGCAGGACGTCCTCCGTGAGGACCGCGTCCTCCAACGCCGTCAGGGTCCGGTCGGGGTCGGCGAGCAGACCGAGCGCCGCGCCCCTGGCCTCGTCCGCGCGGCCGTCGGCGGGCAGCGCCTCGATCCGCTCGACGCGGTGCGCGATGGGCGGGTGCGAGTCGTACGGAGAGGACGGCTCGGTGGGCAGATCGGCGCGCAGGCCGACCAGTTCGAGCTGACGGGCGGAGAGCATCCGTCCGTAGCCGCCGAAGAACTCGCCGCGCGGCGGCATCAGACGGGCCTCGGCGCCGAGCGTGGCGTAGCTGTTCATGTAGAAGTCGTACGCCGCGTCCAGCGCCGGAATCTCGCGCAACGCCGACGCGGTGGCGTCCCGGCCGGCGATACGGGCGGATGCGTCGTCGGCGGCGTACTCCTGGCGGCGCGAACCGGCCAGCGTGGCGCGGATGTACAGCTTGGCGTAGCCGATGTAGATCTTCGCCAACGCGCGGTACGTGAGGCCCACGTGCCGGGTGTCGATCTCCTTGGCCTTCTTCCCCCTGGCCAGGGCCTTGGCGTTCTTCTTCTCCTGCCGGGCCCGCTCGCGACCGGCGCTCTTGTCGGCCCGCTCCTCGAAGTGCCGGATGGTGCGCAGCACCTGGGCCCGGCCGCGCACGGTGATCGCGGCGAGCCGGGTGTCGGCGTTCGAGTAGTGGCCCAGCTCATGGGCGAGGACCGCGCGCAGCTGCGCCTCGGTCAGGCCCTGGAGCAGCGGTACGCCGAGGTAGAGGCGGCGCGGGCCGGCCAGCAGGCCGAGCAGCCGGGCGTCCTCGGCGACGGCGGCGTTGACGTCGGCCGTCAGGACGATCCGGGCTGGCGGCCGGGTGCCGACCGCGTCGGCCAGTTCCCTCACGGTCCGCCACAGCGCGGGTTCGTCGGCCTCCGTCACCGGCAGGCCGGGCGGCTCCTCGCCCTTGGGCGTCCGCAGCATGAACAGCCCGCGGACCAGCGGGATCGCCAGCAGTACGGAGACCACGTACAGCTTGACGGCGACACCGGACGGGGCGTGCAGATAGAGCAGGTAGTCGACGCCGGCGAGCGCCGCCAGCAGGATCGCGCCGAGCAGATGGAAGCCGGCGAGCAGCACGAGGGCGCGCAGTGCGCGCAGGGTCGCGCCCATTGGGCAGAGTTCCCCCCACGGGAAAGATCGCGAACGATCGTTTAAGCGGTGAAATCGGGCAGTCTCGGACGTGTCCATGACCAGAAGGTGTGAGGGGCGGAGTATTTCGCACGGGTGTGCGGGGTCGCAAGGGCTTACCTGGGGGCCGGGCACCCGAGGGGTGGGGCGTGCGGTGGGTGTGGCGGCTGCGGGTCCGTCGTGGCTTGTCGCGCCCACGCGGCGGAGCCGCATATCGGATACGGCCCCGCGCCCCTTCGGGGCGCCTTCAGTGCATCAGCGTCGCCGGGCTGCCGCCGTTCGCCTCGTAGCCCGCCACCGCCAGTGCCCGGTATATCGCGTAGTCCGCGGCCGGGTCGGAGGTGAGGGTCCAGGGGAGGGCGCCCACGTGGCCGTCGACGTGGACGAGCTGGTTCATGGCCTCGGGCCAGCGCTCGGAGCGGACCAGGAAGAAGATCAGCAGATGGCGGACATGGGCCAGCATCGGGTCGTCGGGCCGCGCCGCGTGCACCGCGAACAGGGCGCCGTGCACCGCCTTGGTGACGACCTCGCTCTCGTAGAAGCCCTGCACCAGGTTCACCTCGGGCAGGTGCTCGAAGACCGCGAAGAGCGGCATGGCCGCGAGGAGCGAGCCCTGCGGCGCGCGGGCCGCCGCCGCCTCGGCGAAGGAGTACGCCAGCTCCCGCGAGCCGTGCCACTTCTCGCACCAGTAGTGCAGGGCCGCGATGTGGGCGCCCATGTGGGCCGGGGCCCGGTCCAGGATCTTCAGCCAGAGCTGCTCGAACTCCTCACGGGAGTACGCGAGCCCCCGCGCCGCCGACAGCTCGATGATGTACGGGATCGGGTCACCGGGGGCCAGCAGCGCCGCGTCGCCGCACGCCGATCTGGCCTCTTCCATGATGATCCGGAAGTCGTCCGTGCCCGGCGTCGACGTCCGCCACGCCTGCTGCACCAGGAACTCCGCGTGCACCGCCGCGCCGCCCGCGTCCTTGGGCGCCTCCGCGCGCCACACCCGCAGCCACTGCCCGCCCGGAGTCTCGCCCACCCCGCCCGGCCGCTGCGCCAGCTCCAGCGCCGCCGCGCCCGCGAACGCCTGCACCCGCTGCCACCGGACCTCGCCGTCCGCCTCCGTACCGGCCAGCAACTGCTTCGCCGCCCGGTAGTCCTGGGAACGCTGCACCACGTCCAGCACGTCCAGCAGATCCTGGTCCGGCCCCGGCATCCGCACGTCCAGCAGCTCCTGCCGCACGAACCCGTAGTTCGCCGGGTCCGCCGCGTCCGGGTGCCCCGCCTCCACCTGCTGAATACCGGCCCGCCGACGCGCCAGGATCGGCCACGCCACAAAACCGATCATGAGCATCGCCATCAGGACCCAGAGAATCTCCATACGACAAGGGTTCCAGAAGCCGCCGACAATTGCCCAACCCGGTCGCCGGCCTGTGGACAACTCCGGGGACCGCAGCACGGCCGAACGGGGCTCCGCCCCGAAGGGGGCGCGAGGAACCGCGCGACCAGCCACAACGCACCCGCAGTCGCCGAAGCGCCCTCACCCCCACCCCAGAAGGCGCCCCCAACCCAGCCGACCGCTTAGGCTCGACGTCTATGAGCGACACCCACCACAGCCAACACTTCGAGACCCTCGCGATCCACGCGGGCAACACCGCGGATCCCCTCACCGGCGCGGTCGTCCCGCCGATCTACCAGGTCTCGACCTACAAGCAGGACGGCGTAGGAGGCCTGCGCGGCGGCTACGAGTACAGCCGCAGCGCCAACCCCACCCGCACCGCGCTGGAGGAGAACCTCGCCGCCCTGGAGGGCGGCCGCCGCGGCCTGGCGTTCGCGTCGGGGCTGGCCGCCGAGGACTGCCTGCTGCGCACCCTGCTCAGCCCGGGCGACCACGTGGTCATCCCCAACGACGCCTACGGCGGCACGTTCCGCCTCTTCGCGAAGGTCGTCTCCCGATGGGGCGTGGACTGGTCGGTCGCCGACACCAGCGACCCCACCGCCGTCCGGGCCGCCATCACCCCGAAGACGAAGGTCGTCTGGGTGGAGACCCCCTCCAACCCGCTGCTCGGCATCACGGACATCCCGGTCGTCGCCCAGGTCGCCCGTGAGGCCGGCGCGAAGCTGGTCGTCGACAACACCTTCGCCACCCCCTACCTCCAGCAGCCGCTCGCGCTCGGCGCGGACGTCGTCGTGCACTCGCTCACCAAGTACATGGGCGGTCACTCGGACGTCGTCGGCGGCGCCCTGATCGTCGGCGACCAGGAGCTGGGCGAGGAACTGGCGTACCACCAGAACGCGATGGGCGCGGTCGCCGGGCCCTTCGACTCCTGGCTGGTGCTGCGCGGCACCAAGACGCTCGCCGTCCGCATGGACCGGCACAGCGAGAACGCCACCAAGGTCGCCGACATGCTCACCCGGCACGCGCGCGTGTCGAGCGTGCTCTACCCGGGCCTGCCCGAGCACCCCGGGCACGAGGTCGCCGCCAAGCAGATGAAGGCGTTCGGCGGCATGGTGTCGTTCCGGGTCACCGGCGGCGAGGAGGCGGCCGTCGAGGTCTGCAACCGCGCCAAGGTGTTCACCCTCGGCGAGTCCCTGGGCGGCGTCGAGTCCCTGATCGAGCACCCGGGCCGGATGACACACGCCTCGGCCGCCGGTTCGGCCCTGGAGGTACCCGCCGACCTCGTCCGCCTCTCCGTGGGCATCGAGAACGTCGACGACCTCCTGGAGGACCTCCAGCAGGCCCTGGGCTAGGCACCCTCGTACGCCTCGTGCCGGGCGCTCACCAGCCCGTCATCGGTGGGGTCGTCGTCGACGGCGGCTCCACCCAGGGGCGGGCGGTCAGCGCCCACACGAAGAACGCGACCGCGGCGGCCGTCAGCACCAGCCACATCAGCCGCCGGGCCGCCGTCCGGCGCCGCAGCATGCGCCCGCCGCGCCGCACCGCCGCCGCGCACAGGTCGGGCGGCACCTGTGTCGGCCCGCGCTCCAGGATCCGCCGTACGGCCGCCTCGCGGTCCCGCAGACTCATGACGGCGCCACCTCCACCGCCTTAGGGACGGCCGCCTCGCGCGGGGGATGCAGGACGGTCGCCATCGCGCGCAGACAGACCGTCCGTACGCGTTCGACGGGCAGTCCGAGCAGCGCCGCCGTCTGCTCCTCGGCGACCCCCTCGTAGAGCCGCAGGACGAGGATCAGCCGCTCCTGCGGGTTGAGGACGCCCAGGGTGCCGCCGGGCGGGTGGCGGAAGAGGGCGTGGTGGTGCCAGGCCCCGCGCGCGAAACGGAGGGCCAGCTGCTGGCGCGTCCGGTCGTAGGGGTCCTCGCCGCGCAGCCGGTCCCAGGTGGCGTACGTATGGGCGAGCGCATGGGTCAGCAGCCGCCGCGCGCGCGGGTTGTCGTCCGGCGGTTCCGCCGTGAACAGGGTGGCGGTGTGCAACAGCCGCCCCGCCGCACCCGCGACGAACGCCTCGAACTCCCTGGCCCGGCGGGCACCTTGGGCCATCTGCCGATCTCGCACCACGCCTCCCGCCTGAGGCCGACCCTGAGGGGAACGGGGCCCGGCCGCCCACGGATCGCTCCGCCGCGTACGGCCGCGTCCGCCGTGTACGACGGGGGCCCGGTCTCATCTGAGGCCAGGAGCGGGGGCGCGGTCAAGGGTCAGGAGGACGACTGTGCCTCCGGCGCCGCCGCCATCCGGGTCGAGAGCGCCGTGTTGAAGCGGGTGAGGAGGGAGCAGAACGCCTCGCGCTCCTCGGGGGCCCAGTCCTCGGTGAGTTCGGCCATCAGCTGGCGCCTGGAGGAACGTACCTCCTCAAGGCGGGACAGCCCGCGCGGCGACAGTTGCAGCACCACCGCGCGGCCGTCCTCCGGGTGCGAGGTGCGCTTGACGAGTCCGGTGTCCACGAGCGGCGCGACCTGACGGGTCACCGTCGAGGAGTCGATCCCCATGCTCGCCGCGAGCGCCTTGACGCCCATCGGGCCTTCGTTGTCGAGGCGGTTGAGCAGCAGATACGCGGCACGGTCCATGGAGTTGCGCACCTGCCCGACGCCGCCGAGCCGGGTCTGTTCGGCACGGCGTGCGAACACCGCGACCTCGTGCTGCAGCGTGTCGAGAAGACCGTTGTCACCGACGGTCGTCATGTCCATCGACATTTCAGGTGTTGTGGGCATGGCCAAAGGCTCAATTCATGCGTGGGGCGCTGGGTTGGGGGACAGAGTACGCGGACCGGGCGCGGGGTGTACGGGCCCCGCTGAAACACGGTCCCGCCCCTTGGTCACACCCGCGTTCAGCCCCTGTGAACTGCGAGACTGGTGGTCATGAGCTACAGCACGGCTGACTCCTTTCCGCGAGTGACGCTCGACGACGTGCGAGGCGCGCAGAAGATGCTTACGGGCATTTCACGTGTCACCGCCATGGAGGGCAGCAGGCATTTGTCGCAGCTCGTCGGCGCGCCGGTGCATTTCAAGTGCGAGAACCTCCAGCGGACGGGTTCGTTCAAGCTGCGCGGCGCGTACGTACGTATCGCGGGCCTGCTGCCCGAGGAGCGCGCCGCCGGCGTCGTCGCCGCGAGCGCCGGGAACCACGCCCAGGGCGTCGCCCTCGCCTCCTCCCTCCTCGGGGTGCGCTCCACGGTCTTCATGCCGAAGGGCGCCCCCCTGCCGAAGATCAGCGCGACCGAGGAGTACGGCGCCGAGGTGCGCCTGCACGGCACGGTGGTCGACGAGACGCTGACCGCCGCCCAGGAGTACGCGGCCGAGACCGGCGCGGTGTTCATCCACCCGTTCGACCACCCTGACATCATCGCGGGTCAGGGCACGGTCGGCCTGGAGATCCTGGACCAGTGCCCCGAGGTGCGCACGATCGTCGTCGGGATCGGCGGCGGCGGGCTCGCGGCGGGTATCGCGGTCGCGGTGAAGGCGCTGCGGCCGGACGTGCGCGTGATCGGCGTCCAGGCGGAGGGCGCGGCGGCGTACCCGCCCTCGCTGGCCGCCGGGCTGCCCGTGGCCGTCGAGAACCCGGCGACGATGGCCGACGGCATCAAGGTCGGACGGCCGGGCGACGTACCGTTCGGGATCGTCGCCGACCTGGTGGACGAGGTCCGTACGGTCTCGGAGTACAACCTCTCCAGCGCCCTGCTGCTCTGCCTGGAGCGGGCCAAGCTGGTCGTGGAACCGGCCGGCGCCAGCCCCGTCGCGGCCCTGCTGCGCGACCCGGAGTCCTTCGAGGGCCCGGTCGTCGCGGTGCTCTCCGGCGGCAACGTCGACCCGCTGCTGCTGCAGCGCATCCTGCGGCACGGCATGGCCGCCGGGGGCCGCTACCTGCAGGTCTGCCTCCGTCTCACCGACCGCCCCGGCGCCCTCGCGACGCTTCTGGGAGTGTTGTCAGTGGTCGACGCTAACGTCCTGGATGTGAGTCACGTACGGACCGACCCCCGGCTCGGGCTCACGGAGGTGGAGGTCGAGCTGCACCTGGAGACGAGGGGCCCGGAGCACTGCGCCGAGGTCAACCACGCGCTCCGCGAGGCGGGTTACACCGTCATCGACTGAGGTCGGCGCCCCTTCGTCCGTCGCTTGTCACTCGTTCGGGAAAGTCCATTGAGAGACGCGATACATCGCGTTATGGTGAGTCTCGTGTTCGCTGTGAAGAACCCCAAAGACGTGGAGAAACCACATGCCAGGCGCCATCCATGCCGAAGGCCTGGTCAAGACCTTCGGTGACGTAAGAGCCCTCGACGGCGTCGACCTCGACGTCCCCGAGGGCACCGTCCTGGGTCTGCTCGGGCCGAACGGCGCGGGCAAGACGACCACCGTCCGCTGTCTCACGACCCTGCTGCGGCCCGACAGCGGCCGCGCCGTCGTGGCCGGCATCGACGTACTGAAGGACCCCGACGCCGTACGGCGCTCGGTCGGCCTCTCCGGCCAGTTCGCCGCGGTCGACGAGTATCTGACGGGCCGGGAGAACCTGCAGATGGTCGGCCAGCTCTACCAGATGCGGGCCAAGGACGCGAAGGTGCGCGCGGGCGAACTGCTCGACCAGTTCCACCTCGCCGACGCCGCCGACCGCCCCGCCAAGACGTACTCCGGCGGTATGCGCCGCCGGCTCGACCTGGCGGCCGCGCTGGTGGTGTCGCCGCCGGTGATGTTCATGGACGAGCCGACCACCGGACTCGATCCACGCAACCGCCAGCAGCTGTGGGAAGTGATCAAACAGCTGGTCTCCGGCGGTACGACCCTGCTGCTCACCACCCAGTACCTCGAAGAGGCCGACCACCTCGCGCACGACATCGCCGTGGTCGACCACGGCCGGGTCATCGCCCGGGGCACCTCCGACCAGCTCAAGGCCCGCACCGGCGGCGAGCGCGTCGAGGTCGTCGTGCACGAGCGCGAGCGCATCCCGGACGCCGTCGAGGTCCTGACCGGCTTCGGCAAGGGCGAGACCACCGTCGAGGAGCACACCCGCCAGCTCACCGTGCCCGTGACCGGCGGTGCCAAGCTCCTCGCCGAGGTCATCCGCGAGCTGGACACCCGAGGCATCGAGATCGACGACATCGGGCTGCGCCGCCCGACCCTGGACGATGTGTTCCTCTCCCTGACGGGACACCTCGCCGAAGTGAAGGACGAGACCGAGGAGCGCGGCGGGACAGCCGCCGCCCAGGGCCGCGGCCGCGGGAAGGAGACCACGAGGTGAGTATCGCCACCGGCTCCGTGCGGGTCGTGCCGCCCGGCAATCCGATCACCCAGTCCATCCGGGACTCGCTGGTCGTCGCCAAGAGAAATTTGATTCGAATGTCCCGAATTCCAGAAATGGTAATTTTCGGGCTCATTCAACCTGTCATGTTCGTGGTGCTGTTCAGCTATGTCTTCGGCGGCTCCATGAACGTCGGCGGCACCACGGACCCCGCCGTCTACCGCGAGTTCCTGATGGCCGGCATCTTCGCGCAGACCGTCACCTTCGCCACCGCCGGCGCCGGAGCGGGCATCGCCGACGACATGCACAAGGGGCTCATCGACCGCTTCCGCTCCCTGCCCATGGCACGCGGCGCCGTGCTCACCGGACGGACCCTCGCGGACCTGGTCCAGACGGCACTCACCCTCGCCGTGCTGGCCGTCGTCGCCCTGCTCGTCGGCTGGCGCACCCACACCAGCTTCGGCGAGGTGCTCGGCGCCTTCGGTCTGCTGCTCCTGCTCGGGTATGCGTTCACCTGGGTCGGCGCGCTCATCGGCCTCTCGGTGCGCACCCCTGAGGCGGCCACCTCCGGCGGGCTGATCTGGCTCTTCCCGGTCACGTTCATCTCGAACGCGTTCGTGGACTCCAGTCGTATGACGCCCTGGTTGCAGCATGTCGCCGACTGGAACCCGTTCAGCGCCACCGTCCAGGCCTGCCGCGAGCTGTTCGGCAACCCGGGGGTGTCGCCGTCGGACGCCTGGCCCATGCAGCACCCGGTGTGGGCCTCGCTGATCTGGTCGGTCCTGATCATCGTGATATTCCGGACCCTGTCCGTACGGAAGTACCGCTCCGCGGCGGCATGAGCGCCGACCGGGCCCGGGCGTGACCATGGCCCCGGACACGACTGTGGCCCCCGGTGCCGAAGGGGCGCCGGGGGCCACGGGTCGAGCGGTGGTGACGCGTTCGGATCCGTCTACGCGTTCAGCTCCGGTGATGTGTTCAGCTCTGGTAAGGCACGGCCTTGAGGATCTTCACCGAGGCGAGCTTGCCGTTCGGCAGCTCGTACTGCGCGTCCTGGCCGACCTTCTTGCCGGTCACGCCCGAGCCGAGCGGGGACTGCGGCGAGTAGGTCTCGATGTCGGAGCTGGCGTACTCACGGGAGGCGAGCAGGAAGGTCACGGTGTCGTCCTCGTCGCCGTCGAAGGCGATCGTCACGACCATGCCGGGCGCCACCGCGCCGTCCGCCGACGCCGGCGCCTCGCCGACCTTGGCGTTCTCCAGGAGCTGGGTCAGCTGGCGCACACGGAGCTCCTGCTTGCCCTGCTCCTCCTTGGCCGCGTGGTACCCGCCGTTCTCCCGCAGATCGCCCTCCTCGCGCGCGGCCGCGATCTTGGCGGCGATCTCCGTGCGCGCGGGACCAGACAGGTGCTCCAGCTCGGCCCTGAGCTGGTTGTACGCCTCCTGGGTCAGCCAGGTGACGTTCTCGCTGGTCTGGGTCACAGGTGCTCCTCGTAGGTACTGGGAATACAAAGCATCGCCCTACCCAGAAGAATGTTCCTTCACGAGTGGGCGAAACCACGAGCCTAACAATTCAGCGGCGGAAGGGGGAGGACATAAACCACAAGCATTACGTCGACGCAGGTCAGGGAGCGGGTCAGGGCGCCGATTCGGAGAGCCGGGGGTCGGCCGGGGCCTCGGGGGCGAGGGTCAGCCGGCGTGACAGCCGAGGAGCTCGGCCGTGGTGCCGCGCGCGGTGGTCTTCAGGGTGACGACCTTGTCGATGTCCGTGACACCGGCGGCGAAGCGGAAGTCGGCGCGGCCGACCTCGGCACCGTCCTCGGACTGGGAGCGCACGGTGCAGTAGCCCGCGACACCGGCGTCCTTGTCGCCCCTGAGGTGCACCTTCACCGAGGTCGCCGAGGTATCGAAGGTGTAGATCTCGACGCTGATCTTGTTCCCGGCGACGTAGTGGGAGGCGAACCAGCCGATGAGGACGAGGAGGGCGACGCCGAGCACGGAGCCGATGACCTTGAGCTTCCGGTCGGCGCGCTCGTCCGCGGAGCGGCCGTAGCGGCCCTCGGGAAGCCGCGTGCTCGCCGTGGTCATGGTCGTCCTCTCGGGGCCTCGTCGGGACAGGGCGGGGAGCGCGCTCCCAGCGGGGGCGTCCACCCATCGGAACGGGAATATCCAGCCCCCCGATGCCGTCACTATAGAAGCCCCCGCCCAGCGCCTGACGGCCGCCCCACATGGGTGTCCGAGCGGGACGGCAGTATGGACTCACCGGATCGCGCCGGGCCGAGTCACCGAAGTTCAGGCCGGGCGCCGAGTGACGAGGGAATGAGTCTTGACTGACCAGCTGCGACTGATGGCCGTGCACGCACACCCCGACGACGAGTCGAGCAAGGGTGCGGCCACCATGGCGAAGTATGTGTCCGAGGGGGTGGACGTGCTGGTCGTGACCTGCACGGGCGGAGAGCGCGGCTCCATCCTCAATCCGAAACTGCAGGGCGACAAGTACATCGAGGAGCACATTCACGAGGTACGCAAGAAGGAGATGGACGAGGCCCGCGAGATCCTCGGTGTCGGGCAGGAGTGGCTCGGCTTCGTCGACTCCGGCCTCCCGGAGGGCGACCCCCTCCCGCCCCTTCCCGACGGCTGCTTCGCCCTGGAGGACGTCGACAAGGCGGCCGGCGAGCTGGTCAGGAAGATCCGCGCCTTCCGTCCCCAGGTGATCACCACCTACGACGAGAACGGCGGATACCCGCACCCCGACCACATCATGACCCACCAGATCTCGATGGTGGCGTTCGAGGGCGCGACGGACACCGAGAAGTACCCCGAGGCCGAGTACGGCCCGGCGTACCAGCCGCAGAAGCTGTACTACAACCAGGGCTTCAACCGCCCCCGCACCGAGGCGCTGCACAACGCCCTGATCGCGCGCGGCCTGGAGTCCCCGTACGGCGACTGGCTGAAGCGGTGGGACGAGTCCGAGCACAAGGACCGCACCCTCACCACGCACGTCCCCTGCGCCGACTTCTACGAGATCCGTGACAAGGCTCTCATCGCCCACGCCACGCAGATCGACCCCGACGGCGGCTGGTTCCGGGTCCCGCTGGACCTCCAGAAGGAGGTCTGGCCCACCGAGGAGTACGAGCTCGCGAAGTCCCTCGTGGACACCTCGCTCCCCGAGGACGACCTCTTTGCGGGCATCCGCTAGCCCTGGGGGACAATGCCAGGCATGAGCGTAAGCCTGGCAGTCACACACCTCGTCCCCCTCGCCGAGGAGCTGGACAAGGACAAGGTCACCCCCGGCGTCCTCGGTTTCATCGTCTTCGCGGTGATGGCCCTGGCCGTCTGGGGCCTGATGAAGTCCATGAACAAGCACATGGGCAAGGTCGACTTCAAGGAGTCACCGGAGGCGGACGCCTCCGTCGAGGAGACGACGACGGAAGCGTCCGGGAAGACGACGCCGGCGAAGGGCTGACGGCCGACGCGAGGGCTTGACGGAGTGCTTCCGTGACACCGCTCAGGTGTCACGGAAGCGCACCGCTGTCGCGCCGGCACACCGCGTCACCGCGGGGACCGGCCGCCGAACCCTTCGGTCACCTCCGCCCGCCCTGCACCGGCACCCCCATCACCTCCCGTGCGTGCCGGTTCGGGACCATGCCGAGGGTCCACGCCCGCCAGCCGCTCTCCAGGTTCACGCCTCTTTCGAGCAGCAGCTCGTACGCCTCGATGTACTCGGTGAGCTTCTCGTCGCGCAGGGGGTGGGCGGTGCGGGAGAGGTGGGCCAGGTCCTCCTGGGCGACGGCGGTGCCGATCTCCACGCCGCCGGGGGCCGCGTAGGGGAGCAGGGTGCACTTGAGGAAGCGGGCCCAGTCCTCGCCGCGGCGGTCGCCGTAGGAGGTGAAGAGGCGGATGGCCTCCTCGCACAGGGCCAGGGCCTGGGGGGTGCGGGTGTTGCCCGCGTCCACGACGGCCAGTTCCAGGCAGGTCCAGGCCTCGCCGTGGGCGACGCCGATGCGCTGGAAGTCGGCGCGGGCGTCGACGAGGAGCTGGCGGGCGAAGCCGGAGTTGCGCAGGGAGCCGGTCTGGACGGCCCGCTGGTCGCGGGTGACGCGGGCCGAGTGGTGGCGGGCGCAGGCCAGGCCGTAGACGTCACGCATCCGGGAGAACATCGTGCGGGAGCGTTCCAGTTCACGGACCGCCTGGTCGAGGTTGCCGGTCTCCTCCAGGGCCTGGCCCAGGTAGTAGCCGCTCCAGGCCTCACCGCGGGCGTCCTCGTTGTCGCGGTGCCGGGAGACGGCCTGGCGCAGGCCGTCCACGGCGGCCGAGGGGTCGCCGGCGACCAGGCGGGCGCGGGCCAGCTGGGTCATGGACCAGGCCTGGCCGCGGGCGTCGCGGGTGCGGCCGAAGAGGTCCAGGGCGGTGCGCAGTTCGCTCTCCGCGCGCGGCACCTCGCCCATGCGCAGCAGCAGTTGGCCCAGCTGGAAGTAGGCCCAGCCCTCGCCGTGCAGGGACTCCTGCTGGCGGTGGATGACCAGCGCGCGCGTCAACAGGTCCATGGAGTCCGCCAGATGGGAACGGTCGCGCTCCACCGCCGCCAGGGCGTGCATCGTCCACGCGCGGTCCGCCGCCAGCTCCGGGACCGACTGCATCTGCAGCGCCTCCAGGAGCTTCTCCGCCGCCTCGGACAGATTGCCCTGGTGGTGCAGGGTGATGCCCAGGGAGCACAGGGCACGGGCGGCGCCCGCGTCGTGGTTCGTCTCCATGTAGAGGTCGACGACCGACGCGAGGGTCGTACGGGCCTTGTCCAGCTCACCCAGCTGACGGGCCGCGATACCCGTACGCCACTGGACCGAGCGGGTCAGCAGGCCCTGGTCCACCGACTGGGCCAGCTCGCTGAGTTCACCGAGGCGGTAGAGGTCGCCGCGCAGCAGGCAGTAGTCGCACAGGGCGCCGAGGAGGCTCAGGACGGCGGCCTGGTTCACGCCCTCCGCGTGCCGGAGCGTGGAGGTGATGAAGCTCGTCTCGTCGTCCAGCCAGCGCAGCGCCTCCTCCAGCGACACGAAGCCGTGCTGCCCGAAGCGGTCCGAGCGGGTCGACATGTTGCCGTCGACCAGGCGCAGCACGGAGTCGGCGAGGTCGGCGTAGGTGACGATCAGACGTTCCTGCGCGGCCGTGCGCTCGCGCTCCTCCTCCTCGTCGAGGAGGCGGGCGTGGGCGAAGGCTCGGACCTGGTCGTGCAGGCGGTAGCGGTTGCCGTGGACGTGGTCGATCAGGCCCGCGTGCGCGAGCGCGCCGAGATGGCGGTTCGCCTCCGCCTCGTCGGTGGCGAGGAGGGAGGCCGCGGCGGCGGCGCCCAGGGAGGCGCGGCCCGCCAGCGCCAGTCGGCGGAACAGCTGGCGCGAGGACTCCCCGAAGTCGGTGTAGCGCAGCCACAGGGCGCGCTCGACCGGTTCGACCGGGCCGTACGCGCCCAGGTCGGTGGCCAGTCGGCGGGGCTCGCGCGGGCCGAGGGAGGAGCCGGCGATGCGCAGGGCGAGGGGCAGGCCGCCGCACAGCTCCCGGATCCGGGCCACGTGTTCGGCGTTGTACGAGCCCGGGTCGGTCATCTTCACGGAGCCCGAGGACGCGGTGCCGTACGTCTGTGCCGGCGCACCCGCGGACAGTGCCCTGGCGTCCTGGGCCGCCGTTTCCAGGAGTTCCAGCGCGCCCTTCGCGTCGAGCGCCTCGACCGGCAGCTGGTGGACCCAGGCGGGCAGGTCGGCGGGGAGGGCGAGCGGGGTGCGGGCGGTGACCAGGACGAGGCTGTCGGAGCGTTCGGGGACGAGGGCGCGGACCTGCTCGGGGTCGGAGGCGTCGTCCAGGACGATCGTCACCGGCAGGGAGGTCAGATGCTGGTGGTACAGCTCGCTGAGCCGTTTGACCTGCTGGTCCTGGGAGGTGCGCTCACGGAAGAGAAGCTGTTCGCGAGGAGCGCCGAGACGATTCAGCAGATGCATCAGGGCGTCCCGGGTGGACAGCGGGGTCTCCTCCGGGCTGTCGGCGCGCAGATCGACCACGCAGGCGCCGCGGAAGTGGTCCCGCAGCTGATGGGTCGCGCGGACGGCGAGGGCGGTACGGCCGGAGCCGGACGGGCCGTGCAGCACGACGACCGTCGGCCGGGTCTCGGTCTCCGCGCGGGCCGCCTGCACCCACTGGCTGATCTTCCCCAGCTCCGCCCGCCGGCCCGCGAACCGGTCGTCGGTCTCCGGGAGTTGGGCGAACGACTGCTCCAGTACGTTGCGCCGCCGGGCCGCCGCGCTCTTGTCGGCGCCGCGCAGCTGGGGCGCCTTCTTCTTCGCCGTGGACGCGGCGAGGACACGCTGCTGGTCCAGGAACGGCCGTATCCCGCGTACCTCCAGCGCCGACAGCCACTGCAGCCGCAGCTGCTCGGGGCCGCCGGGCTGGCCCAGTGCGCCCGCGCGATGGTGGTTCGCGGGGACGTGGGAGGCGGTCACCTTCAGGACCGTGGCCACGGCGCTCGCGACGCCGACGATCACGCCGGTGCTCACGGCGGTACCGGCGTCGACGCCGAAGGAGAGGTCGGCCACGACCGCCGTGCCGGCGGCGACTGCCGCGACCAGCAGGGGAGTTCCGGAGCCCTCCTTCGCGTAGCGCTGGGCGAAGGTGAGGCGGCCGGCCTCCGACTCGTCCAGTGCGCGGGTGTACGCCTCGTACTCCTCCGCCGCGTTCCGCGCCATCGTGTCCAGGGCGGCGCGGGCGCGGCCGAGCAGGACGACTCCGTCCGTACGGCCGCCCGACCTGCGGACCTCGTCCTCGACCGCCCGGACCAGCAGGCCTTCGGCCTCCCCCCGGTGGCTGTCCCGCATCACAACGTCCCCCTTCGCCGAAACGGTTGCCTCCGGCCAGTGTGGGGCGAATAGTCGGACTAGGCGATAGGGCGTGATCCTCTGCCGGGGACGAGGTCCGGGGTTTCGCCGTGGGGGTGGGGTTGTGCGCCGACCGCCGGTCCGTCGTGGTTGCTCGCGCAGTTCCCCGCGCCCCTTTCAGGGGCGCGCGGCTGTGCTGAACTGTGATTGCCGGGTACTGGGGAATGATGGTGTCCATGGCGAATCGACTGGCCCACGAGACCTCCCCCTATCTCCTCCAGCACGCCGACAACCCGGTGGACTGGTGGCCCTGGTCGGCCGAGGCGTTCGAGGAGGCGCGGCGGCGCGGGGTGCCGGTGCTGCTGAGTGTGGGGTATTCGAGCTGCCACTGGTGTCATGTGATGGCCCATGAGTCCTTCGAGGACCAGGAGACCGCCGACTATCTCAACGCGCACTTCGTGAGCGTCAAGGTCGACCGGGAGGAGCGGCCGGACGTCGACGCGGTGTACATGGAGGCCGTGCAGGCGGCGACCGGGCAGGGCGGCTGGCCCATGACGGTGTTTCTGACGCCGGAGGGGGAGCCCTTCTACTTCGGTACGTACTTCCCGCCCGCCCCCCGCCACGGCAGCCCGTCCTTCCGGCAGGTCCTGGAGGGCGTGCGGGCCGCCTGGACCGACCGGCGGGACGAGGTCGCCGAGGTCGCCGGGAAGATCGTGCGCGATCTGGCCGGGCGGGAGCTGAAGTTCGAGTCGATCGCCGTGCCCGGCGAGGACGAGCTCGCGCAGGCGCTGCTCGGGCTCACCCGGGAGTACGACGCGGCGCGCGGCGGCTTCGGCCGGGCGCCCAAGTTCCCGCCGTCGATGGTGATCGAGTTCCTGTTGCGACACGCGGCGCGCACCGGCTCCGAGGGCGCGCTGCAGATGGCCCGGGACACCTGCGAGCGCATGGCCCGCGGCGGCATCTACGACCAGCTCGGCGGCGGCTTCGCCCGGTACTCCGTCGACCGTGAGTGGGTCGTGCCGCACTTCGAGAAGATGCTGTACGACAACGCCCTGCTCTGCCGGGTCTACGCCCACCTCTGGCGCGCCACCGGCTCCGAGCTGGCCCGCCGCGTGGCCCTGGAGACGGCCGACTTCATGGTCCGTGAACTGCGCACGAACGAGGGCGGTTTCGCCTCCGCGCTGGACGCGGACAGCGACGACGGGACCGGATCCGGCAAGCATGTCGAGGGGGCCTACTACGTCTGGACGCCCGAGCAGCTGACCGAGGTGCTCGGGGAGGAGGACGCCCGGCTGGCCACGCAGTACTTCGGCGTCACGGAGGAGGGCACCTTCGAGGAGGGCGCGTCCGTGTTGCAACTCCCGCAGCACGAGGGCGTGTTCGACGCCAAGCGGATCGAGTCGGTCAAGGCCCGCCTGAACGAGGCCCGTTCGCGGCGCCCCGCCCCCGGCCGCGACGACAAGGTGGTCGCCGCCTGGAACGGGCTGGCCGTCGCCGCCCTCGCCGAGACCGGCGCCTACTTCGACCGCCCCGACCTGGTGGACGCCGCCATCGCCGCCGCCGACCTCCTCGTACGGCTGCATCTGGACGAGAAGGCGCGGCTCGCGCGGACCAGCAAGGACGGGCAGGTGGGGGCCAACGCGGGGGTGCTCGAGGACTACGCGGATGTCGCGGAGGGGTTCCTGGCACTGGCGTCGGTCACGGGGGAGGGGGTGTGGCTGGAGTTCGCGGGGTTCCTGCTCGACCATGTGCTCGTACGGTTCGTGGACGAGGAGTCCGGGGCGCTGTACGACACCGCCGTCGACGCGGAGAAGCTGATCCGGCGGCCCCAGGACCCGACCGACAACGCCACGCCCTCCGGGTGGAGCGCGGCGGCGGGGGCGCTGCTGAGCTATGCCGCGCACACCGGTTCCGAGCCCCATCGGACCGCCGCCGAGCGGGCGTTGGGCGTGGTGAAGGCGCTGGGGCCGCGCGCGCCGAGGTTCATCGGGTGGGGGCTGGCCACGGCCGAGGCGCTGCTCGACGGGCCGCGCGAGGTGGCCGTCGTAGGGCCGCAGGGGCATCCGGGGACGGAGGAGCTGCACCGGGCGGCGTTGCTGGGGACCGCGCCGGGCGCCGTGGTGGCCGTCGGGACGGCGGACAGTGACGAACTGCCGTTGCTCGCCGACCGTCCGCTCGTCGGCGGTGAACCGACCGCGTACGTCTGCCGTAATTTCACATGTGATGCTCCGACGACCGATGTCGACCGGTTGCGTTCGACCCTCGGAACGGCTCCGACCGGCTGAAACTCGCCGGTCAGGGACCGGGGCAAGGGTGCACAACTGACCGGAAACGGCATGGTGTGCGGACACGTCCGATTAGGTGTTCTACCGAACGGAAACACGCTTTTTATCGGAAGGGTCCCCAGGGTTCACAGTTTCCCCCTACTCTCTCCACAGTGACGCGGCGGGAGGAACTCCCGTCGCGACAGGGGGTATTGGGATCCGGGGGGATCTATCTTGCTGACGTCTGTCTTCATAGCCGTCGTCTCGCTGGCCTTGTTCTGGATGGCGGCCTTCACCCTGTGGTGGCAGATGCACGCGTGGCGAACGCCCGAAGTGCTCGCTTCCACCCGTTTCAGCAGACCGGACGGCGACGAGCATGTGTCGTTCTCACTGCTGCTGCCGGCACGCCATGAACAGGCCGTGCTGGACCACACCATTCAACGACTGCTCGAATCCAGCCACGACGACTTCGAGATCATCGTGATCGTCGGGCACGACGACCCGGAGACCACCGCGGTGGCCCGGGCCGCCGAGGAGCGCGACCCTCGGGTCCGCGTGGTGGTCGACCACCACGAGAAGAAGAACAAGCCGAAGGCCATGAACACGGCGCTGCCGCACTGCCGCGGCGACGTCGTCGGGGTCTTCGACGCCGAGGACCAGGTCCATCCCGAGCTGCTCACCCACGTCGACCACGCCTTCCGCACGACCGGCGCGGACGTCGTCCAGGGCGGAGTGCAGCTCATCAACTTCCACTCCAGCTGGTACAGCCTGCGCAACTGCCTGGAGTACTTCTTCTGGTTCCGGTCCCGGCTCCATCTGCACGCGCAGAAAGGGTTCATCCCGCTGGGCGGCAACACCGTCTTCGTCCGCACCGCCGTGCTGCGCGAAGCCGAGGGCTGGGACCCCAACTGCCTCGCCGAGGACTGCGACCTGGGCGTACGGCTGTCGAGCGTCGGCAAGAAGGTCGTCGTCGCCTACGACTCCGACATGGTGACCCGGGAGGAGACTCCCGGCAGCCTGATGTCCCTGATGAAGCAGCGCACCCGCTGGAACCAGGGCTTCCTCCAGGTGTACCGGAAGAAGGACTGGAAGCAACTGCCCGGCTTCCGCCAGCGGTTGCTGGCCCGCTACACCCTGATGACGCCGTATCTCCAGGCGATCTCCGGGGTGATCATCCCGCTCAACGTGGCCATCGCGCTCTTCCTCGACGTCCCCGTCGGCGTCGCCTTCATCACCTTCCTGCCGGCCGTCACCGCCCTCGTCACCTTCGTGTTCGAGCTGGTCGGACTGCACGACTTCGGCAAGCAGTACGGCCTGCGCGTGCGGTTCGTGCACTACGCCAAGCTCGTCGTGGGCGGCCCCTTCTATCAGGTGCTCCTCGCCTTCGCCGCGGTACGAGCCGTGTGGCGTGAGCAACGCGGCCGCAACGACTGGGAGTTGACCAGTCACGTCGGCGCACATCTCGCGAACGTGAACCGAGAGGACGTTCCTGCGTGACCTCCACACTTCCCGCGGCGACCAAGACGGAAGTCAAGGTCCCCGCGCAGCGGACAGCTGCGCCCACAGCCGGTTCGACCAGTCGAACAACCCCTTCCGTTTCCCCTCCGCCGACCCCGCACCGCCTGCGTGACTCGCGCGTCGACCTGCTGCTCTGCGGTCTCCTCCTCGTCGCGATCATGATCGTGCAGGGCTGGAACATCGCCGACTACCCGACCCTCAGCGACGACGAGGGCACCTACCTCGCACAGGCCTGGGCCGTGCAGGAGGGCAGAGGGCTCGCCCACTACACCTACTGGTACGACCACCCGCCCCTCGGCTGGATCCAGCTCGCCGTACTGACCTGGATACCCGCCCAGCTCGCCCCCGAGTCGATGACCGTCGGCTCGATGCGCGCGGTGATGCTGCTGATCAGCGCGATCAGCGCCGTCCTCGTCTACGTCCTCGGCCGCCGCCTCTCCCTGCCCCGCTGGGCCGCCGGCCTCGGCATGGCCCTCTTCGGGCTGTCCCCGCTCTCGGTGGTGCTCCAGCGGGAGATCTTCCTCGACAACATCGCGGTGATGTGGACGCTCCTCGCGTTCTGCCTCGCCGCCTCACCGAGCCGTCACCTCTGGCACCACTTCGGCGCGGGCCTCGCCGCCGCCGCGGCCGTGCTCACCAAGGAGACGATGCTCCTCGTCCTGCCCGCCGTGCTGCTCACCATGTGGCGGCACAGCCACCGCGACACCCGGAAGTTCGCCATCACCGGCGCCGTCACCGCCTGCGCCCTGATCGGCGTCTCGTACCCGCTGTTCGCCCTGCTCAAGGGCGAGTTGCTGCCCGGCGCCGGCCATGTGTCGCTGTGGGACGGCATCGTCTACCAGATGAGCCGCCCCGGCTCCGGCTTCATCCTCACCGAGGGCACGGGCTCGTACGGCGTCCTCCAGTCCTGGCTCTACTACGACCGCGTCCTGCCCCTCGGCGGACTCGCCGGCGCACTGCTCCTGCTGATCACCTGGCGCTGGTCGGTGACCGCCAGAGCGCTCGCCGGACCCGCGCTCGCCGTCGCGATCCTCGCCGGAATGGCCCTGCGCCCCGGCTATCTGCCCGCGATGTACGTCCTCCAGGCCCTGCCCTTCCTCGCCCTCGTCCTCGCGGGCGGCACGGCGAGCGTCACCCACGGCGTCCTGCGCAGATGGCGGAGCGCGACCGAGAAGCGGGCCCTGACCTGGGCACGGCACGCGGTCGCCGTCGCCCTGGCCGCCGCCGCGGCGGTGTACGTCGTCCCGCGCTGGTACGAGGGCAACCACACCGCGATGACCTTCAACGCCAACGCCCCCTACCAGGAGGCCGCGAAGTGGCTCGGCAGTGAGATCGACGACCCCGAGGGCACCCGGGTCCTCGTCGACGACGCGCTCTGGCTCGACCTCGTCCACGAGGGCTACAAGCCCGGGCTCGGCGTCATCTGGTTCTACAAGGCCGACCTCGACCCGGCGGTGACGAAGACGATGCCGCGAGGCTGGCGCGACCTCGACTACGTGGTGGCCTCCCCGACCGTACGGCGTGACGCGGTCGACCTGCCCAACGTCAAGGGCGCGATGGAGAACTCGACGCCGGTCGCCACCTTCGGCACCGGCGAGGACCGCATCGAGATCCGCAGGATCGAGGGCGGTGGCGACGACCGGGCAGCCGGCACCGAGGCCACCGACGACAACCGCACGGGTGGCACCGAGGCCACCGGTGGCGACGACCGGATCCGCGAGACCGAGGCCGCTGGAGGCGACCGATGAGCAGCGGAAGTCATGAGTCCACCGCACCCGGGGAACTGGGCGATCCGGCTGTGCGGGGCGCCGAGGTTCCCGAGCCGGGCGCCGTCACCATCGTCGTACCGACCTTCAACGAGTCCGCCAACGTACGGGAGTTGCTGCACCGGATCACCGAGACGGTGCCCGGGCGGCTGCCCTGCGAGGTCGTCTTCGTGGACGACTCCACCGACGACACCCCCGAGGTGATCGACAAGGCCGCGCAGGACTGCCCGTTCCCGGTGACCGTGCTGCACCGCGACGAACCGGTCGGCGGGCTCGGCGGCGCGGTCGTCGAGGGCATCAAGGCGGCCACCTCCGACTGGATCGTCGTCATGGACGGCGACCTGCAGCATCCGCCGTCCCTGGTACCGGATCTGGTGGCGACCGGGGAGCGGTCGGCCGCGGGTCTGGTGGTCGCCTCCCGCTACATCAAGGGCGGCAGCCGGGCCGGACTCGCGGGCAGCTACCGCGTGGCCGTCTCGCGCGGCGCGACCTGGCTCACCAAGTCCCTCTTCCCACGCCGGCTGCACGGCATCAGCGACCCGATGAGCGGCTTCTTCGCGATCCGCCGCAGCGCGGTCACCGCCGACGTTCTCCAGCCGCTCGGCTACAAGATCCTCCTCGAACTCGCCGTGCGCAGCCGCCCCCGGCGGGTCACGGAGGTGCCCTTCGTCTTCCAGGACCGGTACGCCGGCGAGTCCAAGTCGACCGCGCAGGAGGGCCTGAGGTTCCTGCGCCACCTCGTCGGACTGCGCACCGCGTCGCCGCTGGCCCGCATGGTCGTCTTCGGCCTGATCGGCGTCACGGGATTCATCCCCAACCTCGCCGGCCTGTGGGCCCTGACCTCGGCCGGTATGCACTACGTCCCCGCCGAGATCCTCGCCAACCAGCTCGGGGTGCTCTGGAACTTCTTCCTCATCGAGCACCTGTGCTTCCGCGAGCGGCGTCAGTACCGCAAGGGGTGGGACCGCATCGGCCGGTTCGTGTTGCTCGCCAACGCCGACCTGGTGCTGCGTATCCCACTGATCGCCCTGTTCGTGGGCAAGTTCGGCATGGGCGCACTGCCCGCGACCGCGCTCGCCCTGGTGACGACGTTCGTCCTGCGCTTCGTGGGGACCGAGGCGCTCGTCTATCTGCCTCGCAAGAAGTCTCGCCGTGGGGAGCGCGGCGAGGAGAAGGGCGAGGAGAGGAAGGCAGCCGAGCAGGCAGCCGAACCGGCAAGGAGAGCCGCGTGAAGAACCATCTGATGGACCGCCTGAAGGGCCGCTTGGCGGCCTGGGTCGGTCACGGACCGAGATCCGGACCGAGATCCGGACCGGGACTGTGGGACAGACCGAGACCCAGGGTCAGACGCAGAACCGCCCTGCTGGCGGTCGGAGCCCTCGCCTCCGGTCTGTTGCTGATCTCACCGCAACCCGCGTCCGCCGCCAACCTCATCAAGAACCCCGGCTTCGAGACCGCCGGCAGTGACGACATGCCGTACTGCTGGGAGAAGTCGGGCTGGGGCGACAACGACTTCACCTTCACCACGGTGGGGGGCGCCCACTCGGGCAGCAAGGCCATGAAGGTCGAGCTGACCCGCCGGGTCTCCGGCGACCGCAAGGCCCTGATCACCGAGTCGGCGGCCTGCGCCCCGTCGGTCGTGGTGGGCAAGCAGTACGACCTGTCCTTCTGGTACAAGTCCACGACCCCGGACACGTCCGTCACCCTGTTCCGGCACGACACCACGGCCGGCTGGCAGTACTGGACCGACCTCAAGACGCTGGACATGGCCGCGAGTTGGACCGAGGCCACGGTCCGCACCCCCGCGATCCCGGCGGGCACCGACCGCATCACCTGGGGCGCCTCCGTCTACGGCACCGGCTCCCTCACCACCGACGACTACACGATGGACCAGGTCGCCGACCCCGTCCCCGAGCCGGTGTGCACGGGCACGCCGGACGAGTGCCTGAACGGCCGCTGGGACGTCCTGCCCACCCAGAACCCGGTCCGCTCCATGCACTCCGTCGTCCTCAACAACGGCAAGGTGCTGCTGATCGCCGGCTCCGGCAACAGCGAGCAGATGTTCGAGGCGGGTACGTTCACCAGCGCGGTGTACGACCCGAAGAACGGCACGTACAAGCAGATCCCCACACCCAAGGACATGTTCTGCGCGGGCCACGTCCAGCTCGAAGACGGACGTGTCCTCGTCATGAGCGGCAACAAGGGCTACCCGTCGGCGGACGGCACGATCGGCTACCAGGGTTACAAGGACTCGTACATCTTCGACCCGGTCACCGAGACCTACAGCAAGACGAACGACATGAACGACGGCCACTGGTACCCGTCGGCGACGATCCTCGGCAACGGTGACGTCATCTCCTTCGGCGGCCTCCGTGAGGACTCCACGGGTTCGGTGACGGCCGAGCTGTGGTCGGACGCCGAGCAGCAGTGGCAGCCGCTGTGGAAGGTCAACCAGACCTGGTCGTACTGGGGCCTGTACCCGTCGATGATCCTGATGCAGGACGGCCGCCTCTTCTACTCGGGCAGCCATGTCTTCGGCAACAACATCCCCGGCACGGGCTCCGCGATCTACGACTACGACGCCAACACCGTCACCCAGATCCCGGGTCTCCAGGACAAGGACGAGCGCGACCAGTCCGCGAGTGTGCTGCTGCCCCCGGCCCAGGACCAGAAGGTCCTGACGATCGGCGGCGGCAACAACGAGTCCAACCCCGAGGCGAACCGCCTCACCGACATCATCGACCTGAAGGCCGCGAACCCGGCGTACGTCGCGGGCCCGCCGATCCCACAGGGCACGGTGGACCTGGGCAACGGGAAGGTCGCCCAGACGGGTGACCAGGGCAAGATGTACGTCTCGGCGGTCCTGCTCCCCGACGGCAAGGTCCTGGAGACGGGCGGCGCCCTGCACAACCGCGCCAACCCGGTCTACGAGACCTCGATCTACGACCCGGCCACCAACACCTTCGACCCGGTGGCGACGGACCCGGAGGAGCGCGGCTACCACTCCTCGGCGTTCCTGCTGCCGGACGGCCGTGTCATGACCACGGGCGACAACCCCGGCAACGGCACCTGGAATCACGACGTGTCGATCTACACCCCGCCGTACCTGCTGAAGGGCGCGCGTCCTTCCATCACCTCGGTGATCGACAAGGAGTGGGTGTACGGCGACACGCAGCGCATCACGGTGGACCGCCCGATCGCGAAGGCGGAACTGATCCGCCCCGCGGCCGTGACCCACTCCTCGGACCCGAACCAACGCTTCGTGGACCTGCCGCTCTCGGTCGACGGCAACAACGTGGACCTGAACGTGACGAGCAACCCCAACCTGGCCCCGCCCGGCTGGTACATGCTCTTCGCGGTCGACGCCAACGGCGTCCCCTCGGTGGCCGAATGGGTCCACCTCCAAGGCCCCTCCGCCCTGGCCCAGGCCTCCGGCGACGCCCCCTCGGCCCACATCCACGACTTCGCGGACGCCCTGAAGGGCAAGACCACGGGCCCGGCGAAAAAGACCAAGTCCAAGAAGGTCAGCCCGACCGTCTCCGGCTGCGACCGCCACTACGGCACGGCGAACGTCTGCGTCCCGACGGCCTTCCCGGCGGAGGTCAAGAAGACGACGGCCTCCCGCTGCGAGTGGCTGAAGGAGAACGACTACGGCCGCCTGAAGGTCAACGGCAAGGACGACCCACTGAAGCTGGACCGGAACAGGGATGGTCTGGCTTGTGGGAAGGGGGATGTGAAGCGGCGCTGACGATCGATGGACAGGTCGGCGTGCTCGGCCCCGTATCCGGTGGATGTCCGCCGGGTACGGGGCCGTGCCGCTCACCCGGTCCTGCCCTGTGTCGATTTAGGCACGTTGACACGTAATTCATGCGATGTTCTTATGGCAGTCCACGAGTTATTGGATGACGGGGGATTCGTGAGACCTGCAATCAGCAAAACGACTCGGATAATGTCCGCCGCCGCAGGAGTGCTCCTGGTGGCGACGAGTGGCGGCACAACCCAAGCCGCCGACGTGTACGACGAAGTCAGAAAGGTGACCAGCTCCACCGATCTGGCGAATCACAGGCTGCAGGAGCGGCGGGTCTCGGCCGCCACTATTGCCGAGCTGGACTCCAGACTTCCCAATGTCGGTGTGGCAGACGTACTTGCCAGCGCCAATCACTCCATGAAGTCGGTCAGTTCGGGCCAGTGTGCGGCAAGAGAGGCCAAAGCGCTCCCCGTCAAGCCCGGTTATTCCTCCGGCTACTGCTGGGACACCGGAGACGCGACCACCCAGCGGTGGCTCCCCCAAGGGCTGACCTCATCGGGTGACGCCGACAATGACGGGCTGTGGGGAACCAACAAGGTAATCCTTTCGGGGTGGAAGTCCAACGACGACGGTTTCTTCAAGAAATACGACGCATCGCAGACGAAGTATCCCAACAGCCGCAACCTGACTCGCGTGGCGTTCATCGACGCGAATGACCCGACCGCGATGAAGTACCGCTGGGTTCTGCTCGTGGTACCCACAGAAGGGGGCGCGAACTTCGACAACCTCGGCGCCAACATCGGCGGCATGGCCTGGTTCGGCGACAAGCTGATGATCACCGCGAAGGGGGACGACGCAAGTGACAACGCCCTCTTCGTCTTCTCCATGAAGCACATTCTGCAGGCGACGGTCAACGACAACCCCATCGGCAGAGTGAGCGGAGGGTACTCGGCTCACGGATATCAATACGTCATGCCGGCCATCGGTTCCTATGGGCTGAAGAGCGGCGGCTGCGGTACGGCCACGGGAATCTCCTGCGCGGCCTCCATGTCCGTGGACCGGAGCGCCACGCCGGACAGCATCGTCCTGAACGAGTGGCAGTCCTCCAGCGCCCCGAAGATCGGCCGCACCTGGAGCTATCGTCTGGCCGCACCGTCCGAGGCCGGAATGCCACTGGAGGTGGACGCCTCCGGACATGCCAACGTCTCGGAGATGTTCACCGCCGATGTGTCAGGTGTGCAGGGGGCCCTCTGGTACACGGACCCGGCCACGGGGAAGCGGTCCTGGTACATGCCCAAGCATCGGGGCGGCCCGGGGCAGCAAGGTGTCTACTACAACCGAGACGCACAGGGCAGAACGACGACGACTTGCTCGGGAACGGACTCGGCCGGAGCCTGCTGGGCGGCCCATTCGCAGGGCATGTCCCTCTGGTGGAACGGCAAGACCGTCTGGAGCCAGACGGAATGGGCCGCGAACGCGTCGGGGCAATGGGTCGACGACGCGAATTCGGGCTGGCAGTCGAGCGTGATCCGTGAGCGTGTCCTGTTCTCTGTCCCGCTGTCCTCCATGCCTTGAGTGTCAGCTGGTCGGGAGCCGTTCCCCCCGTCCTCGTACCGCACGACGGCGGAGGTGTTCTGGCACGGGAGGAAGCTCGCCCACGGCCCGCTCCGGCAGCTCGCGGACCGGGAGACGGCCTACTGGACGCCGGGGCCGGGGGACTCTGGGTAGGGCAATGGATCAGAAGACTTCTGACATCCACAACTGACATCAACGACACCGGACGGGGGCGCACACCAGCGCCCTTGTCCGGTGTCGCATCAGTCGCCGACAGGGCCCGAAGCCGCTGCCCCCACTCCCGGTCGGTAGCGGCGAAGGCCCGGCGAGGGAAGCCCCGTTGGTAGTCGAACCCAAAGGTGTAGAGCACCACTGGCGTATCAATGCCGAGTTCGTCGAGATCCCGAAGCATGCTGATGCCAGCGCTTTGATCGTCCTGACGCCCAGTGTCGCTCAAGATGAGGTCGTACGAACGGCGGCGGAGCCGCGAGAGAGCGTCAGCCGTCGAGACGGCAGTGTCCACCTCCATGCCTGCGGTGCGGAGGAGCTCCACCAGCGATGTGTTGCCCTCAGGGTGATCATCGACCCAAAGCAGCCGACCCCCCTTGAGGATGTCTGCTGCGTACTCCAATCGCCGCAGAACACCGCGCTTCGATCCCGCTGAGACAACCGTCTTGGTCTTGGCCGCAGCTTCATCCAGGAGCACTCGTGCCGCCTCGGCAAACTCGGCGTTCCCCACCGGGGTGGCAAGACCCTTGAGGCGCCGAATCGCATCGCTGATATCGCCTCGGTACAGCAGCAGCGAGAACAGGACGACGGCGGGCCAGAACAGTGATTCGACGAAATCCAAGATCAAGTTCGCGATATCCACGCTGAGCCATTCCATGCCCGCAGCCTCTGTAGGCGACTCCTACCGCATCTGAGTGGCGACCATACGGGTCACCACGCGACTGAAGTGCTCCCTCGGGGACCTTGCTCGCGCCGAGCTGATCAGCTCGACCGACTTTCGAGGTTGTGCACGATGCCCAGGTCAGGCCGGTCACGTCCGTCTCAGTTTCCGTCTCATTGAGCGCCGTTCACGGCCGTTCAGGCGAGACCGCTAGCCATCACCACGCCGTCAGCCAGCCGCCCATGAACGCAGGTGAACGGCCCCGTTCTCAGCCCAAGGACCCGCCACCACAGTTGGAAAGAGTGCGCGGCAGCGGCACTGTCAGAGCCTGGGCTTACGGTCCAGGACATGGCAATCAGACCATCAGCACGTTGGCGTGCGCGTGTGGACGAAGAGGCAGCGGAGGTTGCGGCGGGGACACGGGACCCGAGCGATGCCTTCCTGGCGGAGCTTTTCCCCGGTTCGCTCCTGGGAGCGACGGACGGAGCCCTGCGCGCGTTCGAGCTGGATGTGGACGCGCTCCGGGACCAGGACGACGAGCAGGCCTTCAAAGCGATCGAGCGTGTCGTGGTGGCGCTGAACGAGATCAACGAGGACCACGACGGCGCCGGCTACGAAACGGAAGAGCGTGAACAGCTGTGCCTCTACATCGATCAGACCTTGACCGAGCACGGCATCGACGTCCCTGCTCTGGCGGCGAGGCGAGGCATCACCCGCACGGAGATCACGGATGACTGGCGGGACTGGTAGTCGTTGCTGTACCGCAACGACGCACAGCAACCCCGGCAACCAGCAGCGACCGTCACCGGCCCTCACGATCCTCGCCGCGGCCTGTATGGCCTCCAGTGACCGATCTCTATAGAGCTACGGATCAGAAGGCTGTCCGGACGCACGCCGGTAGACCTGCAACCGGCCGCTACCTTTGGCCCGTGAACGACAGAGGTAGATGGCTCGGTGCGGCAGCCTGGTTTGTCGTCTGGTGGGGCCTGACAACAGTGGTCTTCCGCCTCATAAGCATGGTCATCGACGACGATCCCAAGAGCTGGACAATTTGTGGCGGCGTGGCTGCTGCTTCCATCGCGACCGGCGAACTGTCGGAGCGCTGGCGCCGACGCCGACGAAGGACGAAGTCTCAAGGCGCCCCGGACACCGCGCCTGAGACAGGCCGCACCACAAGCGCACCAGATCGAGCGGGGAACAGCGGGGAGTCACGGTGAAAGGAGCCGCGTGCGACAGGACGCATCCCTAGCCGTTCGCCAAGGTCAGCGTCCAACCTGCCGTAAATGATCGCAGCTGCCCAAGCTGAGGGCATCAATGCTGTGGTTCCGCAGCGGTCGGGCCCCTCACCGGCAGGGGCCATGCCAGTCATCACCCCGGCCGTTCGGGGGATACGCGGATGACCTCGGAGGCGTGTCCCATCCCGCAGGGGCATCCCTAGCGGGGACGAAAGGGAGACATGATGCCGCTCTATCTATCGAGGTTCAGCTACACGCCGGAGACTTGGGCGAGACTCATCGGCCACCCCGAGGACCGCACAAAGGCCGCTCAGTCGTACATCGAGTCCGTCGGCGGCAAGCTCCACGGCTTCTGGTACGCGTTCGGCACCCGCGACGGCTACAACCTGTGGGAGGCTCCGGACAACGTCTCCATGGCTGCGGTCGCCTTGGCGATCAGCGGAGGCGGCGCACTCGACTCGTTCGAGACGACCGTTCTCCTGACCGTCGACGAAACCATGGATGCCCTGCGCAAAGCCGGGCAAGTTCAGTACCGGGCTCCCGGCGCGTAGTGGTCCAGGCAGTCGGCAACTGACGGGTTCAGGAATCGAGACGGCAGCGAGGTACAGCACGCACAGCAACCGTCCGCGCCCAACAGTGGTCGTTGAAGGCCGCGCAGCATCATGCATGACCACCATGACCGACATCCGTAGAGCTACGGATCAGAAGGTGCACGTGCCCCATCCGTGCCCGATCCAGCGGGAAGCCACGGGAACCACGGTGCTGAGCGGGAACCGCGCACGACGACGACCCCTGACCAATTGCCTGGTCAGGGGCCGTTTCATCTGGCGGTGGGTGTGGGATTTGAACCCACGGTGACTCGCGCCACGACGTTTTTAAAGATCGCTCAGGTGCTGTGGGCGAATCGCATCCGCACTTGTGCGGGGAAGCCAGGGTTATGCCTGTCGATCCGAAAGGCGTTGTCCATCCGCCACCACGGGGCGCGCGCCCGCCTGGGCAATCAGTCCTCGGCCTTCGCAGGGAAGCGAACCAGGGGAACCGGCATCAGGCAGAGCGCGAAGGCCATCTGCGTCAGGACTGGGACGAAGAGGAGCGCCACGAAGTTCTGGAAGAGCAAGAACCATGTGGGCAGGAGGAGGAGCCCCGCCAGACGGATACGGAATGCCGCCCCCTTGCGCTTGTTGAGCAGCCCGAACAACAGGATTACGAGCAGCGAGGGGATGCCCACCATGAGCCCCACCGAGGCAATGGAGTCGTCCCACAGGTAGTAGGCGGTGTCCTCCCAGTACGAGCGGGTGCGAGGCAGGTAGGACACAAGCTCGTGCTGGCGGGGAGCTGTCAGGGCATAGACGAGCCATGCCGCCACCCAGATCAGCAGGTAGCGACCGACGGCATCAGCGATGCACAAGCCGACACGGCCGAGTCGGTGCCAAGGAGAGGTGACCACGAAGGGCATAGCGCATAGTGACACCTTTTTTGAACGCGTTCAAGGTGGTCGAGGGGTAGGCCAGGAGTGACTGGCAGTCCGGCCAGCGGTACAGCAGCGGGGTACCGCAACCGGGCGCCCGGTAGTGTCCCTGTGGGCCCTCGAAGCGACTGGCATGGACGTCGCTGCCCGATCTCGCTAGAGCTACGGATCAGAAGGTTGTGAGGGGGGTGGGTGCGGAGCCATTCGGCGTCCCGAGACCTGCTGGTCCGAAGACCCCTATCCGGCCACCCCCCTTTAGCCGCCGTGTTCTTCGGTGAGGTTCCCGACTTGTATTGGCCGTAGCGGAGCGCGGTCGGGTTGGCCGCTCGTAGCGTTTCCGTAGGACGCCGGGTTGGATGGCTCGTGAGGTTCCTGCCGCCCCTCTGGGGCTGGCCCGCTCGGGGTGTGCCGCCGGCCCGGTGTCCGGCCACGGTCTGACTCAACAGAGGCGTGTCCCGGCAGCGGTTCCCGAAGTCGGCGTGTCGGCCGTGGACGTCCTGTCGTCCGGCCGTGAGGAACGAACTCCCGTGATACTGCTCGGTGTTGACCCGCACAAGTCCACTCACACCGCCACCGCAGTCGACCCTGTCTCGAATCAGCAGGCGGGCTCGCTGAGGATCGACGCGAACCTGGCGGACTACCGGCGGCTCTTGACCTGGGGCCGCCGCTGGCCGCAGCGCAAGTGGGTGGTGGAGAACGCCAACGGGCTCGGCCGCCATCTGGCCCAGTGGCTCGTCACCCGGGGCGAGACTGTCGTCGATGTACCCGCCTCGGCGACCAGCCGCGTCCGTCAACTCACCCGTGGCGGTGGCCGCAAGAACGACCGGATCGATGCTGCCGCCGCGGCCACGGCCCACATCCACGGAGACGGGCGCGAGGTGAACGCGGACGACCACGCCACGGCCCTGGCCCTGCTCGACGAACGACGCGTCAACCTCGCCCAGGCCCGGGTCCGGACCGTCAACCAGCTGCACGCTGTGCTGCGTGATCTGCTGCCCGGCGGGGCTCCGCCTCAGCTGTCGGCGGACCAGGCCGCCGCCCTGCTGCGCACGGTCCGCTCCGCCGGCGACGTCGAAAAGGTCCGCAAGGACCTTGCCCGCGACCTGGTCACGGAGATCCGGGCGCTGGACAAGCGGCTGGCGGAGAACGCCGTACGCATGGAGGAACTGGTCGAGTCCTCGGGCAGCACGCTGATGAACACGCCCGGCGTCGGGCCGGTGCTGGCGGCACGGCTCGCGGGCCGCGTCGGACGCGCCAGCCGGTTCGCCACTGCGGCGGCGTTCGCGAACTACACAGGCGTCGCCCCGGTCGAGATCGCCAGCGCGGACAAGACCCGCCACCGGCTCTCACGCTCCGGCGACCGCCAGCTCAACTCCGTCCTCCACACCATCGCCGTCACTCAGATCAGGATGCCGAACTCCCCAGGACATGCCTACTACCAGCGGAAACTCTCCGAAGGAAAGACACCAAGGGAAGCCAAACGCTGCCTGAAGCGCCGTCTCGCCGACCATGTATGGCGCGTCATGACCGCCGACGAACGCAGGTCCAAACAGCCGCTGCCTCAAGCGACTTGACAAGACACAGAGGCACCCCGAGATGCGGGGAAAGGTGACAGCAGGTCAGATGGGTCTCATGAGAGGAGCCCAGACGATGCCTGCCCCGAGGAAGTACCCACTGGAGTTGCGTGAGCGTGCGGTGCGGATGTACCGGACCGCCGAGCCGAAGCCCGTGATCCGCCGCATGGCCGAGGAACTCGGTGTGCATCACGAGGCCCTGCGCAACTGGATCCGGCAGGCCGAGGCCGA